>NZ_JBFTJJ010000004.1:0-351222 GCF_056395365.1 Variovorax sp. 10L421
ATGTTGCCGGCCGCGCCGTTGCTGCTTTCGCTGGGCGCGCGGTCGAGCTTGTCGACCAGCGTGCGCACCAGCGCCACGCGCGCCGGATTGGCCGCGCGCAGGATCAATGAGTTGCTGCGCGGATCGGCCAGCAGCGTGGTGCGGAACGACGTATCGGTCGCGCCTGGTGCGGCCGCGTTCGGTGCGGCGGTGCCCGCCGCACCCGAGCCGCCGCTGTCGACGAGACGGGTGATCAACGGCAGCATGTCGGTGGCGATCGAGTGCCTGAGCTGGATGATCTCGACGTCGGACGCATTGGGTACGTCGAGCGAGGCGATGATGCGCGCCAGCCGGCGCATGTTGTCGGCGTAGTCGGTGATCACGAGCGAGTTGTTGCCCGGATTCACGTTGATGGTGTTGTTCGGCGGAATCAGCGGGCGCAGCACCGGCAGCAGGTTGTTCGGCGACTCGTAGTTGAGGCGGAAGATCTGCGTGACGATCTGGTTGCCGCCGCTCGACGCGGTGGCGCTGATGGAGGTGTTGACGGTGCTGCTCTGCAGCTTGGCGCTGGCCTCGGGCACCACCTTGTAGAGGCCGTCGGCTTCCACCAACGCGAAGCCCCGCAGGCGCAGCGCCGCGGCAAACTGGTCGAAGGCGGCCGCCGGCTGGATCGCGCGGTCGGTGACGAGGTTCATCGTGCCCTTGACGCGCGGGTCGACCACCACGTCGCGGCCGGTGACCACCGCCATGGTGCGGGCCACGGCCTCGATGTCGGCATTGGAGAAGTTCAGCGTGATCGGCCCGCCGCGAACAGGCGCCACTGCAGCGTCTGTCGATGCGGATGTCTCCGGCGACCGTGTCTCGGCAACGGTCTGCAGCGTGACCCGCAGCGAATTGCCTCGTATCTCTGCCTTGTACGGCGTCGGCTGCCTGAGATTCAATACCACCCGGCTGCGCTCGCCTGCCTGAACCACATTGATCGAGCGCAGGTTGGGTTGATTCACTTCGATGGCCGCACGTCCGACATCGCTTGCGACGCCGGGGAAATCCAGTGCGATGCGCGCGGGGCTCTGGACTGAAAACCCGCTGGGCACGGCGGCGAGCGATTGCGCCAGATCGATCTGGATCACCTCGACGCCCTGTTGGATGGAGGCTGCAACCGCCTTGATCGAATTTTGCGCACAGGCGGCGCTGAACGTGCCGGCGGCAAGCAGGCTCAAGCACACGGCGCGAACGCAGCGCGCAATGACGATCGACCTCCTCATGCGCCAGCGCCGAGACAACTTGTTGTTGTCCTGCAATCGAGAAGGGAAGGGGCGCATCGCGTGCGCAGAGTCTTCCACTTGTGCGTGGTTCGTTTCAGATCGAATGGCCGAGCACCATCACGGCATACGGTTCAACCGACAGCGTAAGCCTGCTCAGGCCGAGCGAGGTCGAACCCTTGGTCAGTGCGACGGACGGGGGATTCATCGTGGCACGCGGCAAGCGCACGGGAAAAGGGAGCAGCATGAGATACGCGTCAACGGCGGTTTAAATTTGGATGTCGATCACACGCCGCTGCGGCTTCGTCGACCCTCAAGAGTCGCGTTCGCATTCACTGCCCGTCCTCGCCCACAAAAGATGCGGTTCTTCCGGCGACGAGGGCACATGTGTCATTCGGTAACTTTGCGCGCCGATTGTCTGCCAAAACGTGTACTTTGCGCCAGCCATGAAAAATGGAATTCAGATACTCAGCTTTCAGGGTAATTGCCGAGGGCACAGAATGGCAGACCGCCCGTTTCGATGTCGATGACGCTCACTTCCTCCGTCCCCGTACAGCCCACGCTGCGGCTCGCGTTCGCGCTGTCGATGGGCGCGGCGGTGTCGCTCGGCATCACTCGCATTGCATATGCGCTGCAGGAGACGTCATGACCGGGTTTGCCTTGTTCGAGACTTCCATCGGCATGTGCGCCTTGGCCTGGGGACCGCGCGGACTGGTCGGCGTGCAACTGCCTGCCGACAAGGGCGAGGCAGCCACGCGGGCGCGGATGAAGCAACGCTTCCCTGAACTGAGCGAAGGGCCGCCGAGCGAGGCGGCGCAACGCGCCATCACCGCCATCCAGGGCCTGCTGCAAGGCGTGCACGACGACCTGGGCCACATCGAACTCGACATGCGCGGCGTGTCTGAGTTTCACCAGCGCATCTACGCGATCGCACGGCGCATTCCACCTGGGCAGACGCGCACCTATGGCGAGATCGCCGAGGAGCTGGGCGACAAGGGCCTGTCGCGTGCCGTGGGCCAGGCCATGGGCCACAACCCGTTCGCGCCGGTGGTGCCTTGCCATCGGGTTCTGGCGGCGGGCAACAAGCCCGGCGGCTTCTCGGCCGGCGGCGGCGCGCTGACCAAGCTGCGCATGCTCGACATCGAGGATGCGCGGCCTAACGGGATGGCTTCGCTTTTTTAGCGGCGCTTCCCCGCAGCTCAGGTGACCGGCACCGGCAACCGATGCAGCCCCGCAATGCGCGACGCGAAGATGATCGCCGCCTGCAGCACGAACCCTGCGAGCGCCAGCAGCAGGCAGGCCGGCTCGCCCCAGGCGGCCCCGACCACGCCGCCCAGTGCTGCGCCGATGGGCCGCGCCCCCGCATTGATCGTGAGGAACACGGCCGACACCCGGCCCAGCATCGTCGCTGCCGTCACGCTCTGGCGCAGCGTGGTCGTGGTAATGACCCACACCATCGGACCCGCGCCGAACAGAAAGAACGAGAGCGCGGCCAGCGCGGCGGTCGGTACGACGAGCGTGGCCGCCATCGCCGCCGCTGCAACAACCGCGACCGCGGGCCCGACCTGGATCGCGCGGCCGAACGCCAGGCACGCCACTGCGCGCGGCGTCAGCAGCGCGCCGACGACCATGCCCGCGCCATACATCGCCAGCGTGAGGCCGACCGCCTGCGCGCCCAGGCCAAGCACCCGCACCGCATAGGGCACGTAGCCGGCCTGCAGCACGAACCACGAGATGTTGAAGACCGCGCCGGTCATCAGCATCGGGCGCAGCATCTCGTGCCGCCAGACGAAGCGCGCGCCATCGCGCACCTCGAGCAGCGGATGCCGTCCGGAGGCGGGTGCGCGGGGCACCTCGCCCAATCGCAGCAGCAGGCCCACGGCCGCCACTGACAGCACCGCAGCCAGAACGAACGCGGCAGACGCACCGGCCCACGCCACCAGTGAGCCCGCGAGCGCGGGGCCGGCGGTGAATGCTGCGCTGCGCGCCAGTTCGAGCCGTCCGTTGGCCACGGCCAGCGCCTCACGCGGCACGAGTGCCGGCACCAGCGCGGGCGCCGCGACGCTGAAGCCCACGGTGCCCACCGCGCCCAGGAAACCAAGCGCGGCCAGCCAGCCGATGCTGAGCTTCGACGCGAACACCATCGCCAGCAACACGAGCAGCGACACCGCCCGCAGCCCCTCGGCCCAGACCATCAGCTGCCGCCGCGACATGCGGTCCGCGAGCAGGCCCATGGGCATCGAGACCAGCAGGAAGGGCAGTGTCTGCACCGCCGCGAGAAAGCCGATTTCGCCCGGCCCTGCGCCGAGCGCCAGCACGGCAACCAGTGGCACGGCCGCAAGGCTCAGTTGCTCGGCGGACTGCGCGGCAAGGTTGGACCAGGCCAGGTTCTGGAAGGAGGGGGGAAGGAATGTAGGGGGCATGCACTCATCTTGCGAGCGGCGAGCTCGTGGCGCCGGCCGTTTCCGGACGCACGAGCATCCGCCGCACGCCGATCGACTACGCGCCCTGGGCCTGCATCTCCACGAACCATTCGGCCATGTACGCCGCTTCCGGCGCGGCATCGGGCGCCAGGCCGTAGTAGTACCGCTCCAGCGGCATGCGCAGCGTGGGCAGCGGCGACTGCAGGCGGCCCGAGGCCAGGTCGTGCGCCACCAGCGATGTCGGCGCCAGCGCAATGCCAAGCCCATCGACCGCGGCCTGCAGCACGAAGTGCAGGTGGTCGAACTGCAGCCGGCCCGCCGGCCGCGCGCGCGGCGCGCCGACCTGCTTCCTCCAGTCGTCCCAGTCGTCCTTGCGGGTCCTGGCCGACAGCAGCACGTGTGAGGCGAGCGCGCGCAGGTCGTCCAACGGATGGGCCTTGAACAGCGAGGGCGCACCGACCACCAGCACCTCGTCTTCGAGAAAGGGCTGCACCCCCATCGAGGACGGCCAGCCTTCCAGGCCGCGACGCACCGCGATGTCGAAGCTGCCGACGGCCTGTTCGGGCATGACGGTGCTGGTGACGACTTGCGGCTCGATGTCGGGGTGGCGCTCGACGAAGGAGGGCAGGCGTGGAATGAGCCAGCGCACCGCGAAAGAAGGGCGCACGTTGATCCGCACCGCGCGGGCCGCCTCCCGCGACTGCAGCGCCCGCGCCGCCGCGCCGATCTGTGCAAGCGCTGGCTCCACCTCCGCGAAGAACTGCTGTCCCTCGGCAGTCAGCGCCACCTGCCGGATGCGGCGCTCGAACAGCGAGATGCCAAGGAACTCCTCCAGGCTCTTGATCTGCCGGCTCACCGCGCTGTGCGTGACGTGCAGCTCGAGCGCCGCACGCGTGAAGCTCAGGTGACGTGCCGCGGCGGTAAAGGCGCGCACGGCGTTGAGGGGAGGCTCTCGAAGCGGCATGCGTGCAATTTTCTCACGCATGACGGGCGTTAATGTCGTTTGTCGGCGGGGCAGGCGGCGGCGCACCATCAGCGCTCGATGTCTCGCACCCGACCCGCTTCCAGCCCCACGTCCACCGACCTGAATTCCCGCCACGCGGCGATGGCTCTCGGCCTTTCACTGCCGGCCGACGTGGTGCTCTACCTGCTGCTGCCGATGTACGCCAGCCAGTTCGGCGTGACGCTTGCCGAGACCGGCATGCTGCTCGCGGCCAACCGCCTGGTGCGCATCGCCGGCTATGGTTTCGTCGCGCGCTTCTACGCCCGCAACGGCGACCGGCTGACCTGCACCATTGCGGTGGTGGCGGCTGCCGTGTGCGGCTTGGGCTACGCCACGCTTTCGGGCTTCTGGGCGCTGCTGCCGCTGCGGCTGATGTGGGGCCTGTGCTTCGCGGCGCTGAACCTGTCGACGCAGGCGCTGGCCACGGCCGACCCGGTGGGTGCCGCGCGGCGCAACGGGCGTTCGCGCGCCTTCATTGCGGTGGGGCCGGTGCTCGCGCTGCCGCTGGGCGCGTTGCTGGCGCACTGGACGGGGCCGCGCGCGATCTTCGGCATCCTCGCGGTGTTCTCGCTGCTTGCGTGGTGCGTCACGCGGCGGCTTCCGGCGGCGCCGCATCCCGTGACCAGGCCGGCGAAGCGCTTCAAGCTGCCCAACAGCCTGGACGGCTGGTCGTTCATGGAAGGGCTGACGCTCGACGGGCTCTTCATCGTCGGCCTCTCTTACCTGGGCAAGGACCTGCTGCCGGGCGGCGCCGTGATCGTCGCCGGCGTACTGATGGCGTTGCGCTACCTCGCGGAGATTCTGCTGAGCCCGGTGGGCGGGCGCATGGCAGAGCATTTCGGCGCCGAGCGCCTGCTTGTGAGCCTGTCGCTCGTCACCGCCATCGCGCTCGTGGGCTTCGGCCTCGGCTGGCTGTGGAGCTGCGCGGCGCTGATCGTGGTGCTGCGCGCCCTGCAGCTGCCGCTGTTGCCGCCCATCGTGGCCCGCCGCACGCCGGGGCCGGAGCGTTTGCAGGCGCTGGCGGCCCGCTCCGTGTGGCGCGACATCGGCGCCGGCACCGGGCCGCTGATCGCGGGCCTGCTGCTGCCGGTCGCGTCGCCGCCGTGGATCTATGGCGTGGCTGCCTCGCTGCTCGCGCTGATGGCGCTGGCCTGCGGCTGGAGTGCATCGCCACCTGAAGCCGAAGCCGCGCGCACGGCCGGTTGACCGGTCACATGCCTCCTTCAGGAATCATCGCCATGACCACACTGCTACTCCATCGACGTTCGCCCAAGAAAAAGCCCGCATCAGCGGGCTTCCTGGAGCGGTCTGCACCGACAGAATCAACGCACCCAGTGGCAAACACGGTGGTGATGACGTGCATCCCACTTGCACACCTTGTGCTTCTTGGGGTGGTACGGCGCTGCCGAGGCGATGCTCGGTGCCAGCATGGCGAGGCCGGCGAACGCGAGGATGCTGGAGAGGATGAGCTGCTTGGTCTTCATGGGGTTCTTTCTAAGCAAAGACATCGAAGAAATGCGTCATTCAACGGGCGCTCTTAAAAAACGATCAGAGTTCACATTCGGATGACGTTTTGTACGAACTAGGCGTGAAAAATCGCACAGATCAATGGGACCGAAATGTTGGGGCTAACCCGTATCAGGCCTGCCCGGGCAGCGCCGCCTGCTCCGTGCGCGCGTCGTGCCCGATGATCAGCACCAGCCCGAACGCCACCGCAGACAGCAGCGCCAGAAAGATCACCGCGTAGATGTCGTTGCCCATCCTGTCTTTCAGCGCGCCGAAGATCGTCGGGCCGATATAGCCGCCCAGGTTGCCGATGGAGTTGATCCACGCAATGCCCGCCGCAGCCGCCGTACCGCTCAGGATGGCGGTGGGCAGGGTCCAGAAGGTGGGCAGTGCGCTGAAGATGCCGAAGGCGGCGAGCGTCACGGCGGCCATCTTCGAAATGGGCGCGCTGGTCTGGGCGGCCAGCACCAGGCCGATGAAGATGCAGGCCAGCGGAATCAGCAGGAACCACTTGCGTTCCTTGCGCGCGTCGGAGGCACGCGTCCAGAACAGCATGGCGATGGCGCCGACCAGGTACGGGAAGGCGTTGATGAAGCCGATCTCCACGTTGCTCAGCCCGCCGAAGCCCTTGATGATCTGCGGCAGGAAGAAGCTCAGGCCGTACAGCGGCACGGTGATGCCCATGTAGACGAAGCCCAGCCCGATCACGCGCGGGTTCAGCAGCGACTGCTTCCACGAGATCGGGTTGATCGCCTCGCGGTTGCGGCGCTCCGTGTCGAGTGTCTGTTCCAGCCAGCTGTGCTCTTCCTTGGTGAGCCACTTGGCATCCTTCGGGCCGTCGGGCAGGTACATCAGCACGAAGAAGGTCAGGATCAGCGAAGGAAGCGCCTCCAGGATGAACAGCCACTGCCAGCCATGCATGCCGCCGATGCCGTCCATGTTCAGGATGTAGCCCGAGATCGGCGAGCCGATCACGGTCGAGATCGGAATGGCGAACATGAACCAGCCGACGATGCGCGCGCGGTACGCCGCCGGGAACCACAGCGTGATGTAGAAGATGACGCCCGGAAAGAAGCCGGCCTCCGCAATGCCCAGCAGGAATCGCACGATGTTGAAGCTGGTCGAGCCGCCCACCCATGCCTGGGCCGCCGAGAGGATGCCCCAGCTGAACATGATGCGGGCGATCCAGCGGCGCGCGCCGAAACGCTCCAGCGCCAGGTTGCTTGGCACCTCGAACAGGAAGTAGGCCAGGAAGAAGATGCCAGCCGCGCTGCCGAACACGGCGGCGGTGAAGCCCAGGTCCTTGGACATGGCCGCGCCTGCAAAGCCGAGGTTCACGCGATCGAGGTAGGCGATGAAGTAGCTGATCATCAGCAGCGGCAGGAGCCGCCAGCTGATCTTGGAGATGGCTCTTTGTTCGACGGTATTCATGGGTGTCTCCGGTGTTGGATGGTTTTATGGAGCTGGTCGGGAAGGGGGAAGGGCGGGCATTGCCGCCGGGGTGTCAAGGCTGCTGTTCCTGCTGCTTTTGCTGCGCCCTCATGATCTGGTGCCGCTGCCAGTAGTGCCCGGTGGCGGCCTTGAAGTTTTCCTTCTGCTTGCCCAGGCCCGCGAGCTTCACCTTGGTGGTGCGCGCGCCCAGCATGCCCTTGTCGTGGTGGGTGACGATGAGCGTGTCGCCGAAGCTGCCGTCCTTGTAGGTCAGGCCCTTGACCTCGTCCCACGCGATCGTCGAGCCGCCGTCGGCACTGGGGTGCATGCCGGCATAGGTGATGTCGATGCGGTCGCCGTTCTTCAGCGCGAAGCCGACCGGTGGAAAGTGCCGCAGCACGATGGCACGCTCTTCCTCGGTGGCCGGCTCGTAGCGGTAGGCCAGGCTCAGCTCGTGGTTCTGCACGAAGCGCTGCTCGTAGTCGCTCCACAGGCGTTGCTCGATGGCGGGGGCGGTCTCGATGTCGTCGGCCCACGAGGCTTGCGGTGCGGTCGCGACGATGGCGCCGTAGGCGCTCTCGGGCACGTGGTGGCCGACGTTGCGCATGCGCTCCAGCAGCGGAGGGTGGCTGTCGTAGGGGTGCGGCACGTCGGCGGTCTTCATCGCCTCGATGAACGCTTCGGAGCTGGCGTAGGGCGGCAGGCCGTCCGCCACGAAGCGGGCGATGCCCAGTGCGCCGTCATGCTCGCGGTTCTGCGCGAACAGCTTGTGCTCGACGTCGTTGCGGTAGCTCGCATAGGCGGAGATCTTGATGAGCGACTGCACGATGGCCTGCGGCGCCGTGAGGCCGGCGGCCACGCGGTCGGCCTTGTATTCGCGCTCGCGGCTGTCTCGCGCCAGGGCGAACGCGAAGATCATGCGGTACAGCCGCAGCAGGTAGTGCGCCACGATGGTGAGGCCGCCGCTGCGCATCTTCCAGGTGTACTGGTCGAACTGCAGCAGCTTGGGGCCGAGCGCCGCGCTGCTGCGGGTGTCGCCGCCGCCCAGGTGCGCCAGCTCGTGCGCGAGCACCGCATCGGCCTCGGCCTGGTCGAGCACGCGCAGCAGCGGAAGGCTGACGAACAGCGTGCGGCCCTGCAGGGTGCGGCCCCTGACTTCGCACGGTGCCTCGGTCACGAAGAAATTGGTGTCGATGCCGGCCACGATCTGGTCGGGTGGCGCCGTCTTCACGCGGCCTGCCAGCTGGCGGATGCGCTCCCACAGGCGCGGTGCGTCCGCCTGCGCGATCAGCTCGCCCTCGATCTCGTTGCCCCAGGGCAGCTTCTTGAACAGCGTGTAGATCGCGTAGAACACCGCGGCCCCGGCCATGATGCCCGCCAGCGCGATCAGCTTGACGTAGTAGCTCTGCCAGAAATAGGCCGTGAGCCAGAACGACAGCCACACCAGCATCGCGCTCTGCAGCACGACCTCAAGCGCGCTCGACACCGTCATCAGCCGCCAACCCGCGACGAAGCTGGCGTAGCGCAGCCCGCGGTTGGCGAAGGCCAGCGCGCCCAGCACCAGCGCCGCCGCGAGCAGCGCAGCACCGAGCACGATGGTCCAGACAGCGGCGCGGTCGGCCCAGTGGAACTGCCATTGCATCGAGTAGGGGCTGCACACCTTGTCGTGGAAGTTCCTGTCTTCCGGCGCGGTGGCGTCGCAGGCCCTGGAAAGCGGATGGCTGCGATAGAAATCGGTGGCTTCGGCCTTGTCCTTGGACGAGAGCTGCGCATCGCCGGCGATGCGCTTCTCTATCGATTGCAGGAACGCCGCATCCTGCGAACGCAGCGCGTATTCGGTGAAGGCCAGCGTTGCCGCGGGAATGGCGAACAGTGACACGAGCGTGAGAACGAAAACGCGCAAGAGGTCTGCGTGGATCGTGCGGGCGAGGGCCATAAGAGTGATGCTCCTTCCTGGATAGCGGATGCTGTGAGTTGTTGTGGGGCGGTCCGGAAAGGCGATAGGGTAGCGGGTGCGGCGCGTGGAGTGAAGCCTGCTGCAGCGTCAAGCGGCGCGGGGCACCGACCAGCCGCCGAGCAAGGTTATGCCCTTTGCATTCTTCTGATTCGCGGGGTGCAGGTATAGCCTTGGCGATCATCCGTGGCCGCAAGCTTCGTCATCACTTCTTCTGTGCTTTCTTCCCATTTCAGGCTCGCGGCCATTCGAGCAATCGTTTCGAGGAGTCGCATCGCATGAGTGCTGGGTCAAACGGACAGATGCTGGCAGCCACGCTGCCTTCGGTAGTGGCGGAGCTCAACTACCTGAAGGCGGGCCAGGGCCGGCCCGTGAGCTACACCTTCGAGCCGCCGCCGGGCACGCCCTGGGTGGCTGGCGAACTGGAGCCGCGCCGCGTGACGATCCGCGATGGCCGCCCGCTGGTGGCGCTGAACGAACTGACGCTGGACCGCAGCGGCTTCACGCAGATTTCGCATCGCAGCGCGCTCGCCGATTTCTCGCGTGACGAAACGATCCGCGACATCTACTACCGCGAGTCCGAGGCCTTGCTGCGCGACCTCACCGGTGCCGAGAAGATCGTCGTGTTCGACCACACGCTGCGTGACAGCGCACAAGGCTCGCGCCGCACGGCCGAACTGCGCGAGCCGGTGCGTCGCGTGCACAACGATCAGACTTTCGTTTCCGCGCCGCGCCGCGTGCGCGACCATCTGCCCCCCGAAGAGGCCGAGGAACGCCTGAAGCAGCGCTTCGCGATCATCAACCTGTGGCGCCCGCTGGCCACGGTCGAGCGCTTGCCGCTTGCGCTGTGCGATACACGCTCCATTTCACTGCAAGACATGGTGCCGAGCGACCTCGTCTATCCGGACAAGGTCGGCGAAATCTATTCCTTCACCTGGAACCCGAACCACCGGTGGTACTGGTTCCCGCGCCTGCGGCCCGACGAGGCGCTGCTGCTGAAAATCTACGACTCGCGCGAAGACGGCGTGGCGCGCTTCACCGCGCACACCGCGTTCGAAGACCCGACCGGTTCGCGCGAGGCGCCGCCTCGCCGCAGCATCGAACTGCGCGCGCTGGTGTTCTGGCCCGCCGGCAAGTAAGTCGAAACCGTTCATCCGGGCGAAGTCTTCGCAGCCTCGCGCCTGCGCGATTCTTTGGCCAGGATTAGCTCTGGCCAGAAGCAGACCCCACGCCTGCAGCGATTGCCGTGCTTGACGACAATCGGTTCAATGCGTTCTTCCCCCTTCTTCAAGATGGCCCTGCTGCTGGGCCTGCTCTCGGCCATCGGGCCATTCGCCATCGACATGTACCTGCCGGCGCTGCCCGCCATCGGACAAAGCCTGCGCGCCGACATCGGCGCCGTGCAGATGAGCCTCACGGCCTTCTTCCTGTCGCTCGGCGCGGGCCAGCTGCTGTACGGGCCGATCTCCGACATGGTGGGCCGCAAGCCGCCGCTGTATGCGGGGCTGCTGCTGTTCGCGCTCGCCAGCGTGGGCTGCGCGATGGCGACCGACATCCAGACGCTGATCGTGCTGCGCTTCGTCCAGGGCCTGGGCGCCGCGGCCGGCATGGCGATCCCGCGTGCGGTGGTGCGCGACCTGCACACGGGCACCGATGCCGCACGGCTCATGTCGCTGCTGATGCTGGTGTTCAGCGTGTCGCCAATCCTCGCGCCGCTCGCGGGCAGCGCGGTGATCGCGGTTGCGGGCTGGCGCGGCGTGTTCTGGGCCGTGACCGTCGCGGCCGTCGCGGGCCTCGCGATGATGGTCAAGCTGCTCGACGAAACGCGCCCCGCCTCGGAACGCGTCGAGAGCAGCCTCGGCAGCGCGTTGTCAGCCTACTGGCTGCTGCTGCGCGACGCGCACTACCTCGGGCTGGTGTTCATCGGCAGCTTCGCGATGGCGGGCTTCTTCACCTACCTCGCGAATTCATCGTTCGTGATGATCGACCACTACGGCCTGTCGCCCGCGCTCTACAGCGTGGCCTTCGGCGTGAACGCGGCGGCCTTCATCGGGGCCTCGCAATTCACCGGCTCGCTGGGCGAGCGCTACGGGCTGGTCAATCTCGTGAAGTTCGGCGTGGTGTGCTGCGGTGTTGCAATGCTCGCGATGTTCGCCTACTTCGCGATGGGCGGCGACAGCCTCTGGGTGCTCATCGTGCTGTACTTCATCGCCTCGGGCTTCATGGGACTGGTGATCCCGACCACCGGCGTGCTGGCGCTCGAGAAGCACGGCGCGATCGCAGGCACCGCCTCGGCGCTGCTCGGTACGCTGCAGATGCTGACGGGCGCACTGGCGATGGCGGTGGTGGGCTTTTTCACCGACGGCCGGCCGCTGCCGATGGTGGCCGGCATGGCCGGTGGCGCGCTCATCGCACTGGTGCTGACCTGGCTCACGCTGGGCGGCGTGGGCTCCGAACAGGCGCGCAGGGCGCAGCGGGCCTGATGAACACGGTACGCGCAGGCGCCGGGCTCCCGGTGGCCGAAGACCACGACGATGCAGCCCGCAAACCCTTGGACGGGCTGGCCCTGCCGGAGCGCGGCTGGGCAATGCTGGTCATCATCCTCGGGCTGATCGTGGCGGTGCTCGACGGCACCATCGTCAACCTCGCACTGCCGGGCATCGCGCGTGAGCTGCAGGCCAGCCCGTCCCAGGCGATCTGGGTGGTCAATGCGTACCAGATCGCGACGCTGGTGATGCTGCTGCCGCTGGCTTCGCTGGGCGATCTCGTGGGCTACCGGCGCGTGTACCTCGTGGGCATGGCGGTGTTCGCGCTGTCGTCGCTGGCCGCCACGTTTGCCAATTCGCTCGGCACGCTGATCGCCGCACGTGCCTTCCAGGGGCTGGGCGCCGCCGGCATCATGAGCGTGAACGCGGCGCTGGTGCGGCTGACGTATCCGTCGGCGCAGCTGGGCAAGGGCATGGCCATCAACTCGCTGGTGGTCGCGACGTCTTCCGTGGCCGGGCCTTCGGTGGCTGCGGCCATCCTGTCGGTGGCCTCGTGGCCGTGGCTCTTCGCCATCAACGTGCCGCTGGGCATCGTCACCTTCGCGCTGGGCATGCGGGCGCTGCCGTTCAACCGCGTGGCGCCGGCTGCGGGGCTGCGGTTCTCGCCGGTCGACGTGGCGCTCAACGTGCTGATGTTCTCGCTCGTGTTCCTCGGTGTGGACCGGCTCGGCGTGCGCGAGGGGGCGGTGCAGGGCGCTGGCGGTTCGCAGGCCTCGGCCTGGGGCATCCTGCTGGCCGGGGTGGTGGTCGGCTTCATCTACCTGCAGCGCCAGCGCAGGCAGGCAGTGCCGCTGTTCCCCATCGACCTGCTGCGCATTCCGGTGTTCGCGCTGTCGATGGGCACCTCGGTCGCCGCGTTCTGCGCTCAGATGCTGGCCTACATCGCGCTGCCATTCCTGCTGCTGGACGTGTACGGGCGCAGCCACATCGAGGCCGGGCTGCTGATCACGGCATGGCCGCTGGCCATCGTGGTGATGGCGCCCATCGCCGGGCGCCTGATCGGCCGCTACCCCGACGGGCTGCTGGGCGGCATCGGGCTGGGCCTGCTGGCCAGCGGCCTGGCGCTGCTGGCGGCGCTGCCTGCGCACCCGGGCGATGCCGACATCGCCTGGCGCATGGCGCTGTGCGGGCTGGGCTTCGGACTGTTCCAGTCGCCCAACAACCACACCATCGTGACCTCTCCGCCCGCGCACCGCAGCGGCGCGGCCAGCGGCATGCTGGGCACGGCCCGGCTGACCGGGCAGACGCTGGGGGCGGTGGTGCTGGCGGGCGTCTTCAGTGTCTGGAGCCCGCACGGGGGGCATGGCCCGGTGGTGGCGCTGGTGCTGGCAGCCAGCTGTGCCGCGGTGGCGGCGGTTTTCAGCACCCTGCGCCTCAGGACGTAAGGCCGGGCGAGGGCGGTTAATTGGTTTCAATCCCAGGCCCCGGCGGCTGAATGAGTTAGGGTACTCACCTATGACGGAAGTACCTGACACCGTGGTCTGCCCGGGTTGCGATGCGGTCTACAGCCGCACGCCGCTGCAGCCGCGCGACGTGGCGCACTGTCCGCGCTGCGGCACCGAGCTCGACCGGCACCCCGGCCGGCAGGAGCGCCGCATTCTCCCGCTGACGGTGGCCTGCCTGATCATGTTCGCCATCGCGAACCTGTTTCCCATCGTCGAGATCGAGCTTCAGGGCCTGCGCAGCCAGACCACGCTGGCCGGCGCGGTGGTGGCGCTGGGCGCCGAGGGCATGTCGGTGGTGGCGCTGCTGGTGCTGGCCACGACCATTCTTTTTCCCTTCCTGCAGCTGTGCATCCTCGCGTACCTGCTGGTTCCGCTGAGTCGCGAGCGCCGGCCCGGGGGCTTCGCGCTGCTGGTGCGGCTGATGCAGTCGCTGCGGCCCTGGGGAATGATCGAAGTGTTCCTGCTCGGCGTGCTGGTGGCCATCGTCAAGCTCTCCAGCATGGCGACCGTGGTGCCGGGCGCGGCGCTATGGGCCTTCATGGCGCTCACGGTCATGCTGACGGTGGTGCTGTCGTTCAACCCCGGCGCGTTCTGGGAAATGACGTTTCGACCGAAGGGCGAGGCGCAGGATGAAGGAGCGCCGGCATCATGAAGCTGTTCGCCTTCCCGTGGCCGCGCGAACCCCGCGAGGCCGACGATGCTCACGACCTCCACGACGAAGACGCGCATGTCCCCACCGCCGCCTCGCTCGGCCTCACGGCCTGCCCACACTGCGCCGCCGTCTGGAAGGGGGCCCAAGAGGGCGAGGCCTGCGGCCGCTGCGGCACGCGCCTGCACACGCGCAAGCCGCAGAGCCTGAACCGCACCTGGGCCCTGCTGATCGCGGCGTGCATGATGTACATCCCGGCCAACCTGCTGCCGGTGATGATCACGCGCACGCTGTTCGGCACGCAGAACGACACCATCCTGAGCGGGGTGATCTATTTCTGGGTATCGGGCGCCTACGGCCTCGCGGCCATCGTATTCATCGCGAGCTTCCTGGTGCCGCTGTTCAAGCTGGCGGTGCTTTTCCTGCTCGTGGTGCTGGCGCAGCGCGGCAGTACCTGGCGCCGGCGCGAGCGGGCGAAGCTGTATCACATCATCGAGGTCATCGGCCGCTGGTCGATGCTCGACGTGTTCGTGGTGTCGCTGCTGACCGGGCTGGTGCAGATCCAGGGTTTCGCGGTCATCACCGCGGGCGTGGGCATCGCGGCCTTCGGGTCGGTGGTGGTGCTGACCATGCTGGCCTCGCTGAGCTTCGACCCGAAGCTCACGTGGGACAGCGAAGTGGCACAGGGACATGAAATCAGAGACGAGAAACCAGCATGAGTGAAGAAGACCAACCCCAGGACAAACCGACGCCCCCGCCCGCGCTGCCCAGGCCGCGCGTGGTGCGCCGGCGCGAATGGCTGCCCTCGCTGATCTGGCTGATTCCCATCGTGGCTGCGCTGGTCGGCATCACGCTGGTCGCACGCATCCTGCTGGAGCGCGGGCCCGAGGTGGTGCTGACCTTCAAGACGGCCGAGGGGCTGGAGGCCGGCAAGACCGCCGTGAAGTACAAGGACGTGCAGATCGGCCTCGTCACCCATCTGCGGCTGGCGCGCGACCGCTCGCACGTGCGCGTGCTGGTGCAGTTCAACAAGGACGCCAAGGGCTTCACCGCCGCGGACTCGCGCTTCTGGGTGGTGCGGCCCCGGCTCGACACCTCGGGCATCTCGGGGCTCAACACCTTGCTGTCGGGCGCTTACATCGGCGCCGACGCGGGCGTGTCGGAAGACACCGCGGGCGAGTTCACCGGGCTCGAAACCCCGCCCATCGTCACGCGCGACGACTCGGGCAAGCAGTTCCTGCTGCGCGCCAACGACGTGGGCTCGCTAGACGTGGGCTCGCCGGTGTACTTCAGGCGCATCAAGGTAGGGCAGGTGGCGGCCTACGAACTCGATGGCGATGGGCGCGGCGTGACCATGCGCGTCTTCGTGAACTCGCCCTACGACAAGTTCGTGGGCATGAACACGCGCTTCTGGCAGGCCAGCGGCATCGACGCGCAGCTCAGCGCCAGCGGCTTCACGCTGCGCACGCAGTCGCTGGCGACCATCCTGCTCGGCGGCATCGCCTTCCAGGCGCCCGACGACACGATGGGCCCGGTCGCGAAGGAGAATGCCGCCTTCGCGCTGGCGCAGGACGAAGCCGCCGCCATGAAGGAGCCCGACGGGCCTTCGCAACCGCTGCTGATGTACTTCAACCAGTCGCTGCGCGGCCTGACGCCGGGTGCGCCGGTGGATTTCCGCGGCGTGGTGATCGGCGAGGTCAAATCGATCGGCGTCGAGTTCGACCGTGCCGAGCGCGAGTTCCGCATGCCGGTGCTGGTGCAGGTCTACCCCGACCGGCTGCGCCGCCGCGCCGGCGAGAGCGGCACCGAATCGCGCGCCACCCAGCAGGAGCGGCTGCGCTTCCTGGCCGAGAAGGGCCTGCGCGCCCAGCTGCGCAACGGCAACCTGCTGACGGGGCAGGTCTACGTGGCGCTCGACTTCTTCCCGAAGGCGCCGCCGGTCAAGATCGACCTGACGAAGAATCCGGTCGAGCTGCCCACCGTGGCCAACAGCCTCGACGAGATTCAGTCGCAGGTGCAGGAAATCGCGACCAAGCTCAACAAGGTGCCGTATGAGCAGATCGCGGGCGACCTGCGCACCACGCTCGCGGCGCTCAACAAGACGCTGACGACCACCGAGCAGACGGTGAACCGCATCAACAACGACGTCACGCCCGAGCTGGCCGCGGCCATGAAGGACGTGCGCAAGACCGTGAGCTCGGCCGAGCGCACGCTGGCCGACGACTCGCCGCTGCAGCAGGACATGCGCCAGACGCTGCAGGAGCTGACGCGCGCCGCGGGCTCGGTGCGCGTGCTGACCGACTACCTCGAACGCCATCCCGAGTCGCTGCTGCGCGGCAAACCGGACGACAGGAAATGAAGAAGAACCTAGCCTTCCTCGCGCTGGCGGCCCTGCTCGCGGGCTGCGCCAGCAAGCCCGACAGCTACTACACGCTGGCCAGCCCGGTGGCCGCCGCCGAGGCTGCGCCTTCGACGCTCGGCAGCGCCGCGCCGCTCTACATCGAGCTCGCGCCCGTGGCCGTGCCCGAGCGCTTCGCGCGGCCGCAGATGGTGGTGCGCCAGCCCAACGGCAGCGTGCAGGTCGAGGTGCTGGAGCAGCACCGCTGGGCCTCTTCGTTCGAGAACGAGCTGCGCGATGCACTGGCCAGCGGCATCGCCGGGCGGCTCGGCGCGCTGGACGTGACCAAGGGCGGCCGGCAGGGCTCGCAGCCGGTGTGGCGCATCGCGGTGCAGCTGCGGCAGTTCGACGCGGTCGATGGCGGGCGCGTCGATGCCAGTTTCGGCTGGACGCTGCGGCGTTCGGACGAGGCACGCACGGTGGTGTGCCAGCTGGACCTCGGCGAGGCCGTGGGTACCGGGATGGACGCGGTGGCGCAAGGGGCGCAGCGCGTGGCGTCGGCGGCGGCCGCAGCGATGGCGCGCAGCGTGAATGCGGCGCGCGCGAATCCGTCGGCCACCGCCTGCGCGACGACCTGACCTCGTCTTTCTCCCTCCCCCTCCGGGGGACGGCTGGGGTTGGGGCGCGACGGCGGTCGATCGAGCATGGCGTATCGTGCGGGCAGCCCCCATCCCAACCTTCCCCCAGAGGGGGAGGGAGCAAAACGGAATCCAATCGACGGAGATCCCATGGCACAGATCGGCAAGGCTCCCTGCGACGACACGTTGATCCTGCATGGCGCGCGGGCGGAAGAGGGGACCTGTCCCGAGGCTTCCAAGCCCTGGGTGCTGGCCGCGGCCGTCGTGGGGTCGAGCATGGCCTTCATCGACGGCACGGTGGTCAACGTGGCGCTGCCGGCCATCCAGGCCGAGCTGCAGGCCACGGCGTTCCAGGCGCAATGGGTGGTCGAGTCGTATGCCTTGCTGCTGGCGGCACTGCTGCTCGTGGGCGGCGCACTGGGCGATCGCTATGGCCGGCGGCGCATCTTCGCGATCGGCGTTGGCATCTTCGCGCTCTCTTCGGTGGCCTGCGGGCTCGCGGCCACCGTGCAGCAGCTCATTGCCGCGCGGGCGGTGCAGGGCATCGGCGGCGCGCTGCTGGTGCCGGGCAGCCTGGCGCTGATCAGCGCGTCGTTTCCCGAGAAGGAGCGCGGCAAGGCCATCGGCACATGGTCAGGCTTCAGCGGCATCACGGCGGCGGTGGGGCCGGTGCTGGGCGGCTTCCTGGTCGATCACTTCTCGTGGACCTGGGCCTTTTTCATCAACGTACCGATGGCGCTGCTGGTGCTGTGGATCGTGTGGCGCCACGTGCCCGAGAGCCGCGGCGCATCGGCCACCGGCAGGCTGGACTTCTGGGGCGCGCTGCTGGCGACGGCCGGGCTTGGCGGCGTCGTCTACGCCTTCATCGAGGCGCCCACGCAAGGCTGGGGTTCGCCGGCCGTGCTCGGGGCGCTGGCCCTGGGTGTGCTGGGCAGCGCGGGCTTCATCGCCGCCGAGCGCAAGGTGCGCACGCCGATGCTGCCGCTGACCTTGCTGCGCATCGGCAACTTCAGCGGCGCGAATCTGCTGACCCTGCTGCTTTATGCGGCGCTGGGCGGCGGGCTGTACTTCTTTCCGCTCAACCTGATCCAGGTGCAGGGCTACTCGGCCACCGTGGCGGGCGCGGCGCTGCTGCCTTTCATCTTCACCATGTTCGCGCTCTCGCGCTGGGCCGGACAGTTGGTCGACCGCTTCGGGCCGCGTTTGCCGCTGGTCATCGGGCCTTCGATTGCGGCGGTCGGCTTTGCGCTCTTTGCCGTGCCGGGCGTCGGCGCGAGCTACTGGAGCGGCTTCCTGCCGGCGGTGGCGGTGCTTGGCTTCGGCATGACGGTGACGGTGGCGCCGTTGACCACCACCGTCATGAACGCGGTCGGGCCGGACCTGGCGGGCGTGGCTTCGGGCGTGAACAACGCCATGTCGCGTGCGGCGGCGGTGCTGGCGATTGCGGTGTTCGGCGCAATCATGGCCTGGGCCTTCGACGTCGCGCTGGAAGAGCATCTGCGGGGCATGGGCGCTTCGGCGCAGGTGGCGGCTTTTCTCGAAGGCGAGCGCAGCAAGCTGGCGGGCGCGGCGCTGCCGCCGGGCGTGGATGCGGCCACGGCGGCAGCCCTCAAGAGGGCCGTGGCCGAATCCTTCGTGGCGGGCTTTCGCTGGGTGATGCTGCTGAGCGCGGGGCTGGCCGTGCTGAGCGCGGCGAGTGCCTGGCTGATGATCGGTGCGGAGCCTGCGGCCAGGCCGGCCACCGAGAAATAACTAGGGCGGGTACGGAGGCGGGACTCGGCGAAGTCCGTTACCTTCGTTGTGCGTTGGCGGAAGTGCCGGCATGTTCCGCGTGGCCGCCGATGCACGCGGGGGAGCGACTCGAAAAACATAAGACAGAAGGGGGAGATGCCATGAGCAGAATCAGCGACGTGGCTCGGCGGGCAGGCGTTTCGAACAGCACCGTATCGAACGTGATGAACGGACGCATCGATCGCATGGCCAAGGAAACGCTGGCGCGTGTCGAGGCCGCCATCCGCGATCTGAAATACCGGCCCAACACCTCGGCGCGGCAGCTCAAGACCGGGCACACGCCGCTGATCGGCCTGCTGGTGCCGTCGATGGCCAACCCCATGTACGGCTTCATCGCGCGCGAAGTCGAAACGCTGGCGCAGGAGCGCTACGGCTTCCGGATCATGATCGGCAACACCTACCGCGACGCCGCGAAGGAAGCGCATTTCTTCGAGGACCTGATGGCGCACGGCGTGCGCGGCGTGATCATCATCTCGTCGCTGCTCGACGAGCAGCACGTCGAGGCCGCCGCCGAGGACGGGCTGGTGGTGGTCAGCTACGACCGGCGCGCCACGCCGGGCATGGCCTCGGTCATCGACCACGTGACCGTCGACAACTTCGAGACCTCGCGCCTCGCCACCCAGCACCTGATCGAGCAGGGACATCTGCGGCTGGCGTTCGTCACGCCCTCCGGACGCACCATGAGCCGCAGCGAAAAGGTCGACGGCTTCCTCGCTGCCGTCCGGACTGCGGGCCTCGAAGGCAGCGCCCAGGTGGTCGAAGGCCTGCCGGTCGACGAGTACGGCGATTCGATGATGAGCGAAATGGGCCGCACGCAGGCGGTGCTGATGGCGAAGTCGAAACAGCGCCCGACCGGCGTGATCGGCGTGAACGACCTGCTGGCCTTCGGCCTGATGGCGGGTTTTCGCGATGCCGGGCTTGCCGTGCCGCAGGACGTGTCGGTCATCGGCATCGACAACGTGTTTCTATCGACGCTGATGTATCCCGCCATGACTTCGGTGCGCGTGCCCGTACCCGAGATGGCGCAGGTGATGGTGGAGCGCGTGATGAACCGGCTGTCGGACCCGTCGCTGCCGGCGCAGGAGTTTGTCTTTGCGCCCACGCTGGTGGCACGCGATTCGGTCGCAGCGCCGCTGCGCGGAGAGTCGCCAGCCGGACAGGTGCTTTTTTCATGACCACGGTTTTCGTCAGCCATCCGCAGAGCAAGCTCGCGCACTATTTCGGCGACCGGGCCTCTGCCGCCTTGCAGGCCATCGCGCAGGTGCGCTTCAACCCCACGGACACCGATCTTTCGTCGGCCGACCTGGCCGAACAGGCACAGGACTGCGACGCCATCGTTTCCTACCGCCAGACGGCGGGCGACGAGGCGCTGTTCGCCGCGCTGCCGCAGTTGAAAGCCTTCGTGCGCTGCGCCATCGACATCCGCAACATCGACGTGGCGTCGGCCAGCCGGCATGGTGTGCTGGTCACGCGGGCGAGCGCGGGGTTCGTTCCCGCGGTGGCCGAGTGGATCGTGGGCGCAATGATCGACCTGGGGCGGCACATCAGCGCGTCGTCCGAGGGCTACCACGCAGGCCGGACCGTGGCATCGGCAATGGGTCGCGAACTGCGTGGCAGCACGCTGGGCGTGATCGGCTACGGGCAGATCGGCCGCTACCTGTGCGACATCGCGCTGGCGCTGGGCATGCGCATCGTCGTGCACGACCCGCACACCGCAACCGGCCGGGCCGAGTTCGCACAGGCGACGCTCGAAGCGCTGCTGGCGCAAGCCGACTTCGTGGCCTGCCTCGCAGCCGCCACCGGGGAGACCGAGAACATGATGAATGCCGCAGCCTTCGCAGCGATGCAGCCCCATGCCTTCTTCATCAATGCATCGCGCGGCGATCTCGTGGATGAAGACGCGCTGCTCGCTGCGCTCGATGCAGGAGTCATTGCCGGCTGCGCGCTGGACGTGGGCCGTGCACCCGACCAGATGCCGTCGCTGCGCGTGGCGGCGCACCCGCGCGTGATCGCCACGCCGCACATCGGCGGACTCACGCCGCCGGCCGTGGAGCACCAGGCCATGGAGACCGTGTCGCAGCTGGCGGAGATTTTCCAGGGCAGGGCACCGCAGGGCGCGGTCAATGCGGCCGAGGCATTCCGCTGGCGGCAAGCGTTCGGCGTGGGTGCCCGAGCCTCGATGGGAACTTCCCGCTGACAGGCGCCGCACGGGTTGACAACGCCCTCCTGCCGATTTGATACTGAACTCTCTGGTTCATCATTCAAGCGAAGGAGATCCCATGCAAAAGATCGTTCCCTGCCTCTGGTTCGATGGCAACGGCGAAGACGCGCTGAATTTCTACACCGCGATCTTTCCGAACTCGCGCGTGACCGACAAGCTRCTCTGGGGCGACGTCAACCCCGCCAAGAAGGGCTCGGTGCTCACCGCAACCTTCGAACTCGAAGGGCAGGAGTTCATGGTGCTCAACGGAGGGCCGGAGTACAAGTTCACCCCCGCCATCTCGATGCTCGTGAAATGCGAGACCCAGGCGGAGGTCGACTACTACTGGGAGAAGCTGCTCGAAGGCGGCGGCCAGCCGGTGCAGTGTGGCTGGCTCACCGACCGCTACGGCGTGTCCTGGCAGGTCGCGCCCATGCCGATGATCCGCATGTTCCAGGACAAGGACCCGGCCAAGGCGGCCCGCGCAATGCAGGCGATGATGAAGATGGTCAAGCTCGACATCGCCACGGTGCAGAGGGCCTTCGACGGGGAGTGATCCGCCGCCGGCGGCTATACCAGCCGGCGGATTCCCTTCTTGCGCCACACCAGCTGGTAGTACGCGGTCTGCAGCAGCAGCATCGCGCCGAAGGTCACCGGGTAGGCGATCCAGATGCCGTTCAGGCCGATGCGATGGCTCATGAGCCAGGCCACCGGCACTTCTATTCCGAGGATGCAGAGGATGGAGATCAACGTAGGCACCAGCACCGAGCCGCTGGCGCGCATGATCCCCGACAGCGCCGCGGCCATGCCGAAGATCACCAGGCTCCACAGCATGATGTGCAGCAGCGTCTGTGCGATCTCGAGCACCGGCGCGCTGGTGATGAAGAAGGCCATCAGGTGGCGCGAGAACAGGTAGCCCAGCAGCACGAGGCCGCCGGTCAGCACGAGATTCATCAGCAGCGCCGTCTTGGCGATGGCGCCGAGCCGGTCGGCGCGGCCCGCTCCGATGGCCTGCGCGCCGAGGATCGACGCGGCGATGGCGATCGAGATGGCCGGGAACTGCACGTACGCCACCACCTGGTTCACCGCGCCGTAGGCCGCTGTGGCGCTCGAGCCGTAGCTGTTGACCATCGACAGCAGCACCACCTCGGCCAGAGCGACCACGATCATCTGCACGCCCGTGGGTACGCCGATCTTCAGCACCGCCTTCAGCAGGTGCGGCTGGATGCGCAGGTTGCGCACGAATGCTGCGTCGGGCGCGAGCGGGCTCTTGCGGCTGTGCAGCCGGAAGCCGAGCCAGGTGGTCGCCACCGCGAAGGACAGCACCGAGGCCCACGCACCGCTGGCCACGCCAAGCTGCGGCAGGCCGCCCCAGCCGCGGATGAGCGCGGGCGTGACCACCAGCCCGATCAGCGTCGAGATCACCAGCGTGAGCAGCGGCGTGACGGTGTCGCCCACGCCGCGCAGCATGGCCGTGGCGAGCAGGAACACGAACACGCCCGGCATCGCGATCAGCATGATGCGGGCGTAGCGCGTGGAGTCGGCCAGCACATCGGGCGGCGTGCCCAGTGCGGCCAGCATCGGCGTGGTGAAGGCGCCGCCGAACACTGCGATCACCAGGCCCATGAGCACGCCCACAGTGAGCGTGGTGCCGGCCACGGCCTTGGCCTTGGCCACGTCGCGCGCGCCCCAGGCCTGGCCAATGAGCACCGAGGCGCCCGCGCCCAGGCCGATGATGAAGGCGATGAAGAAGAACATCACCGGGAAGAAGCTCGACACGGCGGCCAGCGCGCCCACGCCGAGCATCTGCCCCACGTAGACGTTGTTGAGCGTGCCCGAGAGCGATTGCAGGATGTTGCTGAGCAGCATCGGCGCGAGGAAGAAAAGAAAGACCTTCCACAACGGACGCGTTGCGCCCACGGGCGCCACGGGCACGCCCTGAAGGCCGCTGCGGCCGGTTGCGGAAGTCTCGGGGGTTGCTCTCATGCGGGAGTGCTCCAGCCGGCGGCTGACAATTTTTGAAGATGGGAGCGCAGGTCCACGGGCCAGGCGTCGATGAGTCCTTCGAAGCGATTGCGCTCGCCGGCGAACAGCGCGCGCGTGGCTTCCTCGAAGCCGGGCAGGGCGCCGGCAATCGCGGTCATGAAGCGATAGGTGGCCTCGCGCGAAGCGCGCACGGCGTCGCGGTCGGCGTTGACGCGGCTAGCCTCCTGCACCAGGCGCCGCAGCGCGACCGATGCGCCGCCGGGCTGGCGGTTGAGCCAGTCCCAGTGGCGCGGAAGCAGGGTGACTTCGCGCGCGACCACGCCCAGCTTCGGACGGCCTACGCCGCGGGGCGTGTCTTCATGGGCCTCTGTACCGGCGGCGTGCGGCACGAGGCCGGCCCGGTTGTGCACGTCGAAGTCGAGCGGCTCGCCGGTCTGCTCGTCGAACACGAGGTAGGGCGTGTCGTCCTTGCGCTCGCGCAACTGCGCGAGCACGTCGGCGGTGCTTCCCTGGGCAATGCACTTGAAACCGGCAAAAACGATCAGGTTGGTGGGTGGCGTGTCGGAGGGCATTGTTCTTTCTTCCGGTCCGTTCGAAACGAGGTGCGTAATCTACCCGTTGAACGGCTCAGGCGTTTGGTGTGTCGTCGAGGCAAGGCGCAAGAAGCGCGGCGTTGATTTGCGGCAGGCTTTTTTCGGCCGCCGGGGCGGATGGCGTGTTGTAGCCCTTGTCGCCGTCGCACTGGAGTTCTTCGCGCCAGAGCGCGAGGAGTTTCTCGAGTTCCGCCGCGCGGTCGAAGGCCGGGTCTTCGCTTTCCTTGACCCGGTCGATCACCTCGAAGGTGAACCGATCGGCGCCGTGCGCGATCCAGTCCTGCCCAAGCGCCTTGTTGCGGTGCGAGTGCATGTTCAGCTCGAAGCGGGCGCGGTTCATGGCGCCTTCGACGTCGAGGCTGCCGGCCACATAGGCCCGGCCGGTCAACCTGTTGCGGATGACGAATACGCCGGCCGGTCGCGCGCTTTCCTTGTACTGGCGGGAGATGGCTCGCCGGCTTTCTGCTGAGAGGTTCATGCTCCAAATATTACCCGGGTTAAATGAAGACTGCAATATATCCGGGTAAAAATAACTACTCAACCTTCCCTAAGCCGCCGCCAGCCGCGCGAGATGCGCCGGTTCAACGCCCGCACCACGCGCCAGGGCCGACTCTGGCGAACGAGCGTGAGCACCTTGTCTTTCCATGCCTTCCATCGCGGATACCAACGGGCGAACCACGGAATGCGCATCAACGGCCCTTCGACCAACTGGAAGATCCGCGCGACGATGGCCGTGCCCACCAGCTTGGCCAGCACGAGCACGGTGAGGGCGCTGGCCGCGTGCCCGCGGCTGAAGAGAAAGAGCGCCAGTACCTTTACCGGCAGCAGCAGCACAACCGGCACGAAGAAAGCCAGCAATGCGCCCCAGGGCGGCAGGCGGCGCAGCCGTTCTTCGAGCGCTGCCCAGAAGGGCAGGCGGGACAGCCGCGCGGCGAGCGCGGCCAGTGGCTCCCAGCCCCACTCCTCGAAGAGCAGCACGGGAACGACGAGCACGATACCGATGGCGCGGAGCAGTGCGCGCAGTGCACGGGCGAATGAGGTCATCCGCGAAGGGTAAGGCAGCGCGTGCCCTCGGCCACGGGAACGCTCCGCCTGTTGCAAGGCCGTTGCCGGTTGTCGCGGCCATGCTGGTTACCTGGCCCTGCGTGGTCGCCGAACCGCTTGCCGTCGCGCCCGCCGATCCGAAGTCCCGCGCCGCCCGCTCGATCACCGGACGATCCGGCCTTGGCTCGGGCAGCGGCGCGGTTTAGATGCTTTCGCCATGACCGGAGCGCAGTTTCCGGGTCGGGAAACCAGCCAAAGATGTCTCATGCTGGGTAGTGCAAGGCTATGACGAAAGTAGTGGTTTGCTCCCTCTCCGCTGGCATCGGAAGGCGTCCTTTCACGCGACGCCAACATGGAAATTACAACTTTCAGTTGACATCGAAAATCAATGGAAACAAGATGCAACCAAAGTAATCAAAAAAGCCGAAACTCGAAATCTGAATAGAAATGGATTAACTTTTCGACACGAACAAAGTGCATTAATTGTCACAAAGGGGCTGGAATGGAAAGCGATCTCGACATTTCGTTGACGGAAACAGGGAATGGGGCTAAGCACTATGCCAACCCCGGTCAGTTTGGCGGGCTGCTCGCGCCGTCCGCCGACACGCTCCCATGGCCCGATTTTCTTACCGGGCAGCACACCAAACCCGTGCGCGTCCTGCTGGTGGACGACGACCCCTTCGTGCGTCGCGTCATCGCCCAGGAACTGCTGGGCGACCTACGCATCCAGCTCGAGGGGCAGGCCGGCACGCTGCGCGAAGGGCGACGATTGCTGATGCAGCATGAGTTCGACGTGCTGATGGTCGACATCCGCCTCGGTGACGGAAGTGGATTCGAGCTCATCGAAGAGGCCAAGCGGCATCGCAGCGCGGCGGAGATCATTGTCATCTCGGCGCTCGAGGACGAACCCCAGGTGCTGCACGCCTTCGAGCTTGGCGCCTCCGGCTACCTGGTCAAGAACGCGTGGTTCCAGAGCTATGCCCAGGCCGTGCTGCAGGTGGTGAACGGCGGGGCCGCCATCACCCCCCGGCTGGCGCGGCGGCTGCTCGTGCACCTCGATCACAAGCGTTCCAACGTGAACCCGGTACGTCCACCTGAGAGCAAGGCGACGTTATCCACGCGCGAGCGCGAAGTGTTACGACTTGTGGCGACGGGCTACGTAACCGAAGAGATCGCGCTGCAACTCACCATCAGCGCCCAGACGGTGAATGCGCATGTGAAAAACATCTACCGCAAGCTGCACGCCCATACCCGCGCGCAGGCCGTGAGCTTTGCCTCCCACAGGGGGCTCCTGTAGGCCATGCCATGCTCTCGCCGCAGGTCCTTCATTTACCGCACTTTCTGGAAGACCAGTTCGTGTGGCTGTCGATCGGCTCGTGGGGCGTGCTGTTGATGTGGCTGCGCTTGCGCATCTCGCGCAGGCGGTTGCTGATGTGGGCTGGCCTGGCGGCGGCGCTGCATCTGACCCCGGTGACCGCGCAGGTGATCCGGGCTGCATCGGCCGCCAACTTGATGGGGAATGACATGCCATTCACATTTTGGGCAATGCAGGCGCTGAACCTGGGGGTGCTTGCCACGGTCGTCGGCATCTGGCTCGTTTCCCGGCACCGCGCGGAAAGCCACGGGCCCTCGCAGGAGGTGATGACCGAGCGGCGGCGCATCGCTCATGACCTGCACGACGGGGTCGGCTCGCGGCTGGTAGCGCTGCTGGCCAGCCAGGACCCCCGGTTCACCGGCCCAGGCAGCCTGTCGATGGCCCTGCAAACCTGCCTGCTCGAACTCCAGATGACGGTGGACGACCTCGACGACCAGACCTCCGCCACCGTCGTCGAGCGGCTGGCCCATCTGCGCTACCGGCTGCAGCCCGCATTCGACCGGCTGGGCATCGCGCTGGTATGGAACATCTCAAGCGAGACACAAACCCATTCGGTGCCGCCAGAAACCGCCATGCAGATCTGCCGGGTGGCGCAGGAAGCGCTGTCCAATGCGCTGCGGCACGCCCGTGCGACCCGCGTCGAACTGCGCTTCGGCATCCAGTCCCACCCGCAAGGGCTGGTGCTGGAGGTGCACGACGATGGCCGCGGCCTGGGGGCTGCCCGCAGTGCCTCTTCCGCCTCGATGGGCAAGGGCCTGCGCAGCATGCGCACGCGGGCCGACGCCATTGGCGGCGAACTGACGCTGGCGAATATCGTGCCCCGTGGACTGTGTGTGCAACTGGTGGTTCCAAGCCGGGCGCAGGCCGGCACCCGGCCCGAAGCGGAAAGCATGCTGTAACGCGCCCCGCCGGACGGCCCCGGCCGGGCACCGAGCGCCTATGGCAAACTTCCGCGCTTTGCCAGGGACGCGCTCAAGCATGCAGAAAATCATTCGCCAGCTCGCCGCCGAGATCAAGGTCGGCGAGAACCAGGTGAAGGCCGCCGTCGAACTGCTCGACGGCGGCGCCACGGTTCCATTCATCGCCCGCTACCGCAAGGAGGTCACAGACGGCCTCGACGACGTGCAGCTGCGAGAGCTGGAAGCTCGCCTTTCCTACCTGCGCGAACTTGAAGACCGCCGCGGCGCCGTGCTCAAGGCCATCGACGAGCAGGGCAAGCTGACCCCCGAACTGCGCGCCGCGATCGAATTCGCACCCACCAAGCAGGAGCTCGAAGACCTGTACCTGCCGTTCAAGCAGAAGCGCCGCACCAAGGGCCAGATCGCCCGCGAATTCGGCATCGAGCCGCTGGCCGACAAGCTGCTGGCCGACCCCATGCTGGACCCGGCCGTGGAAGCCAAGGCCTTCCTGCAGCCCGCCACCACGCTGGACGACGGCAAGCCGGGCCCCGATTTCTCCACCGTGCCGCTCGTGCTCGACGGCGTGCGCGACATTCTTTCCGAGCGCTGGGCCGAAGACGCTGCTCTGGTCCAGGGCCTGCGCGAATGGCTCTGGAACGAAGGCCTGCTCAAGTCCAGCCTGATGGCCGGCAAGGACGAGAACAACGCCGACGTCGCCAAGTTCCGCGACTATTTCGAGTACGACGAGCCCATTGGCCGTGTGCCATCGCACCGCGCGCTGGCCGTCTTCCGCGGCCGCGCGCTCGACATCCTCGATGCAAAGCTGGTGCTGCCGGTCGAGCCCGAACCGGGCAAGCCGAGCATCGCCGAAGGCCGCATCGCCTTGCACCTGGGCTGGAGCCATGCGGGCCGCCCGTCGGACGACCTGCTGCGCAAGTGCGTGGCCTGGACCTGGCGCGTGAAGCTGGCGCTGTCGACCGAGCGTGACCTGTTCACCCGCCTGCGCGAAGACGCGGAGAAGGTCGCCATCAAGGTGTTTGCCGACAACCTGCGCGACCTGCTGCTGGCTGCGCCGGCCGGACCGCGTGTCGTGATGGGCCTGGACCCTGGCATCCGCACCGGCGTGAAGGTGGCCGTGGTCGATTCCACCGGCAAGCTGGTCGAGACCGCCACCGTGTTCCCGCACGAGCCGCGCAAGGACTGGGAAGGCTCGCTGCACACGCTGGGCAAGCTGTGCGCCAAGCACGGCGTGAACCTGATCGCCATCGGCAATGGCACCGCCAGCCGCGAAACCGACAAGCTGGCCGCCGACCTCATCAAGCTGCTCGCCAAGATGGCCGCGCAGGCCGGCGCGCCGGAAATCAAGGTCGAGAAGGTCGTGGTGAGCGAGGCGGGCGCTTCGGTGTACTCCGCCAGTGAATTCGCCTCGCAGGAAATGCCCGATGTCGACGTGAGCCTGCGCGGCGCAGCCTCCATCGCGCGACGTTTGCAAGACCCGCTGGCCGAACTCGTGAAGATCGATCCCAAGAGCATCGGCGTGGGCCAGTACCAGCACGACGTGAACCAGAGCGAACTCGCACGCACGCTGCAGGCCGTGGTCGAAGACTGCGTGAACTCGGTGGGCGTGGATCTGAACACGGCCAGCGTGCCGCTGCTGTCGCGCGTTTCGGGCCTGTCGGGCAGCGTGGCCAAGGCCGTGGTGCGCTGGCGCGAGGCCAATGGTGCGTTCTCCACCCGCAAGCAACTGCTCGACGTGACCGGCTTCGGCCCCAAGGCCTTCGAGCAGAGCGCGGGCTTCCTGCGCATCCGCGGCGGCACCGACCCGCTGGACATCACCGGCGTGCACCCGGAAACCTATCCATTGGTCGAGCAGATCATCGTGAAGACCGGCAAGCCGATTGCCGAGCTGATGGGCCGCGCCGACATGCTCAAGGCGCTCAAGCCCGAGCTGTTCGCCAACGAGAAATTCGGCGTCATCACGGTCAAGGACATCCTGGGCGAACTCGAGAAGCCGGGCCGCGACCCGCGCCCCGACTTCAAGGTGGCGCGTTTCAACGACGGCGTGGATGACATCTCGGACCTGGCCGAGGGCATGATCCTCGAGGGCACCGTGAGCAACGTGGCCCAGTTCGGCGCCTTCGTCGACCTCGGCGTGCACCAGGACGGCCTGGTCCACGTGAGCCAGCTGAGCCACAAGTTCGTGAACGACGCGCGCGAAGTCGTCAAGACCGGCGACATCGTCAAGGTCAAGGTGATGGAAGTGGACGTGGCGCGCAAGCGCATCGGCCTGTCGATGAAGCTCGATGCAGCGCCCGCGCGCCGTGACGGCCCGCGCGACAACCGTTTCGAAGGGGCAGGGCGCGGCCAGCAGCAGCAAGGCCGGCGCGACAACTCGCCGCAGCCGGCGGGGCAGATGGCGAGCGCGTTTGCCAAGCTGCAGGGGTTGCGCAAGTAGTCGGCAACGCACGGTTCTTGCGGAAGCATCCGGCATGAAAGCCCTGCGCATCTACGCCGGCCCCGCGGCCCGCAAGCACATCGAACGGCACGGCCTGCGCTCGCAGGACGTGCGCACCATCCCCGGCGCGGCAGGCGGTCCCAAGGGGCTGATCCTCGGGCCGCTCGACCGCTTCATCTTCGGGCGCTGGCTCACGCAGTCGAGCCAGCAGGTGCATCTGGTGGGCGCCTCCATCGGCGCGTGGCGGCTGTCGACGGCCTGCCTGGCCGACCCTGACACCGCTTTCGAACGCTTCGAGCACGACTACGTGCACCAGCAGTTCGAGGTGCCGCCGGGACAGAAGCGGCTCAGCCCGCGCCAGCTCAGCGACAAGTTCGCCCAGAGCCTCGAAGACTTCTATGGCGGGCGCATCGGCGAGGTGCTGAACCATCCGCGTTACCGCCTGCACGTGGTGACTTCGCGCGGGCGCCACATCCTCGGGCGCGAGGGCAGGGCGCGCACTCCCGTCGGCTACCTGGGTGCCTTCGCGACCAACAGCCTGCACCGCAGGAGCCTGGGCGCGTGGCTGGAGCGCTGCGTGTTTTCCACGCCCGGCGCCTCCTTGCCCTTCGGTACGCGCGACTTCCGCACGCGCCAGCATGCACTGAGCGAGGCCAACTTCAACATGGTGCTGCAGGCCTCGTGCTCCATTCCGTTCCTGCTGGCTGCGGTGCACGACATTCCCGGCGCGCCGCGCGGCGCCTACTGGGACGGCGGCATCACCGACTACCACCTGCACCTGGACTACCAGCCGGCCGACGAGGGCATCGTGCTGTATCCGCATTTCCAGCAGGCGGTGGTGCCGGGCTGGCTCGACAAGGGGCTGCGCTGGCGCCACAAGGCCAGCGGCTTCCTCGACCGCATGGTGCTGCTCGCGCCCGACCCCGATTGGGTGCGCTCGCTGCCCAACGGCAAGCTCCCCGACCGCAAGGACTTCATCCACTTCGCGAACGACGCGCAGGCACGCATCGCCGCGTGGGGCCGTGCCACGCGCGAAGCGCGGCGGCTGTCCGACGAGTTCGAGGGCTGGCTTCAGCGCGACGGCGTGCCCGAGCTGCTGCCGCTCTGACCCACCGGCGCCAGCAGTGCCAAGGGTGCCGCGCAGTCGAGGATGTTCACTTCCACCGCATCGCCGACCTTGAGTTCGGCGCCTTGAGGCCATCGCCCCGTGCCTACCGAGCGCGTGTGCACGCCGCCGTAGCGGTAGCGCACGACGGCGTAGGGTGTCGCGGCACCGCCGTCTGCACCGCAATCGCGATCGGCAGTGGCTGCCAGATCGCTCGTGCGCCCGACGCTGACGACCTGCGCGGCCCGCCAGCCGGCGGAACGGTCGAAGGAATGCGCATCGAAGGCCGAGCAGCCGCCCAGCATCAGCCCCCAAAGAACGACCGTGCGCATCACGGCGTCGGCCCCATCGCGGTGATGGCCGCCGTGGCCTGGATCTCGACGCGGTACTCGGAGTCGATCAGCTTCGCCCCCACCGTGGCGCGCGCCGGCGTGTGGCCGGCGGGCACCCATTCGTCCCACACCGAGTTCATCGCGGCGTAGTCGCCCACGGTGCGCAGGTAGATCGTCACGCTCACCAGGTCCTGCTTGGTCGCGCCCTGGGTGGCGAGCAGGCGATCGATGTGGCGCAGGATCTCGCGCATCTGCCCGGTGATGTCGAGCGAAGGGTTCTCGGCCACCTGGCCGGAGAGGTACAGCAGGCGCGCAGCGCCCAGGTCGACGGTCACCATCTCGCTGAAGCGGGGGCCCATGTCGTGGCGGATGATGTTCATGGCGATGCGGTGGAAATGGAAGAAGACGAGACGATGGCAGGTTGTGGCGCATTCCACCAGCCGCCGCCGAGCGCCTGGAAGAGGGCGGTGGCATCGGTCAGCCGCAGCGCACGGGCCTGTACGAGATTCAGCAGTGCTTGCTGCTGGGCCTGCTGGGCAATGCGCAGCGAGAGCGCGCTGGCATCGCCCAGCCGCACCTGCGCCTGCGTGCGCGCCAGGCTCTGCGAAGCCGTGCGCTCGGCCTTCACCGCCGCCTGCAGCGCGCGGGTGTCGGCATCGATGGCTTCCAGCGTATTGGCCACGTCCTGGAAGGCGGCGAGCACCGTCGCGCGGTACTGCGCGGCTGCCTGGTCGAAGGAGGCGCGCGCGGCTGCCTCGCGGTGCTTGAGCGCGCCGCCGTCGAAGATGGGCTGCGTCACGCTCGCGGCCACCGTCCAGAAGAGCGATGACGACTTGAACAGGTCCGCCAGCCGGTAGGCCGAGGAGCCGTACGAGTTCACGCCAAGCGTCACGTTCGGCAGCCGCGCCGCGACCGCCACGCCGATGGCGGCGCTGGCGGCCTGCAGCTGCGCTTCGGCGGCACGCACGTCGGGGCGATGCTCGACCAGGCTGGAAGGAAGGGTCAGCGGCAGTTCCGTCGGCAGCTGCAGCGCATCCAGATCGAACCGCGCCTCCACGCCCTGGCTCGGGAAGCGGCCCGCCAGCGTGGCCAACAGGTTGCGCTGCTGCGCCAGTTGCCGGTCCAGCGGCGGCAGCGTGGCCTCGGTGGCGGCCAGCGCGGCTTCCTGCGCGTCGACGTCGGCTGGCGCCACCTGGCCCAGCGCCAGCTGCTTGCGGTAGGCCTGGAGCACTTCCTTCTGGCCCGCGATGATCTTCAGCGTGGCGGCCTGCTGCGCGCGCAGCGAGGCCTCGGTGATCGCGGCGGTCACCACGTTGCTGCTGAGCGTGAGCTTTGCGGCAACGCCCTGGAACTGCTGCAGCTCGGTATTGGCCTGCGCGCCTTCCACCTGCCTGCGGGTGGCACCGAACACGTCGGGCGTGTACGACACCGTCACCTGCGCCGTGTGCAGCGTGTACAGGCTCGCGTTGGACGACACCGGGCTCGCCACCGCGCTGGCCACGCGCTGCCGCGTCGGCGAATAGCCCAGCGCCACGCTGGGCCAGGAGGCGGCGCGGTCGGCGGCTTCGTTCTCCTGCGCCGCGCGAAGGGCGGCGTCGGCCGCCTCGATGGTCGGGTTGCCGGCAAGGCTCTGCGTGACCAGCGCGTTCAGCGGCTCGCTGCGGAAGGCCTGCCACCACTGGGCCGGCACGTCGAGATCGGGCGACAGGCGCGCCAGCGGCACGCCTTCGGCTTCCTTGCTTACAGGTGGCGCGGGCGTGTACTGCTGAGGCAGATTCAACTGCGGGCGGGCGTAGTCGGGGCCGACCGCGCAGCCGGCCAGCAGCATCGCCGCGATGCCGGCCGCCACGGGCGTCGCCAGGTTTGTCTTCTTTGTCGTCATTGCTTGTTCTGCTTTCCTAGCGGTCGCGCCGCGAGCGCGTGCCCCAGCCCTTGCGTTCGAACACGCGTTCCATCGCGAAGTACAGCGTGGGCAGGATGAAGAGCGTCAGCAGCGTCGACACCACCAGCCCGCCGACCACCACCGTGGCCAGCCCGCGCTGCACGTCGGTGCCCACGCCAGTGGCCAACGCCGCCGGCAGCATGCCCACCGATGCCACCGTGGCCGTCATCAGCACCGGCCGCAGCCGCTCGGTCGCGCCTTCGAGCACCGAGGCCTGCAGCTCCAGACCTTCGCCGCGCACGCGGCGGAAGTTGGCGACCATGATGATCCCGTTCTGTATCGAGACACCGAAGAGCGCGATGAAGCCCACGGCCGTTGCCACGTTGAGCGTTTCACCCGCCACGTGCACTGCGATCAGCCCGCCCAGCGTGGCCATAGGCACCACGCCGAGGATCAGCGCCACCTGCCGGATCTTCCCGAACTGGAAGAACAGCAGCACCGCCATGATGCTCACCACGATGGCCAGCGACACGCTCAGCCGGGCCTGCGCGCGCTGCTGGTTCTCGAACTGGCCGGCCCATTGCAGGCGGAACTTCGTGGGGTCGAACTTCACTTCCTTCGCGATGCGATCGCGCGCCTCGTCGAGGTAGGAGGCGAGGTCGCGGTCGCGGTTGTCCACGCGCACCGTGATCTGGCGCTCGTTCATCTCGTGCGAGATCGTGCTTTCGCCGGTCTGCAGGCGGATGTCGGCCACCTGCGCGAGCGGCACCTTGGCCCCGCTGGAGCTGTTGAGCAGCAGCGAACCGATGGCCTCGGTATTGCCCTTGGCGCTCCCGGGCATCTTCACCGACACGTTGTAGGTGCGGTTGCCCGAGTACACGGTGATGACAGGCGCGCCGCCGATGCCGGTCTGGATCAGGCTGGCCACGTCGTTCGCGTTCACGCCGAAGCGCGCCGCCGCCTCGCGGTTGAGCTGGATCACCACCTGCGGAATCGGCGGCTCCTGGAACAGCGACGCCGAGGCGGTGCCGCGCACCGTTTCGAGCAGGTCGACGATCTGGTTGCCGATGCGCCGGCTTTCCTTCAGGTCGTCGCCGTAGATGCGCAGCACCAGCGGGCTGTGCGCGCCGCCCACGGCGTCGTTCACGCCGTCGATGATGGGCTGGCTGATGCCCACGTCGAAGCCCGGCATGCGCGCGAAGCGCTCGGTCAGGGTGCGCACGAAGTCGGCCTTCTTCACCCCGGCCGGCCACTCGCCATAAGGCTTGAGACCCACCGGCACCTCCATGTGCGAGGGCGTCCACGGGTCGGTGCCATCGTCGTTGCGGCCCAACTGCGTCACCACGTACGAGACTTCCGGGTATTCGAGCAGCACGTGCCGCAGCTCGGTCGCCATCTCGCTGGCCTTGTCCAGCGACAGGCCCGAGGGCAGCTGCACCTGCAGCCACAACGCCCCTTCGTCGATGTCGGGCAAAAATTCGCGCCCGGCCGTGGCACCCAGCACCACCACCGCGGCCAGCGCCGCCACGCTCAGCCCGTAGGCGATGGCCGGCACCTCCAGCAGCCGCGCCAGCACCCGCCGGTACGCACCGGTGAGCCACACCAGCGGCTTGTTGACGAAGGGCTTGCTCGGCTTGCGCAGCGCCACGTAGGCCAGGCTCGGAATGAGCGTGAGCGCGCAGAGCAGGGCACCCACCAGCGCGTAGCCGACCGTGAAGGCCATCGGCTTGAACAGCTTGCCCTCGGCCCGCTCGAACGCGAACAGCGGGAAGTAGGCCGTGATGATGATCAGCGTCGCGAAGAAGATCGGTCCCGACACGTGGCTCACCGTTTCGAGGATGTTGCCCTCGGTGAGCGTGGCGTGCGGTTCTTCTTCCCGGCGCCGCAGGATGGCCTCCATCACCACGATGGCGCCGTCCACGATGATGCCGAAGTCGATCGCGCCCAGCGAGAACAGGTTGGCCGGCATGCGGGTGAAGTGCATCACGATGAACACCGTCACCAGCGACATCGGAATGGCCACGGCAGCCACCACCGCGCTGCGCGGGCTGCCCAGGAAAAGAATGAGCACGAAGCACACCAGCGCCATGCCTTCGAGCACCGTGTGCGTCACCTTGTCGACGGTGAGCTTCACCAGGTCGTCGCGGTCGATGTAGGGCACGATCTTCACGCCCATGGGCGCGAGCTCGGCCTGCAGCTCGTCGATCTTCTTGTGCACACCCTCCAGCACGCGCGAGGGGTTCTCGTACTTGAGCATCAGCACGATGCCCTCGATGGTGTCCGGGTTGGTGTCCTTGCCCAGGATGCCGCCGCGCTCCTGGTGGCCGAACTGCAGCCGCCCCAGGTCGCGCACCTGCACCGGCGAGCCGTTGCTCTGCGCCACCACCACCGTGCCCAGGTCGTCCAGCGTGCGGATCTGGCCGATGCCGCGCACCACGTAGCTCTGGTCGCCGCGCGCGATGCGCCCGCCGCCGGCGTTGGCGCTGTTGTTGTTGATGGCCGTGACCACGTCGTTGAGCACCAGCCCGTACTTCTGCAGGCGCGCCGGGTCGAGTTCCAGCTGGAACTCTCGGGTGAAGCCGCCGAAGTTGTTGATGTCGACCACGCCCGCCACCTGCTTGAGCGCGGGAATCACCTTCCAGCGCTGCAGCTCCGACAGTTCCATCAGGTTCCTGGTGTCCGACTCCAGCGTGTAGCGGTAGATCTCGCCGGCCGGCCCCGCCACCGGCCCCAGGCCGGGCTGCGCGCCCGAGGGCAGGCTGACCTGGCCGATGCGCTCCGTCACGCGCTGGCGCGCGAAGTAGTCGTCGGTGCCGTCCTTGAAGGTCAGCGTGATCAGCGACAGCCCGAAGGTGCTGCTCGAGCGGATCGAGGCCAGCCCCGGCGTGTTGCTCAGCGCGCGCTCCAGCGGCGTGGTGATCTGCTGCTCGATCTCCTCGGCGGCCAGGCCGTTGACCTGCGTGGTCACCTGCACGTTCACGTCGCCGAGGTCGGGGTAGGCCTCCACCGTCATCTGCGTCCATGACCACGCGCCGAAGAGCACGAGCGCCACCGACATCGCCCAGGCCAGGTGCCTGCGGCGGAAGAACTGGGTGATGATGAGATTAATCATTCAGCAGCACACCACCGCGGACCACCACGCGCTCGCCGGCGGCCAGGCCGCTGCGGATGCGAACCTTGTCGCCGTCTTCCCGGCCCAGCTCCACCGTGCGGCGCACGAAGGTCCAGGGCTCGGCCTCGACGAAGACGCTCACGCTGTCGTTGTTCATCAGCAGCGCCGATGCCGGCACCTGCGGCTGCACGCCCTGCGGCACGCCCAGCACGGCCGTCGCGTACATGTTGGGCTTGAAGATGCCGTCGGGGTTGGCGAAGACGATGCGCGCGCGGGCGCGGCGCGTGTCCGCGTCGAGCACCGCGCTCACGAAGGCCACCTTGCCAGTGAAGCTGCGCCCCGGGTAGGCCGCCAGCGTGACCACCACGTTCTGCCCAGGCGCGACCGTGCCGACCACGCCCTCGGGCACGTTGACCGTGACCCAGACCGAATCCAGGTTCGACACCGTCATCAGCACCGCGTTGGCGTCGTTCAGGCTGGAGCCGGCGGCCGCGTTCAGCGCCGTGACCGTGCCGGACGTGGGCGCGACGATCTTCAGCACCTGGCCGGCCTGGGCGCCGCTCGCGTCCGCGCCCAGGCTGCGCAGGCGCGCCTCGCTGCGCTGAAGCTCGGCCTTCTGCTGGGCGACGCTGCTGCTGGCGGCTTCCACGTCCTTCGCGGCGTTGGAGCCTGCCTCGTTCACGCCGCGCGCGCGCACCAGCGCGCGCTGCGCGAGGTCGAGTGCGTCGCGAGCCTTCTGCGCGTCGGCCACGGCCTGCGCGAGGTCGGGCGAGCTCATCGTCGCAAGCACCTGGCCGCGCTTGACGGTGTCGCCCAGGCGCACCTTCAGCTCGAGCAGCCGGCCGGTCAGCGGCGGGAGGATGTTGGCGGTATTGGCCGGATTGGCTTCCACCGTGGCGGGCAGGCTCACCTCGTGCGGCAGCGTGTCCTGGCCGACCGTGGCGACCAGCAGGCGATCGCGCAGCGGCGAGCCGGCGGGCACGCTCAGGCGGTTGCCCTGGCGCACCAGCATCGGCGCGGGGGCGGCGGCCACGGTGGTGGCTGCATGGGCGGCGCCGTCGAAGGAGTCAACGCACAGGGCCGCGCAGGTCATCACGCCGAAGACGATGCGCGCGGGGGTGATCTGGTAGAGGGATTTCTTCTTCATCACGATACGGATCTCGCGGGACGGGCGCGCCGTGCACGGGACGCCTTCCCATGCCCTCGATCCGCTCCCGTCTCCTGCCGGGGAGCGTAAGAAAAGGCGCCTGAAGAAGCTCCCAAGAAATCCTGAAGTTCTCTTAAGGATCGGCCCGGTGGCCGGCAGTCAGGAACACGCGGCATGATCCGCGCCATGAGAATTCTGCTGATCGAAGACGACCGCAAGGCCGCCCGGCTGCTGGCCCGGGGCCTGCAGGAAGAGGGCTTCGTGGTCGACGTGGTGCATACCGCGGAGGAGGGCGACGAGGAGGCTTTCGTCGTCGCCTACGACCTGATCGTGCTCGACTGGATGCTGCCCGGAAAGGACGGCCTCACCCTGTGCCGCGACCTGCGCCAGCGCGGCTGCAAGACGCCCGTGCTCATGCTCACCGCCCGCGACGCGCTCAGCGACCGCGTGGCCGGCCTCAACACCGGCGCCGACGACTACCTGACCAAGCCCTTCGCCTTCGACGAACTGCTGGCCCGCGTGCGCGCGCTGCTGCGCCGCTCCGAGCTCGTGCGCCCGATGGTGCTTTCGCTGGTCGACCTGAGCCTCGACCCGATGAGCCAGCGCGTGCTGCGCGGCGGCTCGGTGCTGGAGCTGACCCACAAGGAGTTCGCGATCCTGCAGATACTGCTGCGCCATGCCGGCGAGGTGGTCAGCCGCTCGCGCCTGGCCGAGCAGGTGTGGAAGGACGACCTGATCGCCATCGACAACCTGATCGACGTGCATATCAGCAACCTGCGCCGCAAGGTCGATGCGCCGCCGGCCGCGCCGCTGATCCAGACCGTGCGCGGGCGCGGCTTCAGGCTGGCGCTGGCGGACGACGGCAGCACCGGTGGCGTTGCGCATGCTTAGTTTCCGCAAGCGGCTGGCGCTCGCGCACGTCAGCGCGATCGTGGTGGTGATGGCGGTCGCCGCCTTCGGCTCGTACCTCGTGTTCTCGCGCAACGTGCACCGTGAGCTCGATGCTGCGCTGCTGGCACTGGCCGAGACCGAAATGGGCATGCTGCTGTCGGCCGGCGAGGGCGACACGGTCATCGTCCACGAAGCGCCGCCGGGCCCGGGCGCGCCGTCATTCGTGCGGCTCGACCGGCTGGTGCAGATCGTCGATGCCGACGGCCGCGTGCTCGCGCGCAGCAGCAACCTCGGCGAGGCGCAGCTGCCCATTCCGGCCGTGCTGCGCGAGCGGCTCGCGGCGGGCGAAACCGTGTTCGAAACGCTCGACGGCTACGGCGAGGAACCCACGCGCATGGTCTCGGTGCCCGTGCCGGGCCGTGCCTCGCTGCTGGCGGTGCAGGTGGCCGGCTCGCTGGACGACGTGAACCGCACCGTGGCCATGGCCAGCGTGCTGTTCATCATCCTCGGCGGAGCGCTGCTGCTGGCGTTGGGCGCAGCGGGCGCGCTCATCACCCGGCGTGCCTTCGGCGCCATCGACGACGTGGTGCGGCAGGCTCACCGCATCGGCGACGCGAACCTCGGCGAAAGGCTGCCGCACCCCGGCACGCGCGACGAGATCGGCCGGCTGGTGGACACGCTCAACGACATGCTGGCGCGCATCGAGCAAGGAATGGAAGCGCAGCGGCGCTTCACGTCGGATGCCTCGCACGAGCTGCGCTCGCCGCTGTCGCGCCTGCGCACCGAACTCGAACTGGCACTGCGCCGGCCGCGCGAACCGGCCGCGTATGTGGAAACGCTGCGCTCTTCGCTGGAGGAGGTCGAGTCGCTCACGCTGCTGGTCGAAGAACTGCTGGTGCTGGCCCGCCTCGACGCCGGCCAGGAGCGCGACGCGGTGGAAACGGTGTCGCTGAATCAGCTCGCCGAAGAGGCCCTGAGGCGGCTTGAACCACTGGCGCGCGAGCGGCGCCTTGCCCTGTCGCTGGCGCCCGCTTCGCCCGTGGCCGCGCGCTTCGCCCGTGGCGCGGCCAGCCTCGCGCTGGCCAACCTGCTGGACAACGCCCTGAAGTTCTCTCCGCCCGATACCACGGTGCGTGTGAGCCTGCGGGCGGACACCGAGGCGAGCGAGGCCGTCATCAGCGTGGCCGACAGTGGCCCCGGCATACGCGGCGACGAAATGCCTCACCTCTTCGAGCGCTTCTACCGCGGCGCCACGGCGCGCTCGGACGAGAAGACACCGGGCCTCGGGCTAGGGCTGGCGCTCTCGCAGGCTGTGGTGCATGCGCATGGCGGGCGGATCGAGGCGGCGAACGAGAGCGGTGGCGGGGCGCGGTTCGACATGAGGTTGCCGCTGGCGGTGCCGGGCAAACCCTGACCGGATGGGCGGATGGCGCTTCGAGAATGGCCCGGTCCATTTCCCGAAGCAACGCAACGAAGAAGGGTCCCCTCCGCCATGCCCCAAACCACGCTGTCCCGCCGCCGGTTCACGATTGCCACCGCCGCAGCAAGCCTCGCTTTGCCGTCCTTCGCGCAGACCGCATGGCCCAGCAAGCCGATCCGCGTGATCGTGCCCTACACGCCCGGCGGCTTCACCGACCAGATGGCGCGGCTGGTGCAGATCGGCCTGCAGACGAAGCTGGGGCAGCCGGTGCTCGTCGACAACAAGCCCGGCGCCAACAGCCTGATCGGCGTCGATGCGATCGCCAAGGCGGCACCCGACGGCACCACCTTCGGCGTCGTCATCGCGGCCTATGCGGCCAACACCACGCTGTACCCCAAGCTGCCGTATGACCCGCGCAAGGACCTGACCGGCGTTTCGCTGATGGGCGTGTCGCCGCTGCTGGCGGCCGTGAACGTCGATGCGCCTTTCAAGACGGCGCGCGAGCTCATCGACTATGCGCGCGCCAATCCGGGCAAGGTGAGCTTCGGCTCCTCGGGCAACGGCTCGGCTGCGCACCTGACCACCGAGCTGTGGAAGTCGCTGACGCAGACCTACATGATCCACATCCCGTACCGCGGAGCGGTGCCTGCGCTGACGGACCTGATGGGCGGGCAGATCCAGCTTTTCTTCGATGCGCCGACGGGCCTCATCAACCAGGCCAAGGCCGGCAAGGTTCGGCTGATCGGCGTGGCGGGCGACAAGCGGCTGGCGGCAGCGCCCGATGTGCCGACCTTCATCGAACAGGGCTTCGCGGGCTTCACCGGCAGCACCTGGGCCGGCATGCTGGCGCCGGCGGGCACTCCGCGCGACATCGTCAAGCGCATGTCGGAAGAGGTGGCGCGCATCATCAGGAGCGACGACACGCGCGCCAAGCTGGATGCGATGGGCACCATTCCGGCGGGCAGCACGCCGGAGGAATTCGATGCTTTCATCACGGCTGAAACGGCGAAGTGGGGCAAGGTGATCCGCACGGCGGGGGTGAAGGCGGAGTAGCTCCGGAGGCCCCGGCCTCAAGCCGCCAGCACCAGCACCTTGCACTGGCTCGGCACGATCCGCATCCCGACGATGTTGCTGCGGTTCTGCACCGACAGGCTCGTCATGCGCGTGCAGGGCGAGCCCTTCAGCAGCACGGTGAACGCGCCCGTGATGTGTCGCGAAGGACCCATCACGGTCTGCGACACCACGCCCATCATCACGCCCGCGTTGTCGCCATTGGTGATCGGTGTGATCGTGGCAAGGTTGTGCGCCGGCGTGCCGCCGTAGAGGATGTTCCAGGCATTGGGAATGGCGGTCGGTCCCAGCGCGAAGTTGGGGTAGGGAATGGGCACGGCCGGCGGAGTCTTGCAGACATCGGGGAAGGCGAGGTCCATGCCCATCATCTGGGAGTTGGCAAACATGGCGGGGGCTCCTTTTCCGGGCATCAGCCCATGTGGATCTGCTCGGCGTCGATCTTGACCAGCTCCTTGCTGGTGACGAGCGTGTTCTTCGCATGCAGGCGCAAGGTGCTCGACGACTGGATATCGATCTGGCCCGCGCGCACCTGTTCGACTTCCTCGGTCAAGCGGAAGCTCGACCGGGTGAGCAGGTGAAGGCGGTCGAGCACCACCTCGCACGCGCGGCCCACGAAACGCGAGACCAGCGCGCTGAAGCGCACCTCGGCGCCCTGGTAGTCGAGCTCCGAGACCTTGCACAGGCCGCGCCCGGCCGTGAGGTTCCATTCGGGTGCGCGGGTGGCGACGGCGGTGTCCGATTGCAGATCGAGTGCGCCGGAGCTGCGCACGGCGATGCCGCCGTGCTTCGACGCCAGGGTCAGGTCGCCGTTCACCGCGAGCACCGCATGGCCCTGGTCGGCCTGTGCGACAACGGCGATCAGGTAAAGCTCGTCTTCGTCAGGGCCTGCGACCATGACGATGTCGCCCGGCGCGGGCACCAGCAGGCAGCTGGCGGCGCGGCGACAGGGCCGCGACCGGGTCTCTCCCGTCGGGACCACATCGTGGCTGTCGTCCGAATGGCTGGCCAACACCTTCGCCATGCAAATGCCCGGGGGCTGCGCGGTGGCCTGCCGCTTGGCGGGCGGCGCCTTGTGCAGCAGGGGGGCGAGTTCGCTTTCGCCGTGGACGTCTGCAGGGGGGGCGGTGGAATGGGAGCTTCGTGCGCTCATCGTCATGCGATGTCCTTTGCGTCGATGGAGAGGCGACCCTCGGCGTTGCGGTCGAGGCGGATGGCGCGGGCCGGGCGCTGGCGGGCGATGCGCTCTGCCTCGTACAGGTGGGGGTCGTTGTCGAGCACACCGATGCGGTCGCTCCAGCGCGAGCCGCCCAGCTCGGCCCGGTGCAGCTGGGTGCGCTCGAAGCGGGCCTTCTCGAAGTTCGCGCCGCGCAGGTCCGCGCAGGAGAAATCGGCGTAGACGAGCCGGCTGCGCTCGAAGCTCGCGTTCTCGCAGCGGGCGCGGAGGAAGACGCCTTGTTCCAGGCTCGCGCCGGAGAAGTCGGCTCCCGCGAGCCAGGCGTCGACCCAGAGCGACTGGTCGAGCGCCGCGCCACGGAAATCGGCGCCGCGCAGGTCTGCCTCGACGAACAAGGTTTGCGGCGCTTGCACGCGGGCCATGCGCGCGCCGTCGAGCCTTGCGCCCTTGAAGTTGCATTGCGCGAGCTGCGCGTCCTCGAACACGCAGCCGGACATGCGCGCGTCCGTGAACTGGCACATCGCGAAGGCCTGCCCCGCGAACGACTGGCCGCGCAGGTCGGCCTCGGAAAACACGGCGTTGTGGAAGCGCGCGGTTTGGAACGCGACCTCGCGCAAGTCGCTGCGGAAGAACACCGCGCTCGTGAGCGAGGCATTGCGCAGGTCCGCGTTGCCCATGCGGCTGTCGTTGAAGATCGTCTTGGTGAGCGTGGCGCGCTCGAAGCTGGCGCCGTGCAGCTCGCAGCCGTAGAAGACCGTTTCCGCCAGCTGTGCACCGGCGCAGCGCGCGTCGCGCAGGTCGGACTCGGTCACGACGGTGCGCGGCCAATGGCTGGCGGTCGCATCCACCCCCCGCAGGCTGCAGCGCAGGAGCGACACGCCATCCAGCCGCCCCGACGCCAGCGTCGCGTCATCGAAGGTGCAGCGCTCGAACACCGAGTCGTCCAGCCGGCTGCCGGCGAGCGAGGCCCGCGTGAAGCGGCATTCGCTGAACATGCCGCCCGAAAGGTCGAGGCCGTCGAGCGGCATGCCGGTGAAATCTTCTCCTTCCATGCGCTTGCCGTTGCGGATGTGAAGCACCAGCTCCTGCGGGCTCATCGGATCGGCGTCGCGCGCGGGGCCGGCACGGTCTTGGTCTGCTCGATGTAGGCACCCTGGGTGGCGGTGGTGCCGTCGATGCGGATCTGCGACATGTCGGCGCGAAACAGGTTGGCCTCGCGCAGGTCGGCGCTAGGCAGCAGGGCCTTGTTGAAGTTGGCGGTCATCAGGTTGGCGCCCCGCAGCGACGCCCGGCTCAGGTCGGCGCGAATGAAGAGGCTGTCGGGCGCCTGCACTTCGGCGAGGTCGGCGCCGCTCAGGTTGCAGGAAGAAAAGTCGCAGGTGTCGAGCGTGGCGCGGGCGAGCCGCGCATCTTCCATGGCCATCGCGCGCAGGCTGCACTGCACCAGCGTGGCCGCCTCGAAGCTGGCGCCGCGCAGGCTGGTGCTGCCGGCAAAGCAGGTGGTGCGCAGCAGGGCCGCCGCGAACACCATGCCCTCGTCGCACGGCGTGTGGGTCCATGCGCAGGCTTCGAGCGTAGCGCCGGTGAAGTCGAGCCGCGCCACGCGGCACGACAGGAAGGCAGCCTTGTAGAGGCGGGCGCGCCGAAAGCTGCAGCCTTCGATGGTCACGTCGGAAAGGAAGCCGGCGTAGGCAATGTCGGCGTCGTCGAAGTTGCAGCCGCGCAGCCGCGAATCGATCAGGTGCAGATGGTGCAGGCGCGCGCCCTCGAAGCTGCAGCCGGCAAGCGTCACCTTGTCCAGCTTCGCGCCTTCGAGATCGGCGCGCGAGAAGTCAGCCTGTTCGCAGGCGATACCTCCGAGGTTCGTGTCGCGCAGCACCGCGTCATGAAACCGGGCGCCCGAGAGTTGCGCACGCACCAGTACGGCCTGGCTGAAATCGGCGCTGTCGCATTGCACGCCGCGCAGGTCGGCGCTTTCCAGCAGCGTGCGGCGAAAGCATGCGCCGCGCAGGTCCAGGCCCGAGAGATCGGCGCCGGTCAGGTCCATCTCGGTGAAATCGCGGCTGCCTGCGAGCACCGACGCCACATGGGCACGCAGTGCCGCAAGCCGCTCGGGGGGCAGGGGATCGACGCTGGCCTGATGCTGGGCAGTGCCGCGGTACAGCGCGAGCAGGCCGCGCTCGCCGGCCTCTGTCATTTTTCGCATCGATTCCACCTGGTCCGGCGGCATGGGCGCGGTGCCCGTGGCCGCTGCGATGCCCGTGAAGCCGCGCAGCACCGACGCGCCATCCACGCGCGGCGGCCCCTTGATCTCGGCGCGGTCATGCTCGCGCACCAGCTTGCCGGTGTCGAAGCCGACCTTCCTCGACTCGCTGGCGTTGGCGTCGGCTTCGCGCTGAAGGCGTTCGCGCTCGACAGCGCCTTGCGCGCGCTGCGCGCGGGCATAGGCATCCGCCTGCTCGACGAACCCGGGCAACTCGTGCAGGGTGGGTGTGCGCTGGAAGGGCGCTGGAAGAGCGCGCTCCCTGAAATGGCGCGCCTTGTGCCCGGCGTCGAGCGCCATCTGCTTGAGTTCGTCGCGGGCTTGCCGGCCGCGTTCGCGCATGTTGCGCACCAGCGCTGATTCGGTGGTTTCGGGCTGTTCGAGCCATGGACCAATGGCCCCCGGGGGCACCAGTTCATCGTCTCGGAACATGTAGAGCGCGCCCTTTTCCGGGTCGCAGCGCTGGCGCAGCACGGTCTCGTAGTGCGCGAGGCCGCGTGGTGCGTCGATCGTTTCGAGCGCGGGCATCACGTGGGTGACGTCGCTGGCGTCGTCTTCTTCGATGAGGGTCTCGCCATGGAAGACCAGCGCCACGCGCTCCAGGTGCGGGAAGAACCACGCGGTGGTCAGCCGCTGCGCGATGTCCTCGATCTGCCCCGGCGACCGGCGCCGCGCGATGAAGGCGAGGGCGCGCCAGCTGGGCAGTCGGCCCCGCTGGATCGGCACGCCGGGGTGCATGTTCCACACCGCATAGGGGGTGCCCGGAGCGATCTCCAGGGCACCGGCCAGGCGCTGGTCGGGCGGCGCGGCATTGAAGAGCTGCCAGTCCATGTCCTCGGCAAAACCCGGAAACAGGTGGGCGCGCCAGTGCTCGTCGTACTGCCTGCCGATCATGCGCATGCGCCGGGGCCAGGCGATGTCGAGCGGGCCGAAGCCGGCGGGTTCGGGCTGGTCGCCGGGCCGGTGCACGCGGTGGGAGGGGTCTTCGATGTTGGGCAGGCGCTGCACCTCGCGGCCATCGACTTGTTCGAGCCCGTGGCCGCGGCCCAGCGGGTTGTCCGCGAAGGCGGGGCCGCCATAGGCGCGCGTCCAGTCCACGCGCATGGACTCGAAGGGCTGCGGCTGCGTGGCACGGCCGCCAATCCAATAGCGGTCACCAAAGACGGCCAGGTCCTTGGCAAGGCCGCCGAGTTGCAGCCGTGCGGCGCACATCGTCTTTTCCGCCTGGTGCGCGGTGTAGGCGAAACCGGTGGCAAGCACCTCGGCGCGGATCTTCGGCAGGCCCAGGTCGATGGCGGTGGCCGGACCGAGTTCGTCGGACAGCGCTTTCCAGAACTCGGGTTCGGGCGTCAGCACGGGCTGCTCGCCCATCGATGCCATGCACAGCGTGGTCACGGCCAGGCGCTGCTCGCCACCGCGCAGGAACGGCCGCGTGGTGACGCTCAGCCGCAATGGCTTGACGGTCTTCATCGGCGGCGCATCCGCGGCATCCGCTCAGGACGCACGCGGGATCTCCAGCGGCGTGCGCTCGCGGTCGATCGCGACCGAGGCGGCGTTTCGCGGGTCGTAGCGCAGATGAACGATCTTCAGCGGTTCCTGGAACCGGGGCACCAGCGCGTCTTCGACGAATGTGCGGATCGACGCCGTGTGCAGCGTGCCGGCGGTGTCGGCGTAGTCCACGTCGAGCACCACGGCGCAAACGGTCTGCCCGCGCGAGCCGCCGCGGGTCATGTTTCCCGGGTGCATGCGCAGGCTGCGAAGCACGCCGTCGGCCGGCTGGCCCGTTTGCGCGAGCGACAGCCACAGCTTCTGTTCAGCCGAATACAGCCGGCTCTCGCGGCGCATGTAGCCCACTGCGCCGATCGAGAACACGACGACCGCCGTCATGACGACGGCGAAGACAACCCAGAGAAGAATTTCCCAGACAGGCATCGTGTCCTTCACATGACGATGTGCATGGCCTGCGCATAGGTCGCGAGACCGTCCATCAGGAAGCGCAGCGCGGCGTTGCCGACCTGTATGGCTTCCTTGGTGATGTCGGTGCCCTTGTTCGCGATCTTGAAGGTGAGGAAGTCCACCTTGAGCACGGCGTATTGCGAATTGATGCCGTAGAACTGTTGCCGCACGCCCCAGAAGTCCAGCGAGGCGCCCACGGCTCCGAAGCGAAAGCCCACGCCGCCCGAACGCGCCAGCCGCCAGTCGCTGCTCTTGGCGTAGTTGTTGGTGTAGCTGACGGAGTTGTTGGTGTAGTTGTTCGTCAGGTTGTTGTAGGTGTTCGACGTCGTGTTGTAGACGCTGGTGTTGATGACGTGCTGCGTCGTGTTGTGGATGTGGTTCGTCGTGTTGAAGGTCACGTCCGGCGAGGTGTGCACCGTGGGGCCGGTGACGGTGGTGGTCGAGGGGCCGTTGACCTGCACCGTGTTCGAGGCGTTGATGGTGTCCTGGCGGCCCGCGCTCACGAAGCGGATTTCCTGTCCGTCGATGGTGCCGTTGAAGCCGCCGCTGATCGCCAGCTTGACGCCGCCCGTGATGGTGTCGTTCAGCCCGCCGCCGATCGAACGCGTCTTGCCGCCGGAGATGGTCTGCGTCACGCCGCCGGCCACTGTTTCGGTGAAGCCACCGGTCACGCTGCGGGTGTCGCCACCGCTGATGGTTTCCTTGGCGCCCGCGGTGATGTCGCGCGTCTCGCCGCTCTGGTAGGTGGCCGACTCGTGGCCCTTGATGAGGGTGGTGCGGGTGCCGCCGGTGGTGTGCGTCTCGTCGGCCTCCACCTCCACGTCGAGGTTGCGCTCGGCGTGCAGCAGGATCTGCTCGGCGCCCGAGCGGTCCTCGAAGCGCAGCATGTTGGCCTGGTTGGCCGCACCGCCCGCGCTGGAGCGCGTGAGGATGCCGCTGGCCGTGGCGTTGGCGGGCAGCTCCCATGGCGGCATCTGGTCGCTGTTGTAGACGCGGCCGGTGATGATGGGACGGTCGGGCTCGCCACCGATGAAATCGACGATCACTTCCTGGCCCACACGCGGCATGTGCATGGTGCCGTAGTTGGCGCCGGCCCAGTTGCTGGACACCCGCACCCAGCACGAGCTGTTCTCGTCCGACTGGCCGTAGCGGTCCCAGCGGAACTGCAGCTTCACGCGGCCGAAGCGGTCGGTCCAGATCTCCTCGGGACCGACCACCGTGGCGGTCTGCGGGCCGTTGGTGCGCGGGCGCGGCGTGGTGCGGGCGGGGCGGTAGGCCACGGAGGAGGGCAGCACGGTGAAGTCGAACTCGCACACCGATTCGCTGCTGCCGCCGGTGGAGTACTCGGGCTCCTGCAGGTTGTAGCGGGTCTCGGTGACGAGGTATTCGCGGTTGTCCGATTCGCGCGGGCAGTGCGTCATCTCGAACAGGTAGCCCGGCGCCATGCCCGCGACGTTGGTGTGGCCCGAAGCCAGCTCATGCGCGCACTGCAGCTCCTGCAGGCGGACCTTGGCGTAGGCATCGCCCTGCTGGTGCTCGCTGTAGCCGCCCAGCCATTCGTAGACCTCGTAGGTCGAATGCTCGTGGGCTTTGGGGTCTTGCTGCACGCTCTGCAGCGAGGCGCGCGACTTCTTGAAGTCGAAGTCGTCGAGCATCACACGGCCCGAGGTGATCTGCTCGGCCACGCGCCACTGGTCGATGCAGGGCTCCAGCGCATTGAGCACGCGGTCGCGCGGGCGATAGGCGATGCTGGCGTGGCCGGGCAGCGGCTTGTAGCTGCCGGTGTCGTCGACCAGCACCAGCAGGTGCGAGCCGTTGCCGTGCTCGAAGTGATAAGCGATGCCTTCGTGCTCCATGAGGCGGCTCACGAAGGCGAAGTCGCTTTCCTGGTACTGCACGCAGTACTCCATGGCGGGGTAGCTGCCCGTGAGGCGCTTGTCGAACTGGAAGCCGTACTTGCCCAGCACTTCGTCGAGCACCTCGGGCACGCTCTTGTTCTGGAAGATGCGGCAGTCGGTGGTGCGCGTGAGGTACCACAGCCACGGCTGCACCAGCGCACGGTAGATGTAGTGGCGGCCGGTTTCGTTGGCGCGGCCTACAAGCTCGAAGCGCACCACCGTGCCGTTGAGAAAGCGCGGCGCGCCTTCGTCGGCCAGCTCCAGCGTGAGCGAGGTGCCGAGCAGTTGCTTCAGGTCGAGGCTGAAGCTGGTGCTGACCATGTCCACCTCGAACTCGAAGAGTTGCGAGAGCCCCTCCCGCCCCCGCATGGCGCGGAACTTGAGCTGCTCGGCGCTCAGGACGGTGTGGACTTGGACGGTACGCGGCATTCGGAATTTCCCTGACCCATGGGGCTTCTGCGGATGCGAAACCTTCGATGGGCAGTCTAGAAATTCCTTATGTCATATACATGACGCGCAGGGCGCGGCACGGGCCGCTTTCCCCTCTGAAAACAGGCGTAGAAGAAGCCCTTACATCGAGGCTTCGAGCATGGCCTTGTAGTCGTCGCGCGTGGCCAGGCGCGGGTTGGTCTTGTGGCAGTGGTCGGCCATGGCGCCGTCGATGATCTGCTCGAACATTGCGGGCGTCACGCCCACCTCGGCCAGGCCCTTGGGCAGCCCGAGGCGCGCGTTCATGTCGCGGATGGCGTCGCCGAGATCGCCGGCCGAATCGAGGTGCATGGCCTGCGCCATGCGCTGAAGGCGCTGCTCCTTCTGCACCGATTCGGCACCCGAGTTGAAGTGGATCACCGCGGGCAGGAAGAGGGCGTTGAGCGTGCCGTGGTGCAGGCGTGGATCGACGCCGCCCAGGCTGTGGCTCAGCGAATGCACGCAGCCCAGGCCCTTCTGGAAGGCCATGGCGCCCTGCATCGATGCGCTCATCAAGTTCAGGCGCGCCTCGCGGTCGCTGCCGTCCTTTGTTGCGCGTTCGATGTGGCCCCAGGCGCGTTCGAGCCCGTCGAGGCCGATGCCGTCGGCCGGCGGGTTGAACGCGGCCGACATGAAGGTCTCCATGCAGTGCGCGATGGCGTCCATGCCGGTGGCGGCCGTGAGCCTGGGCGGCAGGCCGAGCGTGAGCTCGGGGTCGCAGATGGCGGCCTTGGGCATCAGGAACCAGCTGTGGAAGCCGAGCTTGCGGTGGTCGTCGACGATGACGATGGCGCCGCGTGCCACCTCGCTGCCCGTGCCGCTGGTGGTGGGCACCGCAATCAGCGGCACTGCGCGCTCGGTGATCCTGGGCGACCCGCCTTCGATGGTGGCGTAGGTCTTGAGCGGTCCTTCGTGCGTGGCCGCGATGGCCACGCCCTTGGCGCAGTCGATGGCCGAGCCGCCGCCCACTGCGATGAGCCCGTCGCAGCGGCCGCTTCGATAGAGCTCCACGGCCGCGCGCACCGCGGCTTCGGTCGGGTTGGAGGGCGTCTGGTCGAACACCGAGGCTTCCAGGTCGGCGATGGCATCGAGCGCCTTCTGCAGCACGCCGGCCGCGCGCACGCCGGCGTCGGTCACGATCAACGGGCGGTTGATGCCGATGCGCGCGCACTCGCTGGACAGCAGCTTGATCGCGCCGAATTCGAACTGGATCTGGGTGAGGTATTGGATGAGTGCCATGAATGTGGATATGCCGTAGGGCAGTACGATTGCCGACCAGCCCAATCTAACAAGAGCGATCAGTCTTGCACACGAAAGAAACCCTTGCCGTTGTCGCGCCGGGAACACCCCCCGCCATACGACTTACCCCGAAGATGGCCAGCGTTGTCGAACGCATGGCGCGCGCCGGCCACCCCCCACTCGACCGGCTCACGCCGGAGGAGGCCAAGGCCTCCTACGAAAAGGGCGCCGGCGTGCTCGAAGTGCCCAAGCCCGAACTGGCGCGGGTTGAAGACTTCACCATTCCCGCACGCGATGACTTCGCGATCCCGGCAAGGTTGTATGCGCCGTCCACCGATGTGCTGCCCGCGCTGATGTACTTTCATGGCGGCGGCTTCACCGTCGGCAATATCCGCACGCACGACACGCTGTGCCGCGTGCTGAGCGCCAAGAGTGGCTGCGCGGTGGTGTCGGTGGACTACCGCCTCGCGCCCGTGCACAAGTTTCCGACGGCGTCGAACGATGCATGGGACGCCTTCGCCTTCCTGGCCCACGAGGGTAGACGCGTCGGTGTCGACACGCGGCGCCTGGCGGTAGGCGGCGACAGCGCCGGCGGCACGCTCGCGGCCGTGTGCGCGATCCTGGCGCGAGATGCTGGCCTGCCGCTCGCGCTGCAGATGCTGATCTACCCCGGCATGACAGCCCACCAGGACACGGCCTCGCACCAGCGCCACGTCAACGGCCCGCTGTTGACCAAGGCGATGATCGATTTCTTCTTCGCGCAATACGTCCGCACGCCGGCCGACCGCGACGACTGGCGCTTTGCGCCGCTGCTGGCCGACGACGTCGAAGGCGTGGCGCCGGCCTGGATCGGCCTCGCCGAATGCGATCCGGTGGTCGATGAAGGCATCGCCTACGCCGACAAGCTGCGCGCCGCGGGCGTGCCGGTCGACCTGGAGATCTACCGCGGCGTAATCCACGAATTCGTCAAGATGGGGCGGGCGATTCCCGAGGCGCTGCAGGCGCAGGAGGACGCGGCCCGCGCACTCAAGGAAGCACTGGCACCATGAGCGAAGCAGCCACCCAACGCAGCAATTTCCGCTTCTTCCACCGCCTGCGCGTACGCTGGGCCGAAGTCGACATGCAGAAGATCGTCTTCAACGCGCACTACCTGATGTACTTCGACACCGCCATCTCGGACTACTGGCGTGCCTTGGCGCTGCCGTACGAAGAGGCGATGCATGCGCTGGGCGGCGACCTCTACGTGCGCAAGGCCACCATCGACTTCCGCGCCTCGGCGCGCATGGACGACATGCTGGACATGGGCGTGCGCTGCGCGCGCATCGGCAATTCGTCGATGGTGTTCGAGGGCGGGCTGTTCCGGCAGGACCAGTTCCTGGTCGGCTGCGAGCTGGTCTATGTGTTCGCCGACCCGGCGACGCAGACTTCGAAGCCGGTGCCTGCTGTACTGCGAGAAGTGCTGACCGGCTATGAGGCCGGCGAGACGATGAGCACCGTCGAAACCGGCGACTGGGCCACCCTGGGCGAAGGCGCTGGCGCCCTGCGGCGCGCGGTGTTCATCGAGGAGCAGAACATTCCCGAAGCGATGGAGTGGGACGCGCAGGACGCCGTGGTGCTGCACGCGGTGGCGCGCAACCGCATCGGGCAGGTCATCGCCACAGGGCGGTTGCTGGCGGCCGAGAACGGCGTCTCGCACATCGGCCGCATGGCGGTGCACCGCAACCTGCGCAGCGGCGGGCACGGCGCTGCGGTGATGCAGGTGCTCGAAGACGCCGCCAGGGCGCGCGGCGACAGCGTGGTGGCGCTGAATGCGCAGCGCAGCGCCGAGCGTTTCTATGCGCGGCTGGGCTATGTGCCGCATGGCGACGGCTTCGAGGAGGCCGGCATCCCGCACATCGAGATGCGCCGGTCCCTTCTTCCTTCTTCTTCTCAATAGCGAGCGGGCGGGTCCGGCACGTAGCCTGGGTCGGAACCCGGGAACGGCGACGGACCGGCCGGACGCGGCCAGCGCGGCGCGGGCGGCACCGGGATCACGCCCGCGGCCACGAGGTTCTCGCGGCTGTCGTAGCGGATACGGACCACCTCGTCGGGCGACGGCTGTGCGCGCTCGAAGGTGGTCTTGCCGACGTACGAGGTTTCGCGGCGGCCGTGCGCGGTGCCCAGGCTCGGGCTGGGCGCGGGCTGGCGCAGGCTGCCCGCGGGGGATTCCGCTGCCGCGGTGGCACCGTCGGCCGAACCGGCCTTCGCGCGCGCATCGCCCAGGGACGACGAGTCGCTTCGGCGCTCGCGCTCGCCGCGTTCGTCGCGGTACGGAAAAGGCGTGACCGGCGGCGGGGGCGGCTCGGGCATGCGCTCGCGGAACATCGCGACGCCGATCACGCCAACATCTTCCGGGCGGCCCGTGCGGCTCGCATAGGAGTTGCCGGCCGCGGCGAACTCGAAGGCCGCGATCTGCGAATCGCTCTTGCGCCAGCCGGTGATGTCGCTGCGCTCGCTGCCGCTGAACACATAGCCGTTCTGCCCGACGCCGGCCGTTTCGCCGGTGACGATGTTGACGCCGTCCACCGACATCACGGCCATGATGCGTTCGTCCGTCGCGTTGCGCGCCCGGATGGCGTAGCGCGCTCCGGGGCGGCCGGCCACCCAGTATTCGCCGTGGTGGCGGTAGATCGGCAGTTCGGCACCGGTGCCGCGGTCGACCACGCTGATCTGCATCAGCGAGCCGATGCGGCTGGGCGGCGTGGGCGGGGCGTAAGGCCGCTCCGGGCTCTGCGCGCAGGCCGAGAAGGAGGCCGCGGCGCTCAGGGCCAGGGCGGTGGAAAAGAGTCTGCGCTTCATGGTGTCTTCCTTGCCGGGAGTTGATCGGTGCAGGCTTCTACGGCGCAGCATCGGCGGCAGGGTTAAACGACGCGCAAAAAAATGGCGCCATCTGTTCGATAGCGCCGAACGCCCCTTTTCTTCAAGGGCGTTGGGGGAATGGGAGACTCAGATGTCCTCGAGCAGGGGGTAGGGCAGCGGATCGACCGTGAGTGCCGGGCCGTCGGCCGCGCCCGCGTGCAGGCCACCGGCCTCGAGCGCCGTGATCTGCATCGAGACCAGCGCGGACCAGCCGCCCCCGGGCGCCGGCGCGGCCTGCGCCACGATGCCCACGGGCTGCTCGGCATCGGCGGCCGCGAACACCTCCTGTCCGGCGGAGACGGGCGCATCGGCCTGCACGAGGTAGGTGCGCCGCTTCAGCGTGCCGCGGAACTGGCTGCGCGCGACCACTTCCTGGCCGGGGTAGCAGCCTTTCTTGAAGTTCACACCGCCGACCGATTCGTAGTTGATCATCTGCGGCACGAAGGCGTCGACGATCGGCGTGGTCAGCGTCACGATGCCGCTGCGCACCTCGCTCCACTGCCACAGGGCGGCATCTAGCGCGGGGCCCGTGGGTGCGGCGTGGCCGGCCGGCGCGATCCAGAGCGCACGTGGCACGCCGTCGGCCGGATACAGCGACACGGCGCTGGCGTCTTCGCCGACGGCCGTGCGCTTGCCGGGCGAAGCGGCGGCGTCGAGGCCGTTGCCGGTCAGGGCGGTGCCAGCCAGGCCATACAGCGCAAACTGCTCGGTGGCGTCGGTCAACTTGGCCTTGGCGCGCAGCACGAACATCGACAGGCGCTTGAGCGTCGCGGCCAGGATGTCGCGGCTGCACACCAGCAGGATCAGCTCCGGTTGCGGCTTGATGCCGATGAAACTCGCGATCACACGGCCCTTGGCGGTGCACAGCGCAGCCAGCCGGGCGTTGGAGGCCCCGAGCAGCGAGAAGTCCTGGGTGAGCTGGCCGTGCAGGAAGCTTGCGGCGTCCGGGCCCTCGGCACGGATCACACCGAGGTGGGAGAGGGCGGTCACGCCATTGAGAACGACTGTGGTCATCGCTGAATTATCATGGCCGGGCCTGTTCCTTCGGGGCGGCAGGGGCTCCTTCCCTGCAGCCTGCGAATCCATCGGTTTTCTCCGGCTTTTTCCGTCTTCCCCATATCGGATCCGTGCGCAGCTTCTTCCTTACGCTTTTCCTGCTCGCTGCCCTGATCGCGCTCGCGCTCGGCGGCGCCGGTCTCTGGTGGGTGCACCAGCCGCTCAAGCTGCCGGCGCCCAGCGTCGACCTGTCTGTCGAGCCCGGCACCACGCCGCGCGGCATCGCACAAGCCGTGGCCGACACGGGCGTCGACGTGCAGCCGCAGCTGCTCTACCTGTGGTTCCGCATCTCGGGACAAGACCGCCAGATGCGCGCCGGCAGCTACGAGCTGGAACGCGGCGTCTCGCCCAAGCTGCTGCTCAACATTCTGGTGCGCGGCGAGGAAGCCACGCGCAGCCTGGTGCTGGTCGAGGGCTGGAACATCCGCCAGGTGCGCGCCGCGCTCGCCAAGGCCGACCAGCTCAAGCCAGACAGCGTGGGCCTGAGCGACGAGGCGCTGATGGCCAGGCTGGGCAAGCCGGGCCTGCATCCGGAAGGGCGTTTCTTTCCGGACACCTACACCTACTCGAAAGGCTCGACCGACATCGCCCTGATGCAGCGCGCGATGCGGGCCATGGACAAGAAGCTCGAAGCCGCCTGGGCCGCCCGCGCTTCCGATCTGCCGCTGAAATCGGCCGATGAGGCTCTTATTTTGGCCAGCATTGTCGAAAAGGAGACAGGCAAGGCCAAAGACCGCTCGGAAATCGCGGCTGTCTTCACCAATCGCCTGCGCATCGGCATGCCGCTGCAGACCGACCCGACGGTGATCTACGGCATGGGCACCGCCTTCGACGGCAACCTGCGCAAGAAAGACCTGCTGACCGACACGCCCTGGAACACGTATACGCGCGGCGGGTTGCCGCCGACGCCGATTTCCATGCCCGGCAAGGCAGCGCTGCTGGCTGCGGTGCAGCCGGCGCAGAGCAAGTCGCTGTACTTCGTCTCGCGCGGCGACGGCACAAGCCAATTCAGCAGTTCGCTCGACGACCACAACCGCGCGGTCAACCGCTATCAGCGCGGGGGCGGCAGCGATTCCAAACCGAAGGCGACCCAATGAGTGACAACGGTCTGTTTCTGACGCTCGAAGGCATCGACGGGGCGGGCAAGTCGAGCCACCTCGATGCGCTGGAAGCCCTGTTCAGGGCGCAGGGCCGCGAGGTCGTGCGCACGCGCGAGCCCGGTGGTACGCCGCTGGCCGAGACGCTGCGCGAGTTGATCCTCGAGCAGCTGATGGATCCGCTGACCGAATCGCTGCTGGTGTTCGCGGCGCGGCGCGACCACATCGCGCAGGTCATCGAGCCGGCGCTGGCGCGCGGCGACGTGGTGCTGTGCGACCGGTTCACCGACGCGACCTTTGCCTACCAGGGCGCGGGGCGGGGCTTCGATCAAGCCGTGCTGTCGACGCTCGAACAATGGGTGCAGGCGGAGGCGGGCAGGGCGGCGCCACTTCAGCCGCACATCACGCTGTGGTTCGACCTGGCGCCCGGGATCGCGGCGCAGCGATTGGCCGGCGCCCGCGTGCCCGACAAGTTCGAAGCCCAGCCCGTCGAATTCTTCAGCCGCGTCGCCCAGGGCTACGCGGCCCGCGCGGCCGCAGATGCGAACCGCTTCGTGCGCATCGATGCCAGCCAGGCCCGCGACCAGGTGTGGCAGCAGGTCGAAACGGCATTGGTGGCGCGTGGCGTGCTGAACCGAGGAACGGCCCGATGAGCGTGCCGGCCCTGTCCCCCTGGCTGCGCCAGCCGCTCACGGAGTTGCTGCGCCAGCGCGGCCATGCCTGGCTGCTTCAAGGTCCCTCCGGCATCGGCCAGTACGAACTCGCGCTGGCGCTCGCGTCCGCATGGCTGTGCGAGCAGCCGACGCAGGAGGGCACAGCCTGCGGCCACTGCGCCAGCTGCCATGCCATCGAGGTTCGCACCCATGCCGACCTGTGCGTGCTGATGCCCGAAGTCGCCATGCAGGAACTGAACTGGCCGCTCGACGAGAAGGCGCAGGCCGACATCGACGACAAGAAACGCAAGGCGAGCCGCGAGATCCGCGTCGAGGCGATGCGCGATGCGGTCGGTTTCGCGCAGCGAACCAGCGCGCGCGGCCGTGGCAAGGTGGTGCTGGTGTATCCGGCCGAGCGCATGAACACCATCACCGCGAACGCGCTGCTGAAGACGCTCGAAGAGCCCGTCGGCGATGTGCGCTTCGTGCTCGCCAGCGAGGCCGCGTGGCAACTGCTGCCCACCATCCGCAGCCGCTGCCTGGGCTTCACGCTGCCCTGGCCTGAAACCGCCGAGGCCGAAGCCTGGCTGGCCGCGCAGGACGTGCCCGCCGCCGATGCGGCCGCATTGCTGCGCGCCGCCGGCGGCCGGCCGAGCGACGCCTTGCGGCTCGCGCGCTCGGGTCAGTCGCCCAAGGCCTGGTCCTTGCTTCCCAAGGCCATGACGCGTGGCGACGTGGGCGCGCTGGCCGATCACGCGCCGGCGCAGGCCGTCGGTGCGCTGCAGAAGCTTTGCCACGACCTGATGGCTGTCGGCAATGGCGCCGCGCCCCGGTTCTTCGATGCCGCCGACCTGCCAGCCGCGCCGTCGCGGCTGGCGCTGGCGCGCTGGTCGAAGTCGTTGGCAAGTGCCGCCAGAACCGCGGAACACCCGTTCAATGCGGGCCTCATGCTGGAAGCGCTTGTGAGCGAAGCGCGAACCACCCTAAACTCTGCCGCTCGTCGCCCATGAACCAACCTGTCGCCTCCGCCGTTCCCAACGCCACGCCCGCCCGGCCGAGCGTCATCCAACTCGCCATCAAGGAAAAGGGCGCGTTGTACGCGGCTTACATCCCTTTGTTCGCAGAAGGCGGCATCTTCATTCCGACCACGCGCGAATACCGGCTCGGCGACGATGTCTATGTGCTGCTGACGCTGCCCGAAGACCCGCAGCGCTATCCGGTGGCAGGCAAGGTCGCCTGGATCACGCCATCGCGTGCGGCAGGCAACCGGGCACCGGGCGTGGGCATCCGGTTTCCGTCCGACGAAAAATCGCGCCAGCTCAAGGCACGCATCGAGGCTGCGCTGGGCGGTTCGATGGCCTCCGACCGTCCCACGCAAACCATCTGAGTTTTCCGCCGTCCCCGTGACGCGGAACTCCGTCGACGGCGCCACCTCCCACCAGGGAGTGCGCCGCGCACTTCACCATTTCCGATGTTCACCGATTCCCACTGCCACCTCACGTTCCCCGAGTTCGCGGACCAGATGCCGCAGATCCGCGCCGCCATGGCCGCCGCGCAGGTCGACCGGGCGCTTTGCATCTGCACCAAGCTTGAAGAGTTCGACGACGTGCAGGCGCTGGCCGCCAGCTACGACAACTTCTGGGCCAGCGTCGGCGTGCACCCCGACAACGAGGACATCGCCGAGCCCAGCGTGGAAGACCTGGTGCGGCTGTCGGCCAGGCCCCGCGTGGTCGCCATCGGCGAAACCGGCCTCGACTACTACCAGATGGAGGAACGCAAGGGCGGACGCAGCATCTCCGACATGGAATGGCAGCGCGACCGCTTTCGGGTGCACATCCGCGCCGCTCAACAGACCCGCAAGCCGCTGATCATCCACACCCGCGAGGCCTCGTCCGACACGCTGGCGATCCTCAAGGAGGAGGGCGAGGATGGCGCCGGCAATGCGGCCGGCGGCGTGTTCCATTGCTTCACCGAAACCGCCGAGGTGGCGCGCGCGGCGCTCGATCTGGGTTTCTACATCTCGTTCTCCGGCATCCTGACCTTCAAGAAGGCCCAGGATCTGCGCGACGTAGCCGCTTTCGTGCCGCTGGACCGCATGCTGATCGAGACCGACAGCCCTTACCTCGCGCCCGTGCCGTACCGCGGCAAGACCAACAATCCGTCGTACGTGCCATTCGTGGCACGGCAGATCGCCGAACTGCGAAAAGTGCCCGTGGAGGCCATCGCCAAAGCCACGAGCGACAACTTCGAAACGTTGTTCAGGGACGTTAAATCATGAAGAACTACATCAAAAAATCTCTTTATCTCATTGTTTTTGCTGCATCTTTTTCAGTGCATGCCGGTTCGTTCGAAGACTTCTTCCGGGCCGTGCGTGGCGACAACGCCAGCGGCGTGCGCACGCTGCTGCAGCGCGGTTTTGATCCGAACACGCGCGACGAACACGGCCAGACGGGTTTGCTGATCGCATTGCGTGAGCCTTCGCCGAAAGTCATCCAGGTGCTGATCGAGTCGCCTCAGACCAATGTGGACCTGGCCAACGCCAAGGACGAAACCCCGCTGATGCTGGCCGCGATCAAGGGCCAGCAGGACCTGGTCACGCAACTGCTGAAGCGCGACGCTGCGGTCAACAAAACGGGCTGGACGCCGCTGCATTACGCCGCGACCAGCGGCCAGTTGACCATCATGAAGGTGCTGCTCGACAACTACGCATTCATCGACGCGCAATCGCCCAATGGCACCACGCCGCTGATGATGGCTGCGATGTACGGCTCGAGCGAGGCGGTGAAGCTGCTGCTGGCCGAGGGCGCGGACACCACGATGAAGAACCAGCTGGGCATGACGGCCGTCGACTTTGCCAACAAGGCGAACCGTCCGGAAGCGGCGTCGTTGATCACTGCGGCGGCGGCAGCCAAAGCCAATGCGCCCAAGGCGATTCCGAAGGACGGCAAATGGTGAAGCCGGCGGGCGCCATGTTGCTGGCGTTTGGACTGATGGGTTTCGCGTCCGGCGCGATGGCGCAGCACTCGATCTACAAGTGCGTACATGGCGGCAAGGTCGCTTATTCGAACGAGCCGTGCCCGGACGCGAAGAAGGTCGAGGTCAAGCAGACGAAGGGCGTGAACTACGAGGGCCGGGGTTCGGGGAGCGCGCTGAAGCGTTGATACCGGCTGGGGGCCTCGTTGTGTTCATCTGAAATAGACACAATGTGCATTATGTTAAATCATAACGGCCGATCGCCATGAGTTCGTCGTCAACGCCCTATCGCCATGGGCGTCCGTCATTCCACCGCGAACCAGTTGAAAAAGTGTTCCGCTGAGCAGTACGCGACGAGCGGCTGCAGCGGAAAGGCCCGCCACGGAAAATCAACGGTACTCGGCTGAAGTGCGTCAAGTACAAGATCGGCGACCCCGGGCTTCAACTGATGGCGATGATTCAAGACCTGTCCCCAGATGGAACTTCCGTTCAAATGGAGCGGCCCCTCTGCGGGTACGAGCGACTCGACATACGCCGGCGGGAAGAGCCGCGTATAGGCTTGAGTGTGATAGAGCCACGAGAAGCCGAGAACCTGTTGAACGTCGGGGTGCTGCCGACGAACTTCTGCGAACAGTGCTCGCAACTCCGCATGACGCTCGTGCGTACTACTGCTAGCAAGAGGGCTGCTGCGCCGATGGCGTGGATCCGGCATGAAGTGAAGTCGCAGTGTCCTGTCTGCACCGCCGGGGTCGTAGCTGAAGCATCCGAATGGTGATTGCCGGACTGTGGGCGCGGCGCTTGCAGCGCTCAGCGTCAGGCGCAAGAGATCGCGATGTTGCGCGCAGGACGGAATCTCTTGCAAGAATGCAGCCCAAGCGCGATCGCCCGCGGGCCCCCAAAGACCGAATCTCCGACGCAAATTCGTGCATTTGCCGATCGCGTCTGCAACTGGGACATCGGTCAGCGCGCAATAGCGTTCGGCGAACCGCAACTGCAGGTCAAGGTAAGCCTCCAACGGACTGATCGTCATGACGCGATTATTGGCTCGACCGTTGGATTGGACTGCGGGGGGACAAAGTAGTTGGCCGGCACCCAACCAGCTTGCGCACCGCTCGTCAACACGGGATTGCTGCTTGCTTACGGGCTCCGTTCAAAGTGATGTTCATGGGACGACCCCGTGATGGGCGGATGGGATGGCCTGCGGTCATTCTTGGGCGAGCGGCTGCGACCGACCTTGCGCAGGATCAATCCCGAGCCCCCCGCGCGGCGCAAGCACTGCATCGACCGGCCTCACTTCGTAGAGCAGTTGCCCATGGATTCCGGCCAAAGAAAGCTCTTGCGTCAGCACTGTGACAAGACTGGGTGCGCAAAACTGGGGCAACTGCTCGAATGCGGCCCAGCGGAACCCGTCCATCTCGGGGCGACGTCGTCCACGGCGGTCCATGTAGAAGCTGGAACACACGCAGGATTTCGCCCCGAAATGCCTCACCAGCACCGCAAAGAGCCGAAGCTCTTTGTCCCGGCGGTAGGGAAAAAGTCCAATCTCCCTCAGCTGAGCAGGCAGCAACCGGAGGCCGCATTCCTCGAACGCCTCACGCACGGCGGTCTGCGCGCCCTGCTCCTGCCCATCGCTTGCGCCCTTGGGGATGTCCCAATACCGGCTGTCGGTCGCATGGCAAAGCAGCAGTTGCCCTGCTGCATCGAACACCAGAACGCCACAGCTGGTCGACTTTTCCATTGCACAAGCCTCACGGCATCCGTACGGTGGCATCGCTCGCGCCTCGCGCCACGGGGGCACGTTGCGGACCGCGCGGAAGAATCGGCACGTAGCTGCGGGCCGAGCCGCGCATGACCAGCAAAGCGACGGTGTCGCTCTCTCTGATGGACTGGATCGCCGCATCGAAATCCGCCAGGCCGGCCACTTGCACATCGTTGACCGCGATCAGCATGTCGCCGTAGCGCAATCCCGCCCGCTGAGCCGAACCCGAGGCCGATTGCACAACGAGACCGGGATCCAGAAGGCTGATGCCCAGCACACCCTTTCGCTCCGAGAGTTCGAGCCCGAAGCGCGTCTCTTGCGGCAAGGCACGTGCGGCCAGCCGGGGCGCGAGGTCCGGTGGGATTTCGGCCACGCCTACCTGCATCGTCAACGGCGTCTTGTGGCGCCAGACTTTCAGTGCGAGCAGGCTGCCCTTGCGGGCTCCGGCTACACGATCCTGTATGTCGGCATAGGGCATTGCGGCAGCGCCATCGACGGCCAGCACCACGTCGCCGCTGCGAAGCCCTGCCAGCTCGGCGGGGCTGTCCGGGTCGACGCGCACCACCAGCGCCCCCAATGCGGTATCGAGCCCGAAGGCCGGCGCGAGTTCGACGGTCAGGGGCTGGATACGGGCACCGATATGCCCCCGCATCACCCGCCCGGTGATACGAAGCTCGTCCGCAATGTGCATCGCCGTGTCGATCGGCAGGCTGAACGACATGCCGGAGTACCCACCGCCGGGCGAGTAGGCCATCGAGTTCATGCCGACCACCCTGCCCCGTTCGTCGAACAACGGCCCGCCCGAGTTGCCCGGGTTGAGCGCGACGTCGGTCTGTATCAGCGGCACCCCGCTCCCACCTGACACGTAACGCGGATTGGCGCTCACCACGCCGGCGGTCACGCTGCGCTCGAAGCCGAAGGGGGCGCCCATCGCGGCGACCCATTCGCCCGGGCAGAGCTCGCTGCTGCGGCCCACGGTGACGACCGGCAAGTCGGACGCCGCGACCCGCAGCAGCGCCACGTCGGTGCGGCGGTCGATGCCAACCACCTCGGCATCGAAGCGGCGCTGGTCCTCGGTGACGATGGAGATCGCCTGGGCACCGGTCACCGCGTGCGCACTGGTCAGGATGTAGCCGTCGCGGCGGAAGATGAACCCCGACGCGAAACCGCGCTCCACGCCGCGGCCCCATTGCGTCGGTGCGCGCTGATCGCTGGCGGCAACCCAGTCGTTGCCCGTGCCCGCGACTGTCACGCTCACCACCGCAGGCGACTGACGCGCCGCGGCCGCCACGAAATCAGAGCCTTGCAGTCCCGACGACGTGCGCTCAAGGCACGACGATCGCGTCTGCGACCAGGTGCTCGTTCCGCCCGCCAGCGCGAATGCACCGAAGGCGGCCACGATCACGCCCCGTGCCAGGGTTGCGGCACTCATTCAACGCACCAGCAAGACCGGCACCGTGCACGCAGCCAGCACCTTGGTGGCAACCGACCCCAGCACCAGGTTGGTCAAGGTGCCATGGCCCCGCGAACCCATCATCACAAGATCGAACTGCCCCTTCTGCGCGAACGAAGCTATCTCCTCGGCGGGGTGGCCGATGCGGTGCTCGAAGCGGGCTTCGATGCCGTTCCTGGCCAGCAACGCGCGCACAGGCTCGAGCACCACCCGCGCATCGTCTTCGTAGTACCCGTGCACGATGTCCGGCCCTGCGAAGGCCGCGGCACGGTGCGGCACCGGCAGCACCGCATGGAAGACCGTGAAGGTGTGGCCCGCATTCGCCCAATCCTTGTGCGTGGTCAGGTAGGACAGCATGCGATTCGTGTAGTCGCTGCCATCGACGGCAAGCAGGATTTTCATGATGGTTCCTTCGGCGGAGACGTTCCCCGGTGCAAGGATGGTCCTCGCGCACCCGGCGCCTCGCCTTGCGCCAAATCAAGAAATCCGATGGCTCGCAGCACCTCGGCGCGACACCGCCGGTACTTGATGCAGCGCAAGGTCGCGGCTTCCGACGCTGCCTACATTGACTGTCCATGAACGCAGCAGAGGCAAGCATGAACAACGTCCTGGTGATCGTCTATTCCTACACGGGCACTTCCCGCCGGGTCGCGGAGCTCCTGTGCAGCCAGCAGAACTGGCACATCGCGAACGTCACCGAGGTGCGCCCTCGCAGCGGCGCCCTCGGCAGCTTGCGTTGCGTGCTCGACTCGTTCTTCCGGCGACAGCCCGCCATTCGCTACGACGGTCCGCCGCCCAGCGACTTCGATGCCGTCGTGCTGGTGTCGCCGATCTGGATGCTGCAACTCGCCGGCCCCATGCGCAGTTTCGTCGCGCGCCAACGCCAGCGGCTGCCCGATGTCGCCGTGCTCTCGGTCATGGGTGGACAGGGAGCACCGAACGCTGCAGCCGAGATCGGCAAGCTCCTGGGCCGCGCGCCGATCCTGAGCTCCTCGCTCACGATGCGCGAGGTCGACGACGGCAGTTGTGCGGCCCGCCTGCAGGCCTTCGGCAGCGCTGTGAGCAGTGCCGAAGATTCGCAGGCAGTGGTGCGCCCCGTGATGCTGTCGCCGCAATCGATCTGAAGGCCGAGTCCGGATCGACGTGGCCAATTTTCTCTTTCAGACAGGTGTGATACATCGCACCGCCCACCTCGCGTGGACGCTTGCCGCTGGCACTTCGCTGCTCTGTGCCTGCGCCGCGCCCAGACCTGTGCCTCCTTCGGCCCCTCGCGGACAGATAGCGGCCGCGACCGAGCCTGTTGCGGCGGGCACGAGTGGCTTCTCGTCCCTGGTTGCAAGTCGCAGCAAGTCGGTGGTCGATATCAGCACCCTGCGCATCGGACGCGACGAGACCCCGGAAGACATCGAACTGGAAATCGCCCCGGAGCACGACTTCGCCGACCGGCTGGCCTGGCCCCTGCCGGCGAGCGCGCGGATCAGCCAGATCCGCGACCTCGCCTCGGGCGTGATCATCCGCAGCGACGGCCTGATCCTCACGAGCGCCCACGTGGTCACGAACATCGACGAGGCCCAGGTCCAGCTGGACGACGGGCGCCGCTTCACGGCGCGCGTGGTCGGCGTCGACAAGCGCACCGACGTCGGCCTCCTGAAGATCGATGCGAGCGCCCTGCCCGTGGCCGTCATCGGCGACTCCTCGACACTCAGCCCCGGCGACTGGGTGGCTGCGATCAGCTCGCCTTTCGGATTTCACGGCAGCGTGACGGCGGGCGTCGTCAGCGCTGTCGGGCGCGTCATGGGCGGCGCTGGCGAAATCCCCTTCATCCAGACCGACGTCGCCATCAATCCGGGCAGCTCGGGCAGCCCGCTGTTCAACAGCCGCGGCGAGGTCGTGGGCGTCAACTCGATGATCTACAGCGGCAGCGGCGGCTACATGGGCCTGTCTTTCGCGGTGCCGATCAACCTGTCGATGCGCATCGCCAACCAGCTGCAGGAACACGGAGCGGTGCTGCGGGCCTACCTGGGCGCCGAATTCCAGGAGATGACGCCCGCGCTGGCCCAGTCCTTCGGCCTGCCTGCTTCAACAACGGCCGGCGCCCTGGTGGTCCGCGTCGAGGCGGGCAGCCCCGCGGAAGCTGCGGGCCTGGCGCAGGGAGACGCGGTGCTGGCCCTCGACGGCAAGCCTCTATTGCACTTCATCGATCTTCCGCAGCAGATTGCGCAACACGCGCCCGGCAGTCGGCTGCAGCTCGAGGTGTGGCGACGCGGCGCTGCCCGCGTGCTCCAGGTCGCGCTGGTCGTCCAACCCGCCGTCGCCGGCACCTCTTTCGCGGCCGCGGCGCCCGAATGGAACGACGGCCTGGGCTTGAGCGTGGGCGATCTCTCCCCCGCGCAGCGGCTGCAGTTGCGCATCGACAGCGGCCTGATGGTGCGTGAGGCCGGCGGCCTCGCGCGCAGCGAAGGCATCCGTGCCGGAGACGTGGTCGTGGCCATGAACACAACGAAGCTCTATCGCCCGGAGGACTTCAAGCAAAGCCTTGCGCGGGTGCCTCCCGGAGACACGGTCGCGCTGCTGGTGATGCGCGACCGCCGGCTCGCCTATGTGGCGATCCGCCTTCCGGCCTCGCGCCGTGGCCGCCTCTGACCGCGGCGCAACACCTCCATCGCAGCCATCGCATCTCAAGGACGACACACCATGAAACACCTCGACGCAGCCGACCGCCGCTCGCTTCATCTGCAGCTCGACATGCTGAAGCGGCAGGTTCTCGACGAACTCCGCGCCTCGGTGCCCACGGCCCAGCTCCTGGAATCCGGAGGCGGTCGCGAAGTGACGACCCATGCCGACGAAGCCGAAGCGGAGCGCGCAGCCGACGTGCATCTGGCCGAGATCGAGATCGATCGCACCAGGCTCGAAGCGATCGAACTGGCGCTCGCACGCCTGGCGGACGGACGCTACGGCGTCTGCGAAGACTGCGGTGCCGAGATTCCGCGTGCGCGGCTGTTCGCGCAGCCCACCGCCGTCCGGTGCGCGGCCTGCCAGACGAGCGTGGAAACAGGCCACCGGCACTGAAGGGGCGAAGATCCATCACTCGCCGTCGTTCTGGCGGCGGGTTCTGGCCTTCATTCCTTCTTTGACTTCTTTGCTTTCGTGCCCTTCTCCTTCCGGTCAGACAACGGCTTTCCTTCCTTGGCCTGCTGGCGGTGTACACCGTGGAGCAGCGACTTCTTGACGCCCCCGGTCCCGGCTGGGTGCGCCGCGGCGCGGCATGCCGCCGTTGTGCGACGCGCCGGGCACCTACGTGCTGGTGCGTTGAGCCGGCAACCGGCTCAGAGGGCCGGTCCCAGGCCGATGGGCGCGGGAACGATGTTCACGATGCGCGTGAAGAGCGCGTTGTATTCGAGATCGGGCACGTGTCCGGTCATCGGGTCGCGGTTCTGGGCGAAGGCTTCGTCCAGGTCGCGCCAGTCGTTCTCGGTCAGCACGCGCTCGGCCAGCGGCAGGATCTCGCGCTCCTCCAGCGCCATGTGGCTCAGGTAGAAGTCGACATACTCGCCGACCGTTTTCTCGAATTCTTCGCGCCGCGACTCACCCAGCATCTCGAACGCGAGCAGCGCGTGCTCGACGTTGCGGATCCTGCGCTCACCCTTGGCATGGTCGCCGTCGAGCTTGTCGAGCAGATCCCGCGAGATCGGCGTCCTGGCGCGCAGCTTGGGAAACAGCAACTCGGTTTCCTTGCGGTGGTGGCGCTTCTCCGGAAACTCGTCCACGTAGAAGAGCATGGCTCGCAGCGTCGCGAAATCGGGCAAAGTGCCCTGCTTGCGGTGTTGCTCGAGCAGCATGACGATGGAGCGGAGCATGGCGGCGAGCGCGGCGTGCTCCTGGCGAATGATGCGAACGGTGGCGTGGGTCATGAGGGTTGTCCTGTGCATGCCTCAAGGGTGGCGCTTTCGTTCGCGCGCAGGCTTGTTCCAGATCAAGCCCTGGCCGTCGGCAGGCCCCGCGCTTGATCAATGTCAAGCCGCGCGGAGCGCCCGTGCGGATACTGGACCGATCCACACCACAAACCGGAGTCGTGCCATGTACCAGCGAATTCTTGTTCCCATTGACGGCAGTTCCACATCCAGCCATGGCCTGGCCGAAGCCATCAAGCTGGCAAAGCTCACGGGCGGGCGCCTGCGCCTGGCGCACGTCATCGACGAGTTGTCCTTCGCGCTGGCCATGGATGCCTACGCGGGCCATGCCGGCAATTGGCTCGAAGAACTGCGCGGCAACGCCACGAAGCTGCTCGAGGCCGCGCGGGCCAAGGCAGTCGAGGAAGGCGTCGAAGCCGACACCGTATTGCTCGACAGCTTCAAGGGCACCGTGTACGACCAGGTGATCGCCGAGGCGGAAGCATCGAAGGCCGAGCTGATCGTGATCGGCACTCACGGCCGTCGAGGACTCGGCCGCTGGGTCATGGGCAGCAGCGCGGAGCACATCCTGCGCCTGTCGCCCGTGCCGGTGCTGCTGGTGCGTGCGCCCGAAAGCGCGAAGACCGAACACGAGCGTTTCACACTGCCGAGCGGAACGCTCGCCAGCCAGTGAGGGTTCAGCGGTTCGCGGTCGCGGCGCGCCAGCGCGCTGCGACCAGCGCGATGTCTACGGTGTCTTCGGTGGAGACCTCGATGGCCAGCGCGCGCTCGTTGGCTGCCAGCGGGTCTTGCCATTCGAACTGACGCTCCAGCACTGCGAGACCGGCTTCCGAGGCGTCCGTGCCTGCCGTGTCGCGCTCGGCCACGCGGCGGCGCAGCGTGGCCGGGCTTGCGCGGCAATCCAGGATCGTGAAAGGCACGCGGAGCTCGGTTGCCAGGGCTTCGAAGCTGCGTCGCTCGGCGCCGCGCAGGAAGGCCGCGTCCACGATCACCGGATAGCCCGCAAGCAGTGCATCGCGGGCGCAGGCGCGCAGCCTTTCGAAAGTCTGCCGCGTTGCCTGCGCGCCGTAGATGTCGAGCCCAAGGGCGGCGGAGCGCGCCAGCGGATCGAGGCCATACAGCCGCTTGCGCTCCACGTCCGATCGCACGCGGACAGCGCCCGCGGCGCCCAACAGTTGCAAGGCGACGCTGGATTTTCCTGAGCCCGACAAGCCGTGCGTGATCATCAGGCGGGCGCCCTCCTCCGGCTGCACCGTCATCCGCGTTGCGCAGGCCAGGTAGTCGGGCCGGGCCTCGCCATCCGGGGGCCTTGGACCCAGTCCCGTGGCCATGGCCCGCACCAGCGCCCGATAAACCTCGTAGAAGCGCCACACCTGCAGGGCCGAGTAGTCACCGCTGTGCTGCATCCAGGCGTCCAGGAAGCGGAGTGCGAGATCGTCGCGGCCGTGGGCCTTCAGGTCCATGGTGAGGAATGCAAGGTCGCTCATCACGTCGATCCAGCGCAGCGCCGGGTCGAACTCGATGCAGTCGAAAGGCATGAGCGCACCGTCGACCAGGACCACGTTGGCCATGTGCAGATCGCCATGGCATTCGCGTATCGAGCCGCCCTGCTGGCGGGCGATCCATGCCATGCGCAGCACCTGGCCTTGCTCCCGAACCCACGTCTCCAGTGCTGCAAGGGGGGCGAGGCGGCTTTCGCCGCCCTGCGCCCGCAACGCGGCCAGCGCATCCGTAGCTGCTCGAACGATCGAGTCAGGACTGCCGAAGCCTGACACCGGCGTCGCTCGCTCCGCTGCCGCGTGCAGGGCCGCCAGCCGCTGCGCGAAGCCGTCGAGCAGCGCGGGCTGCAGCCGGTCTTCCACCAGCAGGTCGCGCAGCAGCGACGACCCCGGGAATCGCAGCATGCGTACCACGTGGTCGATCACCGTGCCGGCGCCGCCGATGCGCGGCGACTCGCGCGTGCCGCAGACCGGTGCCACGTCGATGTAGAGCGAAGGAGCAAAGCGTCGGTTGAGGCGCAGCTCCTCCTCGCAGAAGTGCTTTCGGGCCTCGACGCTGCCGAAGTCCAGGAACGGCAGGCGTACCGGCTTCTTGAGCTTGAAGGCCTGCGTCCGCGTCAGCAGCACCCAGGAAATGTGCGTTTCGACCAAGACCACGGGTTGCCCGGTCTCCCGCTGGAGTTGCTCTCGCAGTGCGTTGACCAGTGTGGTGTCCATATGGCTTGTTTGCGATTCAATGACGTTTGGAGATGGCGAAAAGGCGCCAAAGCGACCAGCCCGCAGGAAGCACGACCCACAAGGCCCACGGCGAAGACGTATCCGGCAGGCCGAACAGGGCCCCCACGCCAGGCACCGCCGTCAGCATCCCCCAGACCACGCACACGCCAACCAATAGAGCATTGAACACCGTGTTGGTGTGCGTGAGCCGGACACTGGCGCCGCGAAACCACACGAGCAGCAGCAGGTTGCCGAGCACGATCGACCCGAGGCTGGCCGTGCGCAGTTCCTCGTGCGTGGCCCCCAGCGCGCGGCAGCCCCATTGCACCAGCGCCACGCCAACGAAGACCAGGGCCCCCATCGCGAACGCGCGGGCCGCCGAAGCCATCGAGAACAGCGCGTCGTCCCGGGGACGCGGCGGCACCGTCATGCTGTCGTCGGGCGCCGGCTCGGCCTCGAACACCAGCGAGCAGGCCGGGTCGATCAACAGTTCCAGCAGCACCACGTGCAGCGGCAGCAACAGCACCGGGCCGCCCATCACGACAGGGATCAGCGCCACGCCGACGATCGGCACATGCACCGCGAAGAGATAGCCCAGCGCCTTGCGCAGGTTCGCGAAGATGCGCCTGCCGGCGCGCACTGCCTCGACCAGCGAAGCGAAGTTGTCGTCCAGCAGCACCAGCGAGGCAGCTTCGCGCGCAACATCGGTGCCGCGCAGGCCCATCGCGACGCCGATGTCGGCAGCCTTGAGCGCCGGTGCGTCGTTGACGCCGTCGCCGGTCATCGCCACGATGTCCCCCTGCCGTTGCAGAGCCCGCACGATGCGCAGCTTCTGCGCGGGATCGACCCGCGCAAAGACCTGCACGTCGCGTACGCAGCGGCGCAGTGCCTCGTCGTCCATCGTGGCCAGCGCCTTGCCACTCATCACCTGCCACTCGCTTCCATCGATCAGCCCGGCTTGCTGCGCGATCGCGCGGGCTGTGAGGGCCGCGTCTCCGGTGATCATCACCACGCGAACGCCCGCGCGCCGGCATTCCTCGATGGCGCCGGGCACCTCCGCGCGCAATGGGTCCATGAAGCCGAGCAGGCCCAACGGCGCCAGGCGCAGCCCGCCGGGCAGCGCGGCGTCGTCGCCGGCTTGCGCCGCATGCCCCTCGGCCACTGCGAGCACCCGCAGGCCAGCCGCGCTCCATCGGTCGGCGGTTTCCCACAGCCGTTGCATCAGCGCCGGCTCGGCATCGCAGAGCCCGAGCACGGCCTCCGCTGCGCCCTTGACCGCCACCGTCTGCCCGGCTTCGCCGGGCGCCTGCCACCAGTGCACGACATAGGGCATGCCGTCGCGGATGCCGCGGCGCGGGCCGGGCGTCCAGCCTGCATCGCCGCCGGCCAGGCCCGCGGCTTGCGCGGTGGCGCGCACCGCGTGGTCCATGGGCTCGACGCCGCCCGTGCTGCTGGCGCGCAGCGCGCCCGCCAGCAGGCGATGAAAGCGCGCGGCCGGCTCGCCCGCGCCCGGGTTGCATTCCGCCTCCATGTCGTACAGCGCCGTGAGCGCCATGCGGTTGTGCGTCAGCGTTCCGGTCTTGTCCACGCAAAGTACCGTGGTGGTGCCGAGCGCCTCGATGGCCTGCGGCTGGCGGGTCAGCACGTTCGACCTTGCAAGGCGCCAACTGCCGAGCGCCAGCATCACACTCCACACGACCGCGAACTCCTCGGGGATCAGCGACATTGCCAGCGTCAGTCCTACCAGCAGGCCCTGCGTCCACGAGCCCTCGCGCAGCGCGAACACCGTTGCCGCGACGACGCAGGTGAAGGCCGCAAGCCAGGCGACGCGCCCCACCAGCTGGCGCAATTCCTCCTGCAGCCGGCTCGCACGGGACGCGAGCTGGGAGATCGAGCGGTGAATGGCCCCCAGTGCGGTGTGCGCGCCGGTGCCGGTCACCTCGGCCACGCCATCGCCGCGCACCACCAGGCTACCCGCGAAGAGCCGGCCGCCCTCGCCTTCGACGTTCGCGTGCTTGCCCTGCGGCATCGATTCGCCGGTGCGCAAGGACTCGTCGACCTGCAGCCCGACGGCCTCAACGATCCGCGCATCGGCGGACAACCGGTCGCCCTCGTTCACCAGAAGGCGATCTCCGCGCACCAGCTCGCGGCTCGCGATGTGCAGCGCGCGCCCCTGCCGCACGACCGTGCAGCGGGGGCTGGAGAGCTCCTTCAGCGCTTCGAGCACACGCTCGGTCCGTTGCTCCTGATAGATCGACAGCCCGCCCACCAGCAGCACCGAGAGCGCGAGCATGCCGGCGTCGCCCAGGCTGCCGAGCAGCGCATACAACGCGGCGGTCGCCAGCAGCAACAAGAACATCGGCTGCGTCAGCGCACTCCAGGCGATGCGGGCCAATCCCTTGCGGGAGACGGAGGGCAGCACGTTCGGACCGTCGCGGCGCAGGCGCTGCGCGGCCTCGGAATCGGTCAGGCCCTGAGGCGGGTTGTCGGTCACGATGGGTCCTGGGTGTCTTGCGTCAAGCGTGCCGCCATCGGCCGCCGCGGCCATCCGCGTCAGTGCGCCATCAGGACCGGCACCGTCATCTGCGCGAGGATCTGCCGCGTCACGCCGCCCAGGATCCGCTCGCGCAGGCGCGAATGGCTGTAGCCGCCCATCACCAGCAGGTCGGCGCTCAGGTCCGAAACCCGCGACAGCAACGCGTCTGCGACGTCGATTTCGGTCACCTCGGACTCGGCACGCGCCTGCACGCCGTGCCTCAGCAGGAACTGGATCATGTCCGATACCAGCAGCTGCTGCGTGTTGTCTTCGTCGCGCGGGTGGCGCAGCGACAGGAGCGTGACGCGTGTCCCGCGCCTCATCGCCGGCAATGCCGCCTGAAGGGCCATGGCGGCTTCACGCGAGCCGTCCCAGGCCGCAACGATGTTCTTCGGGATCCCCCCGAACGCACCGGCCGAAGGCACGACCAGCACCGGTCGCCCCACTTCCATCAGCACCTGCTCGGCAAGCCCGCGCACCGTGGTGTCCTTCCTGTTCGAGTCGTCTTCCTGTCCGAGCACCACGAGATCGCTCGCGCGCCCGTACCGCACAACGGCGTCCACCGTAGCGCCATCGACCAGCCGCACCTCGTACGACAAGGGCCCCGATCCGGCGATGCCTTCCCTGAACTCGCGCGCGATAGCCTCGGCTCGCCGATGCAGATAGTCGGCCGACTCGACGATGTAGTCGGTCATGCCGGTGGCGATGGCGTCGGCGGGAATCACGCCGTCGTACAGGCCCGTGGGCACCAGCCCGACCAGGTGGCTCTCGTGCGCCCGGGACCACTGGGCCGCCATCGCGGCGCACACTGAGCTGCGGACCGAATGGTCCAGGTGAACGAGGATGGTTTTGAAGTTCATGGATGCCCCGCAAGGTGGTGCGCCGCGTCCTGGCGCAGGAAATGGACGTCAGACAGATGTTTGTGCCCCGGGAGCGCGCGGGGGTTGACGGCGATCAAACCAACGCCGGGTCAGTGCTTCAGCACGCACTTGTCGTACAGATGCGGTGCGCGGCCTTCGGGGTCGTAGCGGCGCTTGAGCATGGTGTAGGTGCCCATGCCGTAGGCGCTGTCGAATTCCTCGCGGGTGAAGAAGCTGTCCGAGTAGAGCGACTTGATGCCCCCCAGGCGCAGCACTTCCTGTTCGACCAGGCGGTTGAAGTGCCCCGCTTCATGCGCTTCGCGGCGCTCGACCACGTCCCAGAAGCCGAAATTGACGTGCAGCGTGCCCGCATCGAGCGGGTACAGCGCAAAGCAGGCGCCAGGGTCCGGCACATGCAACGGGCAGATCCAGACCGGCAGGATGCCGATCTCGCGCTGCAGGAAGTCGAGGAAGGCCGGCGCCGAGCGGATCGGGACGTCGACGTCCTGGATCACGGATTCGGTGTGCAGCCCGTGACATGCTGCCAGGCGCCTTGTCACGCTCCAGCGGGCATTCAGGCGCATGAGCCGCGTGTAGGTACGGGAGTTGAGGTGCTCACGGCCGAACAGGCGACGCACCAGCGGGTTCTGCGCGCCGAAGTTGCGCGAACACCAGAACCAGTCCGTATCCCAGCGCCACAGGTAGTCGTGCACGCTGAGGTAGTCGACCGGCATCTCCAGCAGCGAGCGGTAGTAGATGCGCTCGAACTCGTAGTTGCTCAGCCAGGGGGCGGTGTTCTCGAAGCGAGCGATGTTCAGCACCATCGACCGGGGGCCGAACACTACGCCGTCGACAAAGTCGGCATCGCCCTCGCAGGCCTCGGCCAGCGCCGCGAAGAATTCCTCGGGATGCTCGTATGCGATGTGCTCCACGCGCACATAGGGCTGCACGGGCAGCGTGCGCAGCACCAGCCGCAGTGCGTAGCCGAGCGAACCGTAGGAATTCGGAAAGCCGAAGAACAGGTCGCGATGCGCGTTGTCGGGGGTGCAGTGGACGATGCGGCCGTCCGGCAGCAGCACGTCGAGTTCCAGCACCGAGTGGTGGACCAGCCCCTGGCGCATCGATGTCGCCTCGATGCCCACGCCCGCTACCGCCCCGCCCACGGTGATGGTCTTGAGCTGGGGCACCACCGCCGGCATCATGCCGTGCCGCAGCGTTGCAGCCACCAGAGCCTCGTAGGTGGCCATGCCTTCGACCTCGACCGTGCTGCATGCGGTATCGATGCCGATGACATGGTTGAAATCGCCGAGGTCGATGAGGCGCCTCGGACCGGCCTGGCGGTCGCGGAACAGGTTCGACGTTCGCTTGGCCAGCGCGATCGGCGGCGCCGGCCCCACGCCGTCTTCGCGCATGGCCGCCATGAGGTGGCTCCTGCGTTCCGCGTGAGCCAGCGCCTCAGTGCTGCGGTTCATACAGGTGCTCCCTGCCCATCGGGTAGCTCTGCGGTGTCACATTGCCCTTGCTGAAGACGATCTGGAACAGGTGCGTGTAGCCCGCCTGCGAGCGGAACATCTCGGCGCAGCCGATCAGGTAGGTGCGCCAGATGCGCCGGAAGCGTTCGTCGAAGCGCTGCGGGTCGAGGATCTGTATGGCAGGCCAATGCGTCTCGAAGCGTTCGGCCCAGGCATCGAGCGTGGGTGCGTAGTGCCGGCGCAGGTTCTCGATGTCGAGCACCTCCAGGCCGCTGCGCTCCATTTCCACGATCACGTCGGCCAGACTGGGAATCCAGCCGCCGGGAAATACGTGCTTGCGTATGAAGAGCTCCGTCTCGAAGCGCCCGACGTGGCCGATGAAGTGCAGGATGCCGAGCCCGCCGGGCTTGAGGAACTGCGCGTGCGCCCGGATCACCTCGGGCAGCTGGTCGCGGCCCGCGTGCTCCAGCGTGCCGATGGATACGACCTTGTCGTACTGCTCGTCGACGTCGCGGAAGTCGGCTTCGCGCACCTGCAGCGAGGCTTCCAGTCCGCGCCGCTCGATCTCGTCGCGCAGCCATTCGACCTGCTCGGTGGTGGTGTTGAGGCCGACGCCGGTGGTGCCGATCTTTTCCCGCGCGCGGAACATGAAACCGCCGAAGCCGCAGCCGATGTCGATGAAGCGGTCTTCGGGCTTCAGCATGATCTTGCGGCACACGTGGTCGATCTTGCGGCGTTGCGCTTCCTCCAGGCTGCGGGTGCCCTCGGGCCAGTAGCCGCAGGTGTACATCATCAGTGGATCGTCGAGCCACGGCCGGTAGAAGCCGGTGCCGAGGCCATAGTGCGCGCGTGCGTTGGCCTTGGCATGGGCCGGGTCCCGGTTGGAGTGGCGCAACTCGTGCAGGCTGTTCTCGATGCCGTTGAGCGCACCGGCCTGCTGGTCGAAGCCGGCGGTCATGCCGGCCGCCAGGGCGGCACCGAAATCGCCCTCGACGTCCACTTCCTGGTCGAAGTAGGCGTCCATCAAGCCGATGTGGCCGCGCGTCGCCGTGGCGAACAACGCGGCCTCGGTATGGAAGGTGATGGTGAAGACCGGTGGGCCCTCGCCCACGCCATGGCGACTGCCGTCGGGCATCACAACGGCGAAGCGCGTCGCGGCGCGCTGGCCGATGCCGTCGAGCATGTTGCGCAGTGGAAGGGACAGCATCGCGCGCCTAGCCGTCCAGCGGTACGCCGCCGCCGAAGCGGCAGATCCACTGGTCCGTGAGTTCGCGCTGCACTGCGCCCATCGAGCGCTGCCAGGCCGCCAGCATTTCCCATTGCTCGCGCTGTGCCAGCAACATGCTCTTGCCGACGGCCATCTGCCAATTCATCACGGATTGAAGGTAGCCGGCTCCGAATGCAGTCGGGACCGTCGGAGTTATGGAAAAGGCGTCGTTGGGCATGAGAAATGTCTCCATGAGCTGAAAGTTCGTTCTGGGCGCGGGCGATGCTTCGTCAGGCCGGTGCGCCGCGGATCGCACTGCGCAGGCGCGCCGAGGCCTGGCCGACTTCGGCTTCCACGGCCTGCCATTGCGCCGCGTCCGCGGCCTCCATTTCGGCCATCTTGTCTTCCACCACCTGCTGGCGCTGCCTCAGCTCGAGGATCTGCAGTTCCAGGTCGACCCTGCTTTCCGCACTGCGATGGGCGGAGATGCGCTCCAGCCGGGCGATGGTCTGCCGGGCCCTGTCCACATCCTTCTGCGCCTGCTCGACGATAGTGCTCTGCGTGCGGGTGATGGGGGCATGAACAAAGGCTGGCTGCGCAGCCAGCGACAGCCGGTCCGTATCCGGAAGCACAAGGCGGCTTCCGTGCACCTGCAGTTGCGCCGCGGGAACGGCGACGAGGCGCCTGGATGCCCCGAGGGGATTGCCCGTGACGACGATCAGGAAGGTCACGTGCTTGTCGGTGCCGACGATCAGGTCGAGCGCCTTGCCAAGCGTATCGCCCGACGCGTTGTACACGGGCCGTCCGAGGATGCTCTGCTTCGCGCTCCATCCAGCGATCACCTGCTCGGTTTCGGCGGTCGTGGAGCCCAGCCGCCTGGTACCGGCCACCTGCGCGCCCGCAGTACTGGCGAGCGCGAGCGCCATGCCCAGAACGGCGATGTTTCCAGCTCTCTTCATGGGAGCTCCCGGCTCATCAGGTCTTCATGGGCGTTGCCATGCCCGCATGCAGCGAGAAGTAGCGACGCGCCAGCGCGATCAGTTCGTTGGTGCTCATGTGCCCCACCGTCTCCCAGCCAACGATGTGCTGCGCCAGTTTGGGACGGTGCTTCTCGACGTAGTGGCGGAAGTCGGTTTGCGCTGTATGGGAGCCGGCAACCAGTACTTCGGCGACCCCCTTCATCGCATCGCACACCTCGCCGAAGAACTCGTGCTCGCTGCGCACGTTGCTGCCATGCTGCCGCGTGCAGTGGACATGCTCCCTGACCTGCTGCGCAAGAACCTGCGAAGCGTCGAACTGAAGGACTTGCGCTGCGTGGTGATCGACCCAGGCGACTGCATGAAAAAGCGACATTGAAGAACCCGTTGGAAAGAGGAAATGGAAGAGGCGGAAGAAAAGTCCGGCAGGCGCAAGGGCCCTACGCTTCGATGATCACTTTGAGCGCATGCGTCTCGGCGGCGCGCCCGAAGGTGTCGTAGGCATCCAGCACCTGGTCCAGCGTGAAGCGGTGCGTGATCAGCCGGGCCGGGTCCACCTTGTGGGACTGCACCGTCTTCAGCAGCATCGGCGTGGACACGGTGTCGACCAGCCGCGTGGTGATCGCGATGTTCTGCGACCACAGCCGCTCCAGGTGAAGCTCGGCCGGGTGCCCGTGAACGCCGATGTTCGCGATGGTGCCGCCGGGCGCCACGATGTCCTGGCACAGCACGAAGGTGGCCGGTATGCCGACCGCCTCGATCGACACGTCGACGCCGCGGCCGCCGGTCAGCGCGAGCACCGCCTCGGCCGCCTTGCCGTCGGTGCTGTTGATCGTGTGCGTCGCGCCGAAGCGGCGCGCAACCTCCAGCCGGCCGTCGTCCAGGTCGATCAGGATGATCTGCGACGGCGAATAGAACTGGGCCGTGAGCAGCGTGGCCAGTCCGATCGGCCCGGCGCCCACGATGGCCACCGTGCTGCCGGGCGCGACCTTGCCGTTGAGCACGCCGCACTCGAAACCGGTCGGCAGGATGTCGCTGAGCATCACCAGCGCCTCTTCGTCCGAGCCAGGCGGAACGGGATACAGGCCGGTGTCCGCATGCGGAATGCGCACGTACTCGGCCTGCGTGCCGTCGATGGTGTTGCCGAGAATCCAGCCACCGGTGGCGCAATGCGAATACATGCCGCGGCGGCAGTTCTCGCACTTGCCGCACGAAGAGATGCACGAGATCAGCACATGGTCGCCAGCCCTGAAGGCCGTGACGCCGGCGCCGACGCTCTCGATCACACCCACACCCTCGTGCCCGAGGATGCGGCCCGGCGTGCAGGTCGGCACATCGCCCTTGAGGATGTGCAGGTCGGTGCCGCAGATGGTCGTCTTGAGTATCTTGACGATGGCGTCGCCCGGCGCCTGGATCTCCGGCTTGGGATGGTCTTCGAGCGATTTGAGGCCGGGGCCCCTGTATACGAGTGCTTTCATGCCACCACGTTATGCGTCCCCGTTCGCGCGCCCCTTGAGATAGCGCAAGGAATGCCTGCGTCGCCGTGCAGATGCCTTGACGCGCCGCCACGCCGGAGGACACTGAATGCATGAACACCTTCAGCCCATCGGCTGCGATCGTCGGACTGGCCGTGGCGCTGGGCATCGGCATGATGGTCGGCATCGAACGCGAACGCCGGAAGGGCGACGGCGACCGGCGCGCGGCCGCGGGGCTGCGCACCTTCGCCGTCGTGGCGCTGGCGGGTGCTGTCGCGCAGATTCTTCCCGTCCCGGCGCTTGTTCCCATCGGGGGAGCGCTCGTCGCCACGCTGGCGGCTGTGTCGCACTGGAAGAGCCGCTCGCAAGATCCGGGCATGACCACCGAGATCGCCCTGTTCGCTACTTACCTGGTCGGCGTGCTGTGCATCATCGAGCCATCGCTTGGCGCGGCCTGCGGGACCGGCCTGGCACTGCTGCTGGCGGCGCGCCGCAGGCTGCATCGCTTTGCAACCGAGTTGCTCAGCGAGCAGGAACTGCACGACGGCATCCTGCTGGCGGCGCTCGCCCTCATCGCGCTGCCGCTCATTCCTTCCCGGCCCATCGAGATGCTCGGCGGCATCAATCCCCGGCCGCTGGCCTCCATGGTGCTGCTGATCATGGCGATACAGGCCGCGGGACAGGCAGCGGTGCGATGGCTCGGCGTGCGTGGCGGCCTGCTGGGCGCGGGCTTTGCATCAGGGTTCGTGTCGAGCACGGCCACCGTGGCCTCGTTCGGCAACCGTGCGCGCGAACAGCCACTGCACACCGGCCTGCTGGCCGGTGCTGCGGCCTTGTCTGCGGTGGCCACCTGGGTGCTTGCGCTGGCAATGACCACCGCCTTGTCGCCGCCGGCCGGGCTCGCGCTCTTGCCGGTGGCACTTGCCGGCGCGGCAGGCGCGGCGGCCGTGGGCCTGCTGCCGCTTCTGTCTTCCCGGCCATCAGCGGCGATCGAGGCGCCCGCCAGCACGCGCACCGCGCTGCGCCCGCGCGAAGCGTTCACCGTCGCGCTCGCACTGGCGCTGGTTGCGCTGCTGGTGGGCACGGCGCAGCGGCACTTCGGCGACACCGGCCTGCAGGTCGGCATCGCGCTCGCGGCGCTGGTCGACGCGCACGCGCCCGTGGCCTCGCTCGCCTCGCTGCACGCGGCCGGCACCTTGTCCGCGGATCAGTTCGTCCGCGGCGTGCTCGTGGCGGTCGGAACCAACACGCTCACACGCTGCATGGTGGCCCTGGCTGCCGGCGGCAGGGCTTATGCGCTGCGCGTGGCGGCGGCACTGGTGGCAAGCCTGGCCTGCGCATGCGCCGTCGCGGTCTGGCTCAAGGGGTGAGCCGCTTCATACGAACGCGAGCCCGGGCGCCGCCTGCGGGCCACGGTACAGCCTGAGCGCAGGGTCCTCGACCACGTACTCCTTCACCCCGCCCTCCGGCAGTCGCTTGCGTCGCGTGAAGGTCCAGGCGTAGGCCGGCTCGATGCTGTGGCTCGCGTTGTCCGAAAGGGCAAGGCTGATGGTGCCGGCAGGCGCAATCGACAGCAGGTGCGAGTTGCGCATGCCGAGATGCCCTCGCTGCGCCTTGATCCAGCGCAAGACGCCGGGCCCGGCGGACTTCTAGAGTTCTCCTCATTCACCACATCCGTTCCTGAAATGAACACGCTGCGCTCAATCCTCGTCCACCTGGATGGCACCGAACGTGCCGAGGTGCGGCTGCGGCTCGCGCACCGGCTCGCGGCCATGCACGAGTCGGCATTGACCGCGCTCTTCGCGGTGTCCCCGTCCGTGCTGGCGGTGCTACCGCTGATGGGTGGGATTCCGTCAATGCCGATGGCCGGAGAGGTCGATCCCGATCACCGCGCCCATGCCGCAGCCGTGTTCGAGCGCCTTCTGCAAGACCATGCCAACCGTAGCGACTGGCGCGAACTGCGCGGCGAACCCGTCGTCGAGAGCTTCATCCAGCGCGCGCTCACCTGCGACCTCATGGTGCTGGGGCAGCGCAACCCGCGGGACGTGGCCGGTTTCGATGTGCCCGGCGACTTTGTCGAGGCAGTCATGCTCGGCAGCGGCAAGCCTGCATTGATCGTTCCTTTTGCCGGCAGGGTGTCCCCGAAGCCGGAGAAGGTGTTGGTCGCCTGGCGTTCGACACGCGAGTCCGCCCACGCACTTACCACTGCCCTGCCCATGCTGCAGGCGGCGAAGGAGGTCCACCTGGAGGCCTGCGCAGACAGCGAAGACCCCGTGCCGCCGATGTCCCGGCTGCGGGATTACCTGCGCCTGCACGGCATTGGGCAGGTGCAGGAGCACCTGGCCCTGGAAGACAGCAGGCACGCCGGCCAAGCGCTGCTGTCGCTGGCGGGGAAGATCGGCGCCGGACTGATCGTCATGGGCGGCTATGGCCACAGCCGTGCGCGCGAACTCGTGCTCGGAGGCGCCACCCGCACGATGCTGGAGTCGGCCACGGTCCCGGTCTGGATGGCGCACTGAGCGGCGGCGCCCGCCAAAACCTCATCCGGCGGCTTTCCAGAGACGGACAAGGGCTTCGCGCGCTGGTCTCCTCCTTGTGCGCACGTGCCGCCTTCCGAGCCGCATTGGGCGGCGCGCTGCAGCGCCTCCTCGACGCGGCCGGGCAGCGCGATGTCGCGCTTGAGCCCCGTCACGAACTCAGCCGGTCCGGGCTCGTGCAACCGCCATTGCACGACTGCGCAGAGGCCGTCGGCGTCGCTGTTGCAGACATCGAATCGCCGGACCAGGCTCGGCCTCTGTCACCGTGCCTCAGCCCGGGATGCGCCAGGCCCCATCGGCCTGCCGGCATGCGCTGCCGCCGATGCTGTCGGACCGCCCGCCGACCGACACTTCCAGCTTGAAGTTGCGGCACCGGGCGCCGCGCTGGTCGAAGCTGCGCGTGGGCGTGAAAACGAAGCTGTCGCCCGTCTCGCGATTGCGCCAGACAGAGGACTCGCCGTTCGCCAGCGTTTCCAATGCACTCGCCGCGCGGCGGCGGTCGTTGTCGTCCATCGCCCTGGCCGCCACACTGCCGGGCGCCGTACCCGCGAGAGATCCGGTGAGCATGCTGCCGGCTGGTGTGCGCCCGGGAAAGCTGCCGCAGCCGGTCAGCGCCAGTGCAACGTACGAAGCGGAAATAACCGGTGCAAGCTTCATTCGCATCTCCTGGACGCTCGGCCGTTCAGGCGTAGGAACGCAGGCGCCGCGAAAAATCGGCCAGCGGCGCGATGCCGCTCGCCTCGGCGCGCTGGCACCAGTCCTGCAACTGCCGGGCGAGCTGCTCGCCGGTGGCCGTGGAACGGCTCCATAAGGCGGTCAGTTCCCCGCGCATCGCGTACATCGTAGCCAGCGCCTGCGATGCATTCAATGCCTGCAACACCTGCTGGTAACGCGACGGGCCGAGCAGGCCCTGGTCCTTGCCCAGCAATGGTTTCACCGCCTTGAGGGCGCGTGCGGCTTCCGGCGACATGCGACGCAGCCGGTCGAGTTCCGCGACGCAGGCCTTCTTCAGCGAGCGCGTGTAGTTCGACAGCACGTCGTAATGGCAGCGGATGACTGCCTGCACCGTGGCGAGATCGACATTCGCCTTGGGCGCAACGAGGCGCGGCGTCGGCGCCACGTGCTTCACCGTCGCGAGCCCCAGGGCCTGCAACGTGCGGATGTAGAGCCAGCCGATGTCGAACTCGAACCACTTGCTGGAGAGCTTGGCCGAGCTGGGAAAGGCGTGATGGTTGTTGTGCAGCTCTTCCCCGCCGATCAGGATGCCGATCGGAAAGATGTTCGTGCTGGCGTCACGGGCGGGCCAGTTGCGGTAACCCCAGTAGTGGCCAATGCCGTTGACCACGCCGGCCGCCCAGAATGGAATCCACGCGATCTGCGTGAGCAGTATCAGGCTGCCCGGCACGACGCCGAAGAGCACCATATCCACGATACCCATCAGCACGATGCCGAGGATCTTGTGCTTCGAGTAGAGATTGCGCTCCAGCCAGTCGTCGGGCGTGCCGTGGCCGTAGCGCTCGAGGGTTTCCGCATGCCCCGCTTCACGCACGTAGAGGAACACGCCGCCCCAGAGCACCCTGTTGAGCCCGTACACCTGCGGGCTGTGCGGGTCTTCGGGTGTTTCGCACTTGGCGTGGTGCTTGCGGTGCACTGCGGCCCACTGCTTGGTCACCATGCCGGTGGTCAACCATAACCAGAAGCGGAAGAAATGGCTCACCGCCGGGTGCAGGTCGAGCGCGCGATGCGCCTGGTGGCGGTGCAGGAAGATGGTCACCGAAGCGATGGTGACGTGCGTGAGCACCAGCGCGACCAGCACAGCGCCCCACCAGGGAAGATCGAGAGCGCCGGAATAAAGCAGGGTTTGCATTCGTACCTCGTGAATAGTGCGGACGATTCTGCGGACTGCACTGGCTCCGGGCTTTGATGCAGGTCAACACGCCAGCCTCTGGCCATTCACCTGCGAGATCACTCGCCGGGTCTTGCCGCTGCGCCCGCAATGCGCACTTTCGCCGCCATGGCAATGGGATATGGATGCCTCTGCCGCGGCCAATGCCCCGTGGAGGGTGCGCAAGGCGTCGTTCACCACAGCCCGTCGGGACGGTGAGGCCTCGACGGCTACCGGCGGCGTGTGCGAAATACCGTCCGTGTCCGAACGCCGGAACGCCTGCATCGGCGCCATGGCCAGAGCCGGCCAGTCCTCGGCCCGCATGACGGCATCCGTCTCGGCGCGGGTCAGTGCGATGCCGTCCTGCAGGATGCGCGATCCGATCGTCTCGAACATTTCGAGCGAGTGCAGCCAGATGCCGTACTGCGCCTTGCACAGCGCCAGCGGAAAAGTGAAGCCGGAGTTCATGGTGTGTCCTCTTGCCCGACGGGGCGTTCACACGAATGCTGACGCCGCACCGCCCTGCCCGGCTTGCGCGGGATCAAGGCAACACAAAGCCACGCCTCCTGTATCGGTTGTTACCGGTTTGAGCGACATCAACCCTGCGCACGCTCGCATGCCCATACTGGAATGTCCGTCCACCCAGAAAGCAGCTCGACATGCCCTTCTCCCCCGCACCGGCAATTCCGGACGACGACTTCGCGCTGCTCGATGCCTGGTGGCGCGCCGCCAACTACCTCTCGGCGGGCCAGATCTACCTGATGGACAACCCCCTGCTGCGCGAGAAGCTCTCGCTCTCGCACATCAAGCCGCGCCTGCTGGGGCATTGGGGAACGACGCCGGGCCTGAACTTCATCTATGCGCACATGAACCGCGCCATCAATGCGCGGGACCTCGATGCCATCTTCATCGCGGGCCCGGGCCACGGCGGGCCGGGCGTGGTCGCCAACACTTACCTCGAAGGGACCTACAGCGAGGTGTATCCCGCCATCGGGCAGGATGCCGAGGGCCTGCAGCGCCTGTTCACTCAGTTCTCGTTCCCGGGCGGCATTCCGAGCCACGTCGCGCCCGAGACGCCGGGCTCCATCCACGAGGGCGGCGAGCTGGGCTATTCGCTGCTGCACGCCTACGGCGCGGTGTTCGACAACCCTTCGCTGCTGGCCTGCTGCGTGATCGGCGACGGCGAGGCCGAGACCGGTGCGCTGGCGGCGAGCTGGCACTCCAACAAGTTCCTGAACCCGCAGCGCGACGGAGCGGTACTGCCGATCCTGCATCTGAACGGCTACAAGATCGCCGGCCCCACCGTGCTGGCGCGCATCGGCGAGGAAGAACTGACGCAGTTGCTGCGTGGCTACGGGCACGAGCCGTACTTCGTCGTGGGCGACGAGCCGGCCGGGATGCACAGGCAGATGGCGGCCGTGCTCGATACAGCGCTGGACAGCATTCGCGCCATCCAGGCCAGCGCCCGCAAGGACGGTTTTCACACGAGGCCGCGCTGGCCCATGATCGTGCTGCGATCTCCCAAGGGCTGGACCGGACCGCGCCAGGTTGACGGCCTGCAGGTCGAAGGCACCTTCCGCGCGCACCAGGTGCCGCTCACCGACTTTGCAGCCAAGCCCGGCCACGTCGAACTGCTCGAACAGTGGCTGCGCAGCTACCGGCCCGAGGAGCTGTTCGATGCGCGCGGCGCCCTGCGCCCCGAAATCGCGGCTCTCGCACCCGTGGGCCTTCGCCGCATGAGTGCCAATCCGCACGCCAACGGCGGACTGCTGTTGAAGGATCTGACGATGCCGCCCTTCCGCGCACACGCCGTGCCGGTGGCTGCGCCGGGCGCGGTCGATGCAGAGGCCACGCGCGTCGTGGGCAACTTTCTGCGCGAAGTCATGCGCGCCAATGCGCAAGATCGCAACTTCAGGGTGATGGGGCCTGACGAAACCGCGTCGAACCGGCTCGGCGCCCTGTTCGAGGTGACCGAACGTACAACGACCGCCCGGATATGGCCGGGCGACGACCACCTTTCGCCCGATGGCCGCGTGATGGAAGTGCTGAGCGAACACCTTTGCCAAGGCTGGCTCGAAGGCTACCTTCTGACCGGGCGGCACGGCTTCTTCTCGTGCTACGAGGCCTTCATCCACATCATCGACTCGATGTTCAACCAGCATGCCAAGTGGCTGAAGGTCGCGCGCGGCATCGGCTGGCGGCGGCCGATAGCGTCGCTGAACTACCTGCTCACGAGCCACGTCTGGCGGCAGGACCACAACGGCTTCAGCCACCAGGACCCGGGCTTTCTCGATCACGTGGTCAACAAGAAGGCCGAGGTCGTGCGCGTGTACCTGCCGCCGGACGCCAACACCCTGCTCTCGGTGACCGACCATTGCCTGCGCAGCCGCGACTACGTGAACGTCATCGTGGCGGGCAAGCAGCCCGCGCCCCAATGGCTGGACATCGATGCCGCGACGCGCCACTGCACCGCGGGCCTGGGCATCTGGGAATGGGCGAGCAACGACGAAGGCGGCACACCCGACGTGGTGATGGCCTGCGCCGGCGACGTGCCCACGCTGGAGACGATGGCAGCCGTCGACCTGCTGCGCGAAAAGGTGCCGGAGTTGAAGGTGCGGGTGGTGAACGTGGTCGACCTGATGGCGCTGCAGTCGCCTGCCGCGCACCCGCACGGCCTTTCCGATGCCGACTTCGACACCATCTTCACCACCGACAGGCCGGTGATCTTCGCGTTCCACGGCTACCCGGCGCTGATTCACCGGCTGATCTACAAGCGGCAAAACCACCCCGGCTTCCACGTCCACGGCTATTGCGAGGAAGGCACCACCACCACGCCATTCGACATGACGGTGCTCAACCGGCTGGACCGCTTTCATCTCGCCGCCGATGCCATCGCACGCGTGCCGCGCCTGTGCGACAGCACGGGGCATGTGCAGCAGCATCTGCGCGACAGGCTCCTGGAGCACCGGGCCTACATCACCCGCCACGGCCGGGACATGCCGGAGGTCGAGAACTGGCGCTGGACGCGATAGCCGGCGGCAGGGCTGCAAGCGGCGCCGCTGGCCAGGCGTGCGTGCTACGCTCATGCCGATCCAGGATGTTTACAACATTCGCGCCTTATTTCCTTGCCCACGCATGAAACCTGCCTCCCACATCGCGGTGCTCGACGACGAGGTTGACATCACCCTGCTGCTGGCCAACTACCTGCAGGGCCACGGTTTCCGTGTCACCCAGGTCCACAACGGCCGGGCCCTCATGACGCTGATGGACACCGACCCCGCAGACCTCGTGCTGCTTGACCTCGGTCTGCCCGGCGAAGACGGCTTCACCATTGCGCGCCGCGTGCGCGAAAGCTGGCGCTGCGGCCTCGTCATCGTCACGGGCCGGGGCGATGCGGTGGACAAGGTGGTGGGCCTCGAGGTGGGCGCCGACGACTACGTCACCAAGCCTTTCGACCTGCGCGAGTTGGTGGCGCGCGTGAAGGCGGTGCTGCGGCGGCTGACGCCCGAGGCGCCTGCAGCCGCGCCAACCGCAGCGGTTTCTCCCGACAAGCTGCTCTTCGCCGGCTGGCAGCTCGACACCGCCGCGCGCAGCCTCAGGAATCCGCAAGGCGAGCAAGTGCCCCTGACCGGCGGCGAGTTCGACCTGCTGCAGGCCTTTGCCCGCCATCCCGGCCGCGTGCTGTCGCGCGACTTCCTGCTCGGGCAGACACGCGGTCGCGAAGCCGCCCCCTTCGATCGCACGATCGATGTGCAGGTCGGCCGGCTGCGCAAGAAGATAGAGGCAGATGCGGACGATCCGCAGCTCATCAAGTCGGTGCGAGGCGCGGGCTACATCCTGGTGCCGTCGGTTTCCCATGGCTGACGCCGCGGACAACCCGCCCTTCCTGCCCGACGCGCCCATCCAGGGCTTGCCGTCGGGCATCGACGAAGGCAGCGTGTTCCGCCTGCTCTTCATCGCCTACCCCGATTCGCTGCTGCTGGTGGACCAGTCCGGCAGCATCATGCTCGCCAACCCTTCGGCAGCCGCGCTGCTGGGCTATGCGGTGAGCGAGCTGGTGGGCCTGAATGTCGACGTGCTGGTGCCCGACAGCATCCGCCCGCGCCATGCCTCGTACCGCGAGGCCTATGGCCGCGCGCCCCGCCCCCGTCCGATGGGCACGCACATGGAGCTGGTGGCCAAGCGCAAGGACGGCAGCGAGGTCATGGTCGAGATTGCGCTCAGCCCGCTGCAGAGCCACGGGCTGCCCTTCGTCGTGGCCGCCATCCGCGACATCGGCGCCTACCCGCGCGTGAAGCAGGCGCTGCAGCGCGCGCGCTACAGCGAACACCTGGCCCAGCTGGGGCGCCTGGCGGTCGACACGCGCGACCTGCAGGTGGTGCTCCAGCACGTGCCGGAAATCATCACCACGGCCTTGCAGGTCGAGGTTGCAATGGTATGGCTGCTCGACGGCAACCGCCTCGAGTTCCGGGTGGCCAGCGGCGTCGGTCTGGTCGCCGGCGAGGAGATAGGGGCGCGCATCGCCAACCGCCCCGACACCCCGCCGGGCTTCGTGTTCTCCCAGGGCCGGCCGGTCGTGGTGCCGGACTACCGCAGGGAAGACCGGTTTTCCGTGCCCAAGGCCTACCTCGACTCTGGCCTGGTCAGCGCGCTCGCGGTGCCGCTGACCGACCTGGGGCGCGTGATCGGCATGTTGTCGGTGCGCTCGAAGGAATCCAAGCGCTTCGGCGACGAGGAAGTCCGTTTTCTCGAATCGCTGTCCAGCCTGCTTGCCACCAGCCTGCAGCGCGTGCAGACAGAGGAGGCGCTCAACCATGCCCAGCGGCTCGAAAGCGTCGGCCAGCTCACGGGCGGCATCGCGCATGACTTCAACAACCTGCTGACCGTGATCCAGGGCAACCTCCAGGTTCTGGAAGAGTTGCCTGCCCTCGCGCAAAACGGCTACGTGCAACAGTTGCTGGGCGCTGCCAACCGGGCTTCGCGACGCGGGGCCGAACTCACCGGCAAGCTGCTGGCGTTTTCCCGGCGGCAGGTGCTGCAGCCGGTCGCCATCGATTCGCACGCGCTGCTGCACTCGCTGGCGGACATGCTGCGACGCACGCTGGACCAGCGCATCCGCATCGAGATCGACACCGCCCCCGGCTGCCCGCCCGTGATGGCGGACCCGGGCCAGCTGGAATCGGCGCTGCTCAACATCGCGATCAATGCACGCGACGCCATGCCTGAAGGAGGCACGCTGCGCTTTTGCACCGAACTGTGCCGCGCCTTGCCGATGGCGCTGCGCAGCCAGCGCAACGACCCTCGCGGCGATGCATCGGCGCGTTTCGTCGCGATCTCCATCGCCGACAGCGGCACGGGCATGTCCGAGGAGGTGAAGGAGCACGCCTTCGAGCCCTTCTTCACCACCAAGGAGGTCGGCCGCGGCACGGGCCTGGGGCTGAGCACGGTGTACGGCTTCGTCCACCAGTCCCGGGGCGCGGTCGCGATCGACAGCAAGATCGGCCACGGCACCACGGTCACGCTCTATCTGCCGCAACAGGAGGAAGTCCGCCCGCCCGCCGCGATGGAAGAACCCGCCGGCGAGGCCATTCCATCCGGCCTGCGCGTGATGCTGGTCGAGGACGATGTGGAAGTGCGCAAGGTCGCGAACACCTTCCTGACCACGCTGGGCTGCAAGGTCTTCACCGCCGCCACGGCCGAGCAGGCGTTGTCGGCGCTGGACGCGGGCGCCGGGCCCTTCGACCTGCTGCTGAGCGACATCGCGCTGGGCGCCGGCATGCGCGGCACGCGCCTGGCCTCGGAGATTCAGCAGCGCTTTCCGCAAATGGCCGTGCTGCTGATGTCAGGCTTTTCGTCGGAACTGCTCGATGCCGACCGTGAGGTGCCGCAAAGCTGGGAATTGCTGCCCAAGCCTTACACGCGCTCTGAACTGGCGCAAGCCATGGCGAAGGTGCTTGCCGGCGGCGCTTGAACGGGCGGGCGGCCGGCCGGCTTGCTGGATTGATTACTGGAGCATCGCGGGCGCGGGCGACAGGCAGCGCTGCACGAAGGCGGACAGCGCGCGCACGTCGGGAATCTGCACGTCGCGGCGCCCCTTGGTGGCAAAGCCGATGACGTTGTCGCGCGCCAGCCGCGAGAGCGCCCGGCTCACGCTCTCGAGCGTCATGCCCAAGTAGTTGCCGATCTCGGCGCGCGTCATGCGCAGCGTGATCTCGTCGGTGCGCATGCCGCGCTCGGCCAGCGTCTCCGCCCAGTAGCGCAGGAAGTCGGCCACGCGGGCATCGGCCGGCAGTGTGCAGACGGACATCAGCGAATCCCGGTCGTGCGCGATCTCGCGGCTCATGGCGGCGTGCAGCACCTGCAGCAGTATCGGGTGGCTGGCGCAGGCGGCCAGCAGGGCCTCGTACGACACGACCCAGATCTCGCCCGTGTCCATGGCCACGGCATCGCACGAATAGCGCCCGCCGGCGATGCCGTCGAAGCCGAGCCAGTCGCCACGGAACTTCAGGCCCACCACCTGCTCGCGCCCGTCGGCCGAGAGATTCACGATCTTGAAGAAGCCCGAATTCAGGATGTAGAGATTGCCGAAGCGCTCGCCCGCCTGGTAGATCGTGTCGCCCGTGTGCACCACGCGGCGCTGGGGGGTGAGTTGCTCGCACAGCAGCTTCAGCGTATCGGCGGTGTTCCGACCCTCGCACTCCCGGCCGATGCTCGGCAATGCCAGGCCGGCCGGGACCGGTGTGGTCTTCGAGGGAGTGACGGTATTGAGCATCTGGATTCCTTGGTGGTCTGTCGCGTGTCGATGGATGGATGCTAGGAAGCCTTCGGCAACGCAATGACAACGGCTGGAGTCGGTGGGTAACGCTCGGAGAATGCAATGTGTCCGGCGTGTATCAACGGCATGGGACGTGCCGCAAATCACATATGTGCACCCCCGTGCTTTGACTTGCATCAAGTCCGGGCCCATCGGGGTCCTTAGCCTTGGCAGGCCACATATCGACCATTTCCATGCCCCTCTCCCACAAGACTTGTGCCCCCGAGGCCGCGCCGCAGCTCTCGCCGCTGGAGGTGACGAGCCTGCTGTGCCGCGCGCAGCTGCTCCAGCGTGCCGCACTGGACGGGAGCACCCCGAGGCTGCTGCGCGGCAAGAATCTGGGGCTTCTGTGCGAAATGCCGTCCGACGAGGCACAGGCGCTTTTTCGCAGCGCTGCCGAGGAAATGGGCGCGCACGTGGCGGTCATGCGCCCGGGCCTGTCGCTCGCGAGCGCACAGCAGGAAGTGCAGAACACAGCCCGCATGCTCGGCCGTCTCTACGAAGCCGTGGAATGCCAGGGCCTGGACCCCGAACTCGTGCAGCGCATCGGCCAGTACGCCGGGATCCCCGTCTTCGACGGCGCTGCCACGAAAGCCCATCCAACCGGGCACCTTGCCGAGTTGCTCGGCGACAGGACCCCGCTGGCCGACAACCGGCGCTTCGTGCTCCAGGCCCTGCTGCTGGACGCCATCGCCTGAGCCGCCTGGCGCCCGCCGCGCGCACTTGATCCAGCGCAATGCGGCCGGGCCTCCCGGTTCCTACAGTGAACTCCACGGTCGCAAACGGTTTTCACGCGACGACCGCTCCTCCATTCACTCACTGCAAGGAATCTCCCATGAAGACCGATACCCAATTGCGCAACGACATCCAGGCCGAGTTGAACTGGGCACCCGACGTCAAGACCTCCGACATCGGGGTGATCGTCAAGGACGGCGTGGTCACCCTCACCGGCCACCTGGCCAGCTACGCCGAGAAATACGCCGTCGAGCGCGCTGTGCAGCGCGTGCATGGCGTCAAGGCGCTGGCCATCGAACTGAGCGTGAAGCTGCCTTTCGACAACCAGCGCACCGATGCCGACATCGCCATGGCGGCCGAACGCGCGCTCGAGTGGAACGTGCTCGTGCCCGACGACAAGATCCGCCCCATGGTGGAAAAAGGCTGGCTCACGCTGAACGGCGAAGTCGAGTGGGACTATCAGCGCAGCGCCGCCGAAAGCGCGGTATGCAACCTGATGGGCGTGACCGGCGTGTCGAACCTCGTGAAAGTCAAGCCGAAGGTGAGCCCCGCCGATATCGAGAAGAAGATTCACGACGCGCTTTCGCGCCAGGCCGACCGCGAAGCCCGCCAGCTTGCCATCACGGTCAGCGGCTCACAGGTCACGCTGCGCGGCACGGTCCATTCCTGGACCGAGCGCGACGCGGTGCAGGGCGCCGCATGGGCCACCCCGGGCGTTACGGTGGTGGTGAACGATCTGCTCGTGGACGCCTGAGCATGCGCGTCGCGCTCGTCACCGGCGGCAGCAGCGGCATCCTGTCGGCCATTCCGGCCGGCCGCCTGGCCACGCCGGGGGAGATCGCGCGCGGCGCGGCGTCCCTCGGCGCCGACGAGTCCGCGTTCGTCAACGGCATCACACTGTCGATCAACGGCGGCAAGTACATGGCCTGAGGCGGCAACGCCCGGGCGTTTTTTTCAGCGAGACCTGCCATGCATGCCATCTCCGGGACACAAGCCACTCTCGATCCCTGCGTACGGAGCGAGCCGACCATGTGCGCCATGGTGCTGAACGCAGCGCTGCTGCCGCTCGAACTGGAGCAACGCAACATCCCAAAGCCTGGGCCCGGCGAGCTTCGCCTTCGCGTTCTGGCCTGCGCGGTCTGCCGTACTGACCTGCACATCGTCGATGGCGAGTTGCCGCTGCCCGTGCTGCCGATCGTGCCGGGTCACGAGATCGTGGGCGTGGTGGAAGAGACCGGCTCCGGGGGAACAGACTATCGCGTGGGTGACCTCGTCGGCGTGCCCTGGTTGGGCCACACCTGCGACTGCTGTGCCTTCTGCGCGGAGGGCCGCGAGAACCTCTGCGACACGCCGCGCTTCACCGGCTACCACCGCGATGGCGGCTTCGCGAGCCATGTGATTGCCGAGGCCGCGTTCTGCCTTCCACTGGCCATGCCCAAAGCCGATGCCGCCCGCATTGCCCCCCTGCTCTGCGCGGGCCTGATCGGCTGGCGCAGCCTGAAGGCAGCCGGCGAAGGCGTGCGCCGGCTGGGCATCTTCGGTTTCGGCGCCGCGGCGCACCTGGTAGCGCAAGCGGCCATTGCGCAGGGTCGCGAGGTCTTCGCATTCACCCGGCCCGCGGACCTTGCGACGCAGGCCTTCGCCCGCAGCCTCGGCGCCGTGTGGGCTGGCGGCTCGAACGAGCGGCCGCCCGAGCCGCTGAACGCGGCCATCATCTTCGCGCCCGTCGGCGAGCTGGTGCCGGCCGCGCTGCGTGTCGTGCGCAAGGGCGGCCGGGTTGTGTGCGGCGGCATCCACATGAGCGACATCCCGGCCTTCCCGTACCGGCTGCTGTGGGAGGAACGCAGCGTTGTCTCGGTGGCGAACCTCACGCGCGCCGATGCGAAGGAGTTCCTGGCATTCGCGCAGGCGCATCCGCTACAGGTGCACACCAGAACCTATCCGCTCGCGCAGGCCAACGAAGCGCTGGCCGATCTGCGCGCGGGCCGCATCGAGGGCGCCGCGGTGCTGGTGCCCTGAACGGGAGCCCGCGCGCCGGGCGCTTCAGAGCTCCCGCGATTCGCGGTAGTCGGGCACCGTGCACGGCCAGCCGTGGCGCTCCTCGATGGCCAGCCGCAATGCATCGGCAGCCACCGGCTCTCCGTGGGTCACGAACACCCGGCGCGGCGCGCGCTGTGCATCGAGCCAGGCGAGCAGCTCGTCGCGGTCGGCATGGGCCGACAGGGTCTCGAGGTTCGCGACCTCCGCGCGTACCGGCACGTAGGCGCCGTGGATCTTGATCGCGTCGGCGCCGGCCACCATGGCCGCGCCGCGCGTGCCGGCGGCCTGGAAGCCTGCGAAAAGGATGGTGTTCCTGGCGTCGGGTGCGTAGGCCTTCAGGTGGTGCAGCACGCGCCCGCCGGTGGCCATGCCGCTGGCCGACACGATGATCGAAGGAAGGCCCAGGGTGTTCAACCGCCGGGACTCCTCGATCGTGTTGACGATAGTGGTTTTCCCCTGCATGGCGGCGCATTGTTCGGCGCTCAAGCGGTGTTCGTCCAGGTGCTTGCCATAGATGCGCGTGGCATCCGCCGCCATCGGGCTGTTGAGGTATACCGGCATGTCGGGAATGCGCCGCGCCTGCTTGAGCAGCTGGATGCAATGCAGCAGCGTCTGCGCGCGTCCGACGGCAAAGGCCGGAATCACCACGATGCCTCCGCGCGCGGCCGTGCGGTTGATCACGCCCGCCAGTTCGGCCAGCGTGTCCGACGCCGGATGCCTGCGATTGCCATAGGTCGACTCCACCACCACGTAGTCTGCCGGTTCGGCGACTTCGGGCGGGCGCATCAGCAGGTCCTGGCTGCGTCCCAGGTCGCCCGAGAACAGGATGCTCGAGCCTTCCCAGCCGACGCGCAGGCTGCCGGCGCCCAGGATGTGGCCCGCCCTGTGCAGTTGCCAGGTCCAGCCGGGCCAAGGGGAGCACTCCTGGCCGAACGGGACGACCTCGAAGCGCTTGAGGGCCGCGCGCGCGTCCTGCTCGATGTAAAGCGGCAAGGCGGGCTTGTGCTTCGAATGGCCGTGACGGTTGGCGAAGTCGGCGTCTTCCTCCTGCAGGCGGCCCGAGTCGGGCAGCAGCAGTTCGCAAAGCTCACGGGTGGCCGAGGTGCAATACACCCGGCCCTTGAAGCCGAGCTGCACCAGCCGCGGCACGAAGCCGCTGTGGTCCATGTGCGCGTGCGTCAGCAGCACGGCATCGATCGCGGCTGCGTCGACCGGCAGCGCTTCCCAGTTGCGAAGGCGCAGCTGCTTCAGCCCCTGGAAGAGGCCGCAATCGACAAGCAGCCGCCGGCCTTCGTGCGTCAGCAGGTACTTCGAGCCGGTGACGGTGCCCGTGCCGCCGAGAAAGTCGATGCGCATGGTGTGCCTCAGTGCGACATGAGCACGGGCAAGGTCATCCACTGGAGCATGGACAGCGTGGCGCCGCCCATCACCCATTCGCGCGCCCGGCTGTGGCCATAGCAGCCCATTACCAGCATGTCCGAACTCAGATCCGCGGCAAAGGACAGCAGCTTGTTGCCGACGTCGTCGTCGTTGTCGCCGCCGGGATGCAGCGTGATGTTCTGGACGCCTTGCGTCCGCAGGTAGTCCTGCAGGCGCTGCAGCGAAGCCTCGGCGTCTTCGCCGTAGGCCACGACATGCACCCGGGCCGCCTTTCGCAGCCATGGCAGCGCGGCGGTCACGGCGCGCGCGGACTCGGGGGTTTCCTTCCACGCCACCAGTACGTTGCGGCCGATGGAGCCAACCGGTCCCGCATACGGCAGCACCAGTGCCGGCCGGCCGCTCTGCACCAGCACGCTGGGCAGGAAATCGCCGGGCAGTTCGCCGTCCATCGGATCGTTCCGGTCGCGCTGACCGAGGATCATCAGGTCGGCATAGAGCGCGCGCCGCGCGAAGCCCCAGGGTCCATCGCTCTCCGGCTCGGCCCAGTGCAGGCGCTGCGAACCTGCGCTGTGCTCGATGAAGGCGGCGTGCATCCTGTCGCGCGCGTCCTTGTCGATCTCCTGCATGATCGCGACCGCCTCCGCCGCGGCCTCGATGGCGTACGGGTAGCGCATGAGTGCGGAAAGGGTGCACGGCCGGGCGGTCACTTCGGCATCGAAAGTCTCCGCGAGCTGGCGCGCCAGCTTGATGCGCTCCACCGCACGGGCCGAGCCGTCAAGGTGAAGCAGGATGGATTTCGGGGTCTGCATGAGGGCTCCTTGGACTGACGGGCTTTGGATGGGACGACCTTAGACCTGCTCGAATCGCACAGCCTTGCGCTGAATCAATCGCCCGCGAACTAACTTCCACGCGACAGCGCCGATGCTTGATCGAGCGCAAGACCGGGCCGGCACGCATGCCTAGCCTCGCACGGCCGCAAGGGCATCAAGCGGCCGCTGCTTGGCAGCGAGACGCAGCAATGCGTCATGCGATTTTGGCCGCCGCAGCTCAACGCGTCTGAAGGAACTCTCCGATCCCTTGGCGACAAGAGGCGCTAGGCCTTTTTTGCCCAGGCGCTGCACCAGCCCTTTGCGCTCACGGGCTTCCCCGGAAACAACGCGCAATTGCCAGTGGCATCTGTCGGCTTGGACTGCCAGAGTGCGCAGCCGTTGCACAGCTGGGCGTTGTCGTGCTTCGGAAACCTCTTCGCGTCGGCCTTCGCTGAATCGGCAACATATCCCAGGGCCGCGGCCTGTGGGTCTTTTTCGTCGAGTCGGGCTTCTGCGAACACGCCGGTGGCAGAGACGGCTGCCCCCGTTGCGGCCAGCGTGAGCATGAAAGTTCGGCGGCTGGAGGATTTCATCGTGAGTCTTTCGTGGTGTGTGAAGTGGGTGTCGAGCCGTCCTGCGCGGGACTGCGCTCGTTCAAACCCGCGAGCACGAGAACGCTTGTGGCCAGAAGCGTGGCGACGCAGAACCCCAGAAATTGCAGGGTTCCGTTCAATGTAATGTTCATGGGACGACCTCGTGATGGGCGAGTGGGATTGCCTGCGGTCATTCTCGAGCGAGCGGCTGCAAGCGGCCTTGCGCAGGATCAATCCCGGAGCGGTTACCCAGCATGTTCATCAGTCCTTGTTCGCGATGCGCGGATCAGGAACGCGCGCATTGCATCGAAGCTTGCGCTGGCGCAAGGTGTTCTTCTTCTCGATCGGCAAGATCGCGTCATCCCCAAGAAGGACACAAGACATGAACGCACCCCCCATGTGCCGTTGCGCCTTCCGACCTATGCACCGCCGGAAACTCTCGCCTCCCTCCGTTTTCCAGAAAGGATTGCCATGAACCCGGACATTCAGCTCAGACACGATGTCTTCGCCCAGCTCAACTGGGATCCGGCCGTCAACGCCTGCGATGTCGACGTGCGCGTGACCAATGGCGTGGTGACCCTGGTTGGCAGGGTGGCCGACGAGGCCCAGCGGGCAGCCGCGGAACGCGCCGCACGCCGCACTGAGGGCCTGACGACACTGCTGAACGGACTTACCGTCCGGCCTGCAGCGGTGATCGCGCGGTGATCGCGGCCACCGGCCGGGGGCTGCTGCGCTGCATCAAGCCGCGGCCCCGCCAGTGGCTTTAGCCTTGTGCCGCCCCCACGGTGCTTCATCGCTTTCCCGAGGAATATTCCATGCCCCCTTTCAACCAGGCCTACATCGTCGGCAGCGGTATCGGCGCGCTGAGTGCGGCCGTGCTGCTGATACGCGACGCAGGCATGCATGGTTCACGCATCCGCATCCTCGAGGAATCGCCGTTGCCCGGCGGCGCACTCGACGGCGCGGGCAACGCGAGCCAAGGCTACGTGACGCGCGGCGGCCGCATGTTCACGGACGAGACTTACACCTGCCTGTGGAACGTGCTGGACAGCATCCCCTCGCTGGACACGCCTTCGCGCACGGTGCACGAGGAGGTCCGCGCCTTCAACCAGCAACTGCTTTCGCATGCGCGTGCGCGGCTGATCGACCGACACCACCGCATCATCGATGCCAGCGACCTCGGCTTCGACCTGCAGGACCGGCTGGAGCTGATGCGCCTGCTGGCCACGCCGGAACGCGCGCTGGGTGCAAAGCCCATCGAGGAATACTTCTCGCCGCACTTTCTCGACACCAACTTCTGGGCCATGTGGCGCACCACCTTCGCATTCCAGAACTGGCACAGCGCGGTCGAGCTCAGGCGCTACATGCTGCGCTTCCTTCAGGAGCTGCCGCGCATCCACACCCTGGGTGGCGTTCGCCGCACCACGCTCAACCAGTACGACACCATCGTGCGACCCATGGTGAAGTGGCTGCTGGCGCACGGTGTGCTTTTCGAGTTCGGCACGCGCGTGGTCGATGTGGACTTCGCCGACGCCAGCAGCGGCCTGCGGCTTCAGACGCTGCACGCCCTTCGCGACGGCCGCCCGCTGTCCTACCACCTGGGGCCGGACGACTGCGCCCTTCTCACGCTCGGCTCCATGACAGCCGATTCGCGCAACGGCAACGACCACCAAGCGCCCGAACTCGTGCGCGACCAGCGCGATGGCGCCTGGACGCTCTGGAAGAACATGGCCCGCAAGGCACCCGGCCTCGGCCGGCCCGAAACTTTTTGCGGCCACGTCGACGAGAGCAAGTGGGCATCGTTCACGCTGACCATGAGCAGCCCGCTTCTGCTGCAGCGCATCCAGGCCTTCTCGGGCAACGAGCCCGGCACCGGCGGCCTCATGACCTTCAAGGACTCCAGCTGGCTGATGTCGATCGTGGTTCCGCATTCGCCGCACTTCGACGAACAGCCAGACGGGGTGTATACGCTCTGGGGCTACGGCCTGCTGCAGGAAACCCAGGGCAACTTCATCGACCGGACGATGGCACAGGCGACCGGACAGGACATACTGACCGAGCTCATGCATCACCTGGGCTTCGAGGACATCCTCGAAGAGGTGCGGCAAACCACCACCGTGGTGCCCGTGATGATGCCGTACATCACCAGCGAATTCGAATGCCGGTCCCTGTCGGACCGACCGCCCGTCCGTCCGCCCGGCGCCAGCAACTTCGCCCTGCTCGGCCAGTACGTGGAGATCCCGGAGGATGTGGTCTTCACGGTTGAGTATTCGGTGCGTGGCGCCATGCATGGCGTCTACGGGCTCATGGACGTGAAGAAGGAGGTGCCGCCCATCTACCACGGCATCGCCGATGCGAAGGTCGCGCTGGCCAGTCTGCGCACGCTGATGGGCTGAGCGCGCAGCAGGCTCGCCTCGACCTTGCTCAGCCGCACCAGGCCGCTACCTGCCGTGTGATGTCCGACCACAGCGCCTGCAGCGCCACCGCCGAAAGCAGCACTCCGGCCAGGCGCGCACCCCAGGTGCCACGGCCATTCCAGCGCAACCGCCGCCACAGCCAGGGCGCCAGCAGCAACGACAAGCCACTACCGGCCGCGAACGATGCCATCGCGCCGGCGCCCTGCAACGGGTCGCTGCCAAGGCTGGCCAGCATCAGCGCCGAATACAACAGCCCGCACGGCATGGCGAACCACAGTGCGCCCGTCGCCAGCACGCCCAGCGGGGTGCTGGCGGCCAGTGGCCGCAGCCGCGCCTCGAGCAGGCGGCCCGTGCGTCGCGCCCACAGTGGCTGTCGTCCCGTGACCGCCAACGTCGCTCCCCAGGCGAACACGAACACATGCAACAACACCCACAGCGGTTTCAACGCCGCGATATGGGTGCCCGCCAGGGCCAGGCTGTCGACGCTCGCCGCGGCGACCGCGCCCGCAGCGGCATAGCCGGCAATGCGCCCCAAATGAAACGCGGCAGGTGCCGACGATGCCAATGCGCCGCCGCCGGCCCTGGCCGGCACGATGCGGATCACAGCCGCAGACGCCGCACCGCACATGGCCACGCAGTGTGGGCCTCCGGCCAGGCCCATCAGCAGCGCAGCGCCGGCGAGTGCGGTCTGCATGGTCAGACCACGCGCGAAAAGCGCTCGCGATGGGCGCCGCAGTACTTGTCGAACACCATGGCGACGGCGCGCACGAGGAACCAGCCCCGCGGCGTCACCTTGATGTCGTGGTCGGTCAGGCGCACCAGCCCCTGTGCGACCAGCGGCCCGAGCGCGGCGAATTCGGCCGCGAAGCAATGGCGGAAATCGACCGTGTGTGCCTCGCCCATGGCGTCGAAGTCGACATGGCCGCGGCACATCAGCGCCATGATCACGTCGCGCCGAAGCAAGTCGTCGCGCGACAATGCCAGCCCCCGCACCACCGGCAGGCGGTGTTGATCAAGCAGGTCGTAGTAGTTCTCCAGCGTCTTGGCGTTCTGGCTGTAGGTGGCGCCCATGCGGCCGATGGCGGATACGCCCAGTGCGACCAGATCGCCATCCGGCTGGGTGCTGTAGCCCTGGAAATCTCGGTGCAACCGGCCGTTGCGCTTGGCTACGGCCAGCGGGTCGCCGGGCAACGCGAAGTGGTCCATGCCGATGTACACATAGCCCGCATCCCTCAGCACCTCGATGGCGCGCGCCAGCATCCGCACCCGGATGGGAGCGTCGGGCAGGTCTTCGGCCAGGATGCGTCGTTGCGGCTTGAAGCGCTCCGGCAGGTGCGCGTAGGCATATAGCGCGATGCGGTCCGGCCGCAACATGCACAGCTGCGCCAGCGTGCGCTCGAACGATGCGTCGTTCTGACGCGGCAGCCCGTAGATCAGGTCCACGTTGACCGACTCGAAACCCAACGCCCGCGCGTCGGCCATCAGCGCGAACACTTGCTCGGCAGGCTGGACGCGGTGCACCGCACGCTGCACGTCGGGGTCGAAATCCTGCACACCGAAGCTCAGGCGGTTGAATCCGAGCGACGCCAGGTGCGCCAGGCGGCCGGTGTCGACCGTGCGCGGATCGATTTCGATGGACTGCTCGCCGTCGGGCGCGAAGTCGAAGACGCCGCGCAGCATGGCCATGAGCCCGGTCAGTTCTGCGTCGTCGAGGAAGGTGGGCGAGCCACCGCCGAGGTGTAGCTGGCTCACGACCGTGCCCGGCCCGAGCTGCGCGGCCTGCAGCGCAGCCTCGCACGCGAGGTAGTCCAGGTAATGCCGCGCCTTCTCGTGATGCCGCGTGATGACCTTGTTGCAGGCGCAGTAGTAGCACAGCGATTCGCAAAACGGGATGTGCACGTACATCGACAGCGGTGCAGCCTGCGCGCCATCCGCGCGCCGCCGGCGCACGGCGCGCGCGTGGTCTTCGGCGCCGAAGGCCTCGACGAAGCGGTCGGCCGTGGGATAGGAGGTATAGCGCGGTCCGGGCACGTCGAACTGACGCAGCAGCTCGGCCGGCAACGAGGGCATGATGGGGTCGACGGTGGTGGAAATCATCTTGAACGCCAAGTCACAGGTCATGCCGGAGGGGGGCGCCACCGGTGGGCGGAGCCAGCAATGCGGTGCATGCACTCGACGCCGCCGCCATCAGCCAGAACACGAAGAACGAGGCCGTATAGATGCCCTGGCGCGACATGTGCAGCACATCGGCACCGCAATACACGCTGAGCGGATCGACCATCGCGAAGACCAGGACCTCCATGCCGCAGGCAACGAGGAAGGACGGCCACAGCACGGCCATGACCTGGCGCTGTGCGTTCATGGCGCCCTCTTTCTCGCTGGCGACGGCAGGTCGCTTGCCGGCGTGGCCGCATGGTTGCGCGCGGCGAGCGCGGGCATCGAGTCCTTGCCGGCCAGTGTCCGGTTGATCTCGATGCCCTCGCGATAGTAGTCCTCGGACACAAGGGCGTCGGGCCGGTGCCACGCGACCCAGAAGGTCGCGACGCTCGCGACCACCACCAGCGCGGGTCCGCCGATCACCATCCACACCAGCGGGTACCGCCACCACGCGGCGGCGACCGGTTCGTTCGTTGTTGCAATCATGTCGATACCTTTCAGCGCGGCACCAGGAAGACCGCTTTTTCGGAGACCTGCGCGCCGCCACCTTCTTCTCGTACGTCGAAGTACACGGTGTGCGAGCCCGAGGGCGTCACGCCGTAGGGCAACTGCAGGCGCACCGCCACCCAGCGCGACTGGGCGGCGTCCACCGTCACCGCCGGCTCGGACGCCACGGCCACTCCATCGAGACCGCGCGCGGAAATCGCATAGCGGCGCTGTTGCTCGGTGGCATTCATGATCTGCAGCCGATAGACGTTTTCCAGCCGACCTCCCTCGACGATGCGCGCCAGCGAAGCGCGGTCGCGCACCACGTCGACCTTGAACGGCGTGCGTGCGACCAGGCTGGCCAGAAGGCCGGACACCAGCACCGCGAGGATGGCCGTGTAGGCCAGCACGCGCGCCCGCAGCACGCGGCGCAGCAGCTGCGGGCGCGTCCAGCGGCCCTCCATGCCGTTCTGCGTGTCGTAGCGGATGAGGCGCGGCGGATACGCCATCTTTTGCATCACCGTATCGCAGGCATCCACGCACAGGCCGCAGCCGATGCACTCGTACTGCAGCCCCTGGCGGATGTCGATGCCGGTCGGGCAGACCTGCACGCACAGGCCGCAGTCGATGCAGTCGCCCAGCGCCAGCGTGCGCGGGTCGGGCCCCTTGCGGCGAGGCGCGCGCGGCTCGCCGCGCAGCGGGTCATAGGTGACGATGAGCGTGTCGCGGTCGAACATGGCGCTCTGGAAGCGCGCATAGGGGCACATGTACTTGCACACCTGCTCGCGCATGAAGCCGGCGTTGCCATAGGTCGCGAAGCCGTAGAAAAACACCCAGAACACCTCCCATGATCCCATCTGCGTCTGCAGGAAGGCCATGCCAAGTTCGCGAATGGGCGTGAAGTAGCCCACGAAGGTGAAGCCGGTCCACATCGCGATGCCGATCCACACGATGTGCTTGAACCATTTCTTCACCAGCTTCTCGAGCGACATCGGCTCGGCGTCCAGCCGCATGCGTGCGGTGCGGTTTCCCTCTATCCGGTGTTCCACCCACATGAATATCTCGGTGTAGACGGTTTGCGGACAGGCATAGCCGCACCACAGCCGCCCCGCCACGGCGGTGAACAGGAAGAGCGAGAGCGCGCTGATGACCAGCAGGCCCGAGAGGTAGATCAGGTCCTGCGGGTACAGCACCAGCCCGAAGACGTAGAAGCGCCGCGCGGCCAGGTCGAAGAGCACCATCTGGCGCTCGCCCCACTGCACCCATGGCAGGCCGTAGAAGACAAGCTGCGTGAGGAAGACCACGGCCCAGCGCCAGCGCGCGAACATGCCGTGCACGCTGCGGGGGTAGATTTTCTTCGAGGCCTCGTAGAGACCGACGCCTTCGCCGGGCCCTCCGGACTCGCCGGCTTCGTTGGCCACGGCGACGATGGGAATGATCTTGCGAGACATGAGGCAGCGGCTGCGGTGCCAGTCAGGGCGTGGCCGCCGGCGGGTTCGAGAAAGCCCACACGTACGAGGCGAGCAGCTTGATCTGCGCCTCGGTCAGGCGCCCTTCCTGCGCTGGCATCACGTTGTGCTTTCCCTCGTTGATCATCTGCACGATGGCCGCCTCGCCGTAGCCATGCAGCCAGATCTTGTCGTTCAGGCGGGGCGCGCCCAGGGCCTCGTTGCCCACGCCGCCGATGCCGTGGCAGGCCGCACAGGCGGTGAACTTCGGCTTGCCCAGCCCAGCCCGCAGCGAGTCGTGCGGCTCGCCCGACAGGCTCAGCACGTAGTTGGCGACGTTCTTCACGTCGTCCGGCGTGCCCACCGCCGCCGCCATGGGCGGCATCGTGCCGACCCGGCCCTTGGTGATGGTCTCGACAATCTTGTCGGGCGCACCGCCGTGCAGCCAGTCCTTGTCCGTGAGGTTCGGAAAGCCCTTGCTGCCGCGCGCGTCGGAGCCATGGCACTGCGCGCAGTTGTTCATGAACAGCCGCTCGCCGATGGCCCTGGCCTGCGGGTCTCGCGCAACCTCTTCCGCCGGCAGGGTCGCATACCTGTCGTACACCGGCGCCAGTTCGCGCGTGGCCCTGGCGACCTCGGTGTCGTACTCGGCGCGCGAGGTCCAGTCGAACTGCCCCTTGAAGCTGCCGAGTCCCGGAAAGATCGCCAGGTACGCCAGGCCGAACGCGATGGTCAGCACGAAGAGGCCCACCCACCACAGCGGCAGCGGGTTGTTGGCCTCGCGCAGATCCTCGTCCCACACGTGGCCCGTGGTGTTGTCCGCGTCGGCCGCTACGCGCTTGCGTGCCGTGAGCCACAACAGCAGCACGCAGCCGGCGATGCTCAGCAGCGAGAGCACCGCGACGTAGTCGGACCAGAAATGACTGATGAAGTCGCTCATCTCGGTTCTCCGTTCAGTCCTGCTCGAAAGGCAGGCGTGCGGCTTCCTCGAAGCCCTTCGCGTTGCGCCGTGCGCAGGCCCACGCGACGATGCCGATGAAGACGATGAAGCAGGCGACGGTGGCGCCGACGCGCAGGGTGGTGATGTCGATCATGTGTTCAGTCCTCGCTACTTGAGCGCCAGGCCCAGCGATTGCAGATAGGCCACGGTGGCCTCCATCTCGGTCTTGCCCTTCACCTCGTCTGAGGCCTTGGCGATCTCCTCGTCGGTGTAGGGCACGCCCACGCTGCGCAGCGCGCGCATGTGGCTGGGCAGTGCATCGGCGTCGATTGCACTCTTCTCCAGCCATGAATAGGCCGGCATGTTCGACTCGGGCACCAGGTCGCGCGGATTGTTCAGGTGGATGCGGTGCCACTCGTCGCTGTACTTTCCGCCCACGCGCTGCAGGTCGGGGCCGGTGCGCTTGCTGCCCCACTGGAACGGATGGTCGTAGACGAATTCGCCGGCCACCGAATAGTGGCCGTAGCGCAGCGTCTCCGAGCGGAAGGGCCGGATCATCTGCGAGTGGCAGTTGTAGCAGCCCTCGCGCAGGTAGACGTCGCGCCCGGCCAGCTGCAGTGGCGTGAGCGGCATCACGCCCTGCACCGCCTCGGTGGTCGACTTCTGGAAGAAGAGCGGCACGATCTCCACCAGGCCGCCCACGGCCACGACGAAGAGGATCAGCACAATCATCAGCAGGTTGTTGGTTTCGACCTTCTCGTGCGTGAAGCCGGTGGTCTTCGGTGTGTTCGGTGTGTTCGGATTCATCGTGCGTCCTCAGGCGTGGGCCATGGCGGCGGGCGGGATCTCGGCGCGCACCGAGCGGCCCGAGATGACAGTCATCCAGACGTTCCAGGCCATCACCAGCATCCCCGAGAGGTACAGCAGCCCGCCCAGCGCCCGCACCACGTAGAACGGGAAGGTCGCCTTCACGCTCTCCACGAAGGTGTAGGTGAGCGTGCCGTCGGGATTGATGGCGCGCCACATCAGGCCCTGCATCACGCCGGCGATCCACATGGCGGCGATGTACAGCACGATGCCGACGGTGGCGATCCAGAAGTGCGCCTCGATGGCCTTCACGCTGTACATGGTGGTGCGGCCGTACATGCGCGGGATCAGGTAGTACAGCGAGCCCATGGTGATGAAGCCCACCCAGCCCAGCGCCCCGGAGTGCACGTGGCCGATGGTCCAGTCGGTGTAGTGGCTCAGGGCGTTGACGGTCTTGATGGACATCATCGGCCCCTCGAAGGTCGACATGCCGTAGAACGACAGCGAGACGATCAGGAAACGCAGGATCGGGTCGGTGCGCAGCTTGTGCCAGGCGCCCGAGAGCGTCATCAGGCCGTTGATCATGCCGCCCCAGCTCGGCGCCAGCAGGATCAGCGAGAACACCATGCCCAGCGACTGCGTCCAGTCGGGCAGCGCGGTGTAGTGCAGGTGGTGCGGACCGGCCCACATGTAGGTGAAGATCAGCGCCCAGAAGTGCACGATCGAGAGCCGGTACGAGTACACCGGACGGCCCGCCTGCTTGGGGATGTAGTAGTACATCATTCCCAGGAAGCCGGCCGTGAGGAAGAAGCCCACCGCGTTGTGGCCGTACCACCACTGCACCATCGCGTCCTGCACGCCCGCGTAGGCCGAGTAGCTCTTCATCCAGCCGGCGGGCACCTCGGCGCTGTTGACGATGTGCAGCAGCGCCACCGCGATGATGAAGGCTCCGAAGAACCAGTTGGCCACGTAGATGTGGCGCACCTTGCGCATGCCGATGGTGCCGAAGAACACGATGGCGTAGGCCACCCAGACCACGGCGATCAGCAGGTCGATGGGCCATTCGAGTTCGGCGTATTCCTTGCCACTGGTGTAGCCCATGGGCAGGCTGATGGCGGCCGCCACGATGACCAGTTGCCAGCCCCAGAACACGAAGGACGCGAGCGCCGGCGCGAACAGCCGGACCTGGCAGGTGCGCTGCACCACGTGAAAGCTGGTGGCCATCAGGGCGCAGCCGCCGAACGCGAAGATCACCGCGTTGGTGTGCAGCGGGCGAAGCCGGCCGTAGCTCAGCCAGGGAATGCCGAGATTGAGCTCGGGCCAGGCCAGCTGCGACGCGATGACCACGCCGACCAGCATGCCGACCACTCCCCAGACCACCGACATGAGCGCGAACTGCCGCACGACGGTGTCGTCGTAGCTGGCCGCGGGTGGGTTCGTTGTTTGCATCGTGATGCCCTCGAATGATTTGCGGGCAGTGTCCCTGCGGGTCCGCCCGGTCGGGTTGATGCAGATCAATCGTTTCGCAGGATGCGGTCGCCTTCGACCTCGATGTCCTCGAACTGGCCGCGCTCGACGGCCCACCAAAGCCCGCCGAGGATGGCGAGCACCAGCACCACGGACAGCGGCACGAGGAGGAAGAGAATGTCCATCAGCCCACCGCCCTCTTCACGTCGGCACCCGGTGCGGCCAGCCGCGCCGCGTTCAGCACCACCACCAGCGAGCTCGCGGCCATACCCAGGCCGGCGAGCCACGCGGGCAGCCAGCCCGCCACCGCCAGCGGTACGCACAGCGCGTTGTAGGCCGCGGCCCAGAACAGGTTCTGCCGCACTACGCGCAGCGTGCGGCGAGCCTGCGCGATGGCCCTTGGCACAGCCGACAGCGCGCCGCCAGGCACCACGAAGTCGGCACGCGAGCGCGACAGCGGAACCGCATCGCCAAAGGCGAACGAGGCGTTGGCGCGCGCCAGGCTCGGGCCATCGTTGAGCCCGTCGCCGACCATGGCCACCTCGCGGCCCGCGGCTTGCAACTGCCAAAGCACTTCGAGCTTGTCTTCGGGCGTGCAGTCGCCCTGCGCCGCGGCAATGCCGGCATGCGCCGCAACGGCGCGCACCGCCGCGTCGCGGTCGCCCGACAGCAGGCGCACCGCGATGCCCTGTTCCTTGAGCGCCGCCACGGCTTCGGCGGCATCGGCGCGCAGTTCCTCCGCCAGGACGAAGCTCGCGAGCCAGCCCTGGTCGTCGCTCATGTGGATCTGCAGAGCATCGACCTGCAATGCGGGCACGTCGCAGAAGGCCGCGGCGCCGAGGCGCAGCGGATGCGCAGTGCGGTCGCTTCCGCTGCTGCGGACAACGTGGGCTTCGATGCCCTGCCCTGCCGTCTCCGCCAGGTGCAGCACCTTCCAGTCGGGCAGCGCGCGGAATTGGGCTTGCCATGCGCTGGCGAGCGCGCGCGCGGCCGGATGCAGCGACTGCGCCCCGAGCGCCGCGCCGATCTCCAGCGCATCGCCGGGCATCAGCCCGCGCCGGCAGTACACGCGCTCCAGCCGCGGCGTGCCGCCGGTGAGCGTGCCGGTCTTGTCGAACACCACCGTGTCGACGGAAGCCAGTGCTTCGAGCGCCTGCAGGTTCGAGGCCAGCACGCCGCCGCGCGCCAGCGCGCCCGCGCTCGCCAGCATGGCGGCCGGCGTGGCCAGCGACAGCGCGCAGGGGCAGGTAACGATCAGCACGGCCACGGCCACCATCAGCGCCCGTCCCGGGTCGATGTGCCACCACACCAGCGCGGCGGCCGCCGCAGCGGCCAGCACAGCCCAGAGGAAGGGCCGCGCCACGCGGTCGGCCAGTTGCGCGAGCCGCGGCTTGCCCAGGGCGGCTCCGTCCATCAGCCGCACGATCTGCGCGAAGCGCGTGCCCTCGCCCACCGACTCGATGCGCACCTGCACCAGGACCCCGAGGTTGTGGCTGCCCGCCAGCACGCGGCTGCCGCACGGACGAGGCACGGGACGAGACTCGCCTGTGAGCAGGGCCTCGTCGGCGCAGGTGTCGCCCTCGATCACCACGCCGTCGGCCGGAAAGGCCTCACCCGGTCGTACGCGCACCACGTCTCCCACGGCAAGGCGCCGCACCGTCACGCGCACCCATCCACCATTGGCCTCCAGGCGCTCCACGCTGTCGGGCAGCCGGTGCATCAGCGCTTCGAGCGCGCCCGCCGTTCGGTTGCGCAGCCGCGCCTCGAGCCAGCGGCCGGTGAGCAGGAAGAAGACGAACATCGTCAGCGAATCGAAATAGACCTCGTGCCCCAGCGGCCCCGCGCGATCGAAGGTTGCCGCGCTGCTGACGGCGAAGGTGATCAGCACGCCGAAGGCCACGGGCAGGTCCATGCCGATGCGGCCGATGCGCAGGTCGCGCCATGCGCTTCGGAAGAAGGGTCCGCAGGAGAAGAGCACCACCGGCAGCGTCAGCACCCAGGAGGCCCAGCGCAGGAGTTGCGCCGCATCGGCGCTCATGTCGCCGGGGCGCGCGATGTAGGCCGGGTAGGCGTACATCATCACCTGCATCATGCACAGGCCCGAGACCAGCCAGCGCCACAGGGCCAGCCGCGATTCGCGCTCGCGCAGGGCACTCGCGGACCGGTCGCCGCCCGGCAGCAGCGCGTAGCCTGCCTTCGCGCAGGCCTCGAACCAGCGGGACGGCCGGGTCACGGCCGGCGACCACACGATGCGCGCGCGCCGGCTCGCCGCGTTGACCTGCACGTCGCTCACGCCGGGCACCTGGCGCAGCGCGGCCTCGACGGTGAAGGCGCAGGCCGCGCAGTGCATGCCCTCGACCACCACCTGTGATTCCCAGCAGCCGTCGGCCGCGTCCAGTGGGCGGCCGAAGCCGGGCCATTCGCCGGGGTCGTCCAGCACCTGCCATGCCTCGTCGACAGGGGAAGGAAGCGATGGGATCGGGGCGTACTGGGGGGCGAGCGCGGCATTCATCGGGCGAGGCTAAGGGCGGTGCCTCGCAAGCCGTTTGATCTGCGTCAAGCCCGCCGGCCCGGGTGTGCCTAACCTCGGCAGCACGCCTCCCGGAGATTCCCATGTTCAAACGCATCCTCGTCGCCACCGACGGGTCCGCTCTTTCCAGGAAGGCCGTCAAGAGCGCGATCGCGCTGGCGGCCCAGAACGACGCGGACCTGGTCGCGCTGACCGTCGTTCCCCGCTATCCGAAGAGTTTCTTCGAGGGGTCGATGTCGTTCTCGGCCGAAGACATTGGCCGCATCGAGAAGCAGTGGGCGGACAAGGCGCAGGCGACGCTCGACGCCGTTCGCGACCGGGCGCTGGCACAGGGCGTGCGCATCAGGACGGCCCAGGCCAGCTCCGACCTCGTCGCCGAATCGATCATCGCGGCCGCGAAGAAGAACAGGAGCGATCTCATCGTGATGGCGTCGCACGGGCGCAAGGGCATCAGGCGCCTCTTGCTGGGAAGTGAAACCCAGCAAGTCCTGACGCGCTCGCTGCTGCCGGTGCTGGTGTTGCGGTAGCAGGCCCCGTGCCGATCGGCGAGGAGCCGAAAAAAGCCCGGCATGCCGGGCTTTTTCTCGATCGATGCTGCCGCTAGGCGGCCCGCCGAATCCGCCGATGCGCAGGGGCGATGCTCGCGCTGCGCTGCGGCGAGAAGGTCCAGTTCTTGTTCTTCCGAACCACGGAAGCGACTCCGGCTTCGTCCGCGTCCACGAGGATCGTGCCCGGCAGCCGGTCCACCACCTTGGCGGCCTTGAGCGCGGATCAGGACGTGGCCACGTAGTCCGGATATTGCCGGCAGATCTCGTCCACCGCGCTGAGCGTGCCCGACAGGTGCCGGCGCAATGCCGCTTGCGCCGCCGCCGGGTCCCTTGCCTCGATGCCGCGCACGATGGCGCGGTGGTCGCGCAGGATCGCCTCGGTCTTGCCGGCGGTGGGCAGGTGCAGGCGGCGCAGCCTGTCGACGTGGCCCGAGACACGCCCTACCAGTTCCCACAGGCTGGCGACGCCGCCGGCCTCGTACATCAGGTGATGGAAGGCGCGGTCGGCGCCGACGAAATCGCCATAGCGCTGTGCCGTCGACAACGCCGCCTGCTGCGCGATGACGGCCTTCATCTGCTCGACCAGCCCCGCCGGCGGCTCCAGCGCGAGCTGGTGCACCAGCTCCAGCTCGATCGAGCGGCGCAGGAAATGCGCCTCCCGGGCCGCCGCGATGTCGATGCGGCTGACCAGCGTGGCGTGCTGCGGGAACACGTCCACCAGCCCTTCCTCGTTGAGCCGCAGCAGCGCTTCGCGCACCGGGGTCTGGCTCACGCCGAAGCGGTCGGCCAGTTCCTGCCGCGCCAGCACGGTACCCGGCACCAGGTCCAGCGAGAGGATGGCGTCGCGCAGCTTCTCCGTCACCTGCGGCGCGGCGAGGCGGGTGCGGTCGAGTCGAAATTTGGGAAGTGCACTCATCGGGCCGGATTGTGGCATTGACGTACTAATATATTAGTGTTTTAATCCCGCCGACCTTGCCCAGCCGCGCCTTGCGCCCACAGAGACAACCCCCATGAAACGCCACTACGAATCCCTGCGCAGCGCACGCTGGTTCGCACCCGACGACTTCCGTTCCTTCGGCCACCGCTCGCGCGTGCTGCAGATGGGCTACAGCCACGCCGACTGGATGGGCAAGCCGCTCATCGCCATCGTCAACACCTGGAGCGATGCCAACCAGTGCCACTCGCACTTCAAGCAGCGGGTGGAGGACGTCAAGCGCGGCATCCTGCAGGCCGGTGGCTTCCCGCTCGAGCTGCCGGCTATCTCGCTGTCGGAAAGCATGGTCAAGCCCACCACCATGCTCTATCGCAACTTCCTGGCCATGGAAACGGAAGAGCTGCTGCGCAGCCACCCGGTGGACGGCGCGGTGCTGATGGGCGGCTGCGACAAGACCACGCCCGGCCTCACGATGGGCGCGATCAGCATGGGCATTCCCTTCATCTACCTGCCCGCCGGCCCCATGCTGCGCGGCAACTGGAAGGGCAAGGTGCTGGGCTCGGGCTCCGACGCCTTCAAGTACTGGGACGAGCGCCGCGCCGGCCGGCTGAGCGACCAGGCCTGGGCGGAGATGGAAGCAGGCATCGCGCGCAGCCACGGCACCTGCATGACCATGGGCACCGCGGCCACCATGATGGGCATCGCCGAGGCCGTCGGACTGACCCTGCCGGGCGCCTCCAGCATTCCCGCGGCCGACGCCAACCACATCCGCATGAGCGCCGACTGCGGCCGCCGCATCGTCGACATGGTGTGGGAAGACTGGACGCCCGCGAAGATGCTCACGCGCGCCAGCTTCGAGAACGGCATCGCCTGCGCGATGGCCATGGGCTGCAGCACCAACGCCATCGTCCACCTGATCGCGATGTCGCGCCGCGCCGGCCATGCAGTGAGCCTGGACGCCTTCGACGACTTCAGCCGCCGCGTGCCCGTCATCGCCAACATCCGCCCCAGCGGCGACGCCTACCTGATGGAAGACTTCTTCTACGCCGGCGGCCTGCCGGCGATGCTGGAGCGCATCCGCGGCCACCTGAAGACCGAGGCGCTGACGGTCAACGGCCGCACCCTCGGCGAGAACATCACGGGCGCCGAGGTCTACAACGACGACGTCATCCGGCCGCTCGCCAACCCCATCTACGCCGAAGGCGCGCTGGCCGTGCTGCGCGGCAACCTCGCGCCCGACGGCGTCGTGATCAAGCCCAGCGCCTGCGCGCCGCACCTGCTGCGGCACACCGGCCGCGCACTGGTGTTCGACGACTATCCGTCGCTCAAGAAGGCGGTCGACGACCCCGAACTCGACGTGACGGCCGACGACATCCTGGTGCTGCGCAATGCCGGCCCGCGTGGCGCCGGCATGCCCGAGTGGGGCATGCTGCCGATTCCCACCAAGCTGCTCAGGCAGGGCGTGACAGACATGCTGCGCCTGTCCGACGCACGCATGAGCGGCACCAGCTACGGCGGCTGCCTGCTGCACTGCTCGCCCGAGGCGGCCATCGGCGGCCCGCTGGCACTGGTGAAGACCGGCGACCGCATCACCGTGGATGTGCCCGCACGGCGCATCCACCTCGACGTCGACGACGCGGAACTGGCTCGCCGCAGGGCCGCATGGACGCCGCCGCCGCCGCGCTACGAGCGCGGCTACGGCTGGATGTTCGGCCGCCACATCAAGCAGGCCAACGAAGGCTGCGACTTCGACTTCCTCGAAACCGGCTTCGGCAAGCCGGTGCCCGAGCCCGACATCTTCTGATCCGACTGCCCTCCCCCTTTTTTAATTTCGAGAACGGAGACAACACGTGAATCCCGCCACCCGCGACCTGCTCATGAAGGTGAGCACCGCCACCCTGTGCACCGCCCTGTTCAAGCGCGGCCTGCGCAACCAGTTCATCCAGGAGGTGCGACCGCTCGACGCCGGCTTGCCGAACATGGTGGGCGAAGCCTTCACGCTGCGCTACATGCCGGCGCGCGAAGACCTGAACCAGATCAGCGTTTTTCTCGACCGCGACCATCCGCAGCGCAAGGCGGTGGAGCAATGCCCCGAAGGCGCCGTGCTGGTGATCGACAGCCGAAAAGATGCGCGTGCCGCATCGGCCGGCGGCATTCTGGTCACGCGGCTGATGAAGCGTGGCGTGGCCGGCGTGGTCACGGACGGGGGCTTCCGCGACAGCCCCGACATTGCCAAGCTGGGCTTCCCGGCCTACCACCGCCGCCCGAGCGCGCCGACCAACCTCACGCTGCACCAGGCCATCGACATCAACGTGCCCATCGGCTGCGGCGACGCGCCGGTGTTCCCCGGCGACGTGATCGTGGGCGACGCGGAGGGCGTGATCGTCATTCCGGCCCACATGGCCGACGAGATCGCCGCCGAAGCGACCGAGATGACCGCCTTCGAGGACTTCGTGCAGGAAAAGGTGCTCGAAGGCCGCTCCATCCTCGGCCTGTATCCGCCCACCGAGGAACAAAGCCGCACCGACTTCGCGTCCTGGCGCAGCGCCCGCGGCCGCTGAAGCCCTTTCTCTTTCCCCAATTCCCGAGGAGACAAATCCATGAAATTCATCCGTGGCGCCGCGGCGCTGTTCCTGGCTGCGCTCGCCCCCGTGGCCACCTGGGCCCAGGCCTCCGATTGGCCGGCCGCCAAGCCGATCGTCTACGTCGTGCCCTTCACCGCCGGCGGATCCACCGATATCGTGGCGCGCACGCTGGCCCAGAAGCTGGGCGACAGCCTCAAGCAGTCGGTGGTGGTCGACAACAAGCCCGGCCAGGCCGGCGGCATCGGCGCGGCCTATGTCGCCAAGGCCAAGCCCGACGGCTACACGCTGCTTGGCGGCACCATCAGCACGCACGCCATCAACGCGAGCCTGTACAAGAACCTGCCCTACGACCCAATGAAGGACTTCGAGCCCGTCTCGCTGGTCGCGCGCCTGCCCAACGTGCTGATCGTCAACAGCCAGCTCGGCGTGAACTCGGTGGCCGAACTGGTGGCACTGCTGAAGAAAGACGAGAGCAAGCGCACCTTTGCCTCTTCCGGCGCCGGCACCTCCACCCACCTGGCCGGCGAGATGTTCGGCGACCTCATCGGCGTGAAGCTCACCCACGTGCCGTACAAGGGCACGCCGCCGGCCATGACCGACGTGGCCGCTGGGCTGGTGCCCTTCATGTTCGACCAGGTGACGGCCGCACTGCCGCTGGTGAAGAGCGGCAAGCTCAAGCTGCTGGCCGTGACCACGGGCAAGCGCATCGCCCTGACGCCCGAGCTGCCGACCATGATCGAATCGGGCATTCCCGGCTTCGAGATGTCGTCGTGGCAGGCCGTGTACGCACCCAAGGGCACGCCCAAGCCGATCGTCCAGCGCCTGAATGCCGAAATCGTCAAGGCGCTCAAGCAGCCCGATGTGCAGGCCCGGCTCTCGGACCAGTTGGCGATGGAGATCGTGGGAAGTACGCCGGAAGAACTGCGTGATCACATGGCCAGGGAGATTCCGCGCTGGGCCGCACTGGTGAAGAAATCGGGCGCCGTGGCCGACTGACAGCCCCCTTCCCTCCCCCTCGCGGCGGCCTGCAGCCATGAGCGGGTAGCGCGCGCGGCACTCGCGCACGCCGAGCTGGGCGGGCTCACGCTGGGTACCCGGTTGTGCGCGTAGTCCTCGCTCCGGGCGACGGTTGGCCTGCGCTCACGCAGGTAGTCCGGGTCCTACGGTGTGCCCATCGCCGTCGAACTGGACTTTGCCACCTCTCAGGGCCACTATCAGTCCGTGGCAAGGAGAAGCAAGTTGCAACGTCCTCTGACACCCTTTGGCGCACCTGTTGCGCCCGTGCCGCGAATCGCGCCGGGAAAAAGGTTCACACACACGTTTGATGTGATAAATTCACATTTATAACAATGTGAAACATTTCTAAACGCATCACGATGAACGAGCCTTCGCACGCGCGCAAAACCGGCGGTTTCACCCTGATCGAATTGATGATCACGGTGGCGATCGTGGCCATCCTGGCGGCCATCGCGCTGCCCAGCTACCAGCAGTACGTCATCCGCTCGAAGCGATCGGCGGCACAGGCGCAGATGATGGATATCGCCAACCGGCAGCAGCAGTTCCTGCTGGCGAACCGCAACTATGCCGACAAGGCCGCGCTGACAGCCAGCGGATACGCATTGCCGGCCGAGGTCAGCAGCAACTACAGCTACGACATCACTCTGTCTACAACCGGTGTCCCCGGGTACACGCTGACGCTGACACCGCTCGGCAGCCAGTCGGGCGACGGCGCGCTCACTCTCAACAGCGAAGGCGTGAAGACGCCGCTTGCGAAATGGTGAGAGGCGCCCGCGGCACCCGTCAGGCGCGCAACCAGCGTGGCGTGAGCTTGCTGGAGGTGATGGTCGCCGTCGTCGTGGTGGCCTTCGGGCTGTTCGGCCTCGTGGGACTGCAGGCTCGGCTGCAGGCGTCGGAGATGGAGTCGTACCAGCGCTCGCAGGCACTGGTCATGCTGAACGACATGGCCAACCGCATCGCGATCAATCGCCGGATGGCCTCGAGCTACGTCACCAGTACCCCGCTGGGCAGCGGCAGCACGTGCCCCGCAGCCACCGGCACACGCCAGCAGGTAGACACCGCCGAATGGTGCAACGCGCTGCAGGGCGCGGCCGAAACCTCGGGGAGCAGCAAGCTCGGCACGGTGATCGGCGGGCGCGGCTGCGTGCAGGACATGGGCAACAACGAGTACCTCGTCACCGTCGCATGGCAGGGCCTGGTGCCAATCTCCGCCCCATCCGCCGGCGTGGGCTGCGGCAAGGACCTGTACGACGCCACCGGCACCCGCTGCGTGAACGACCTGTGCCGCAGGACGGTCACCACGCTCGTACGCATCGGAGCCCTTTCATGACGGCCACCGCGTCGCGCCATCGGCAGCGCGGGCTGACGCTGATCGAACTGATGGTGTCGATCACCATCATGCTCATCGTGATGGCAGCCCTGCTCGCGCTGTTCCTCAACGTGAGCGGCACCCAGCGCGAAATGGAACGCGTGAATCGCCAGATCGAAAGCGGGCGGCTCAGCATCTTTGTCCTGGAGAACGAGCTCTCCCACGCCGGGTTCTGGGAAAACTACATGCCCCAGTTCGACGATCTCACGGTCAATGGCGTGCCGGAGCACGTGCCCACCGGCACGCCGCCCGACCCCTGCCTGCCCTACTCCCTGGTCAACTGGACCGACGACTACAAGCGCAAGTTGCTCGATCTGCCGGTGCAGAGCTACGAAACCGTGCCCGCCACCTGCACCGACCTGCTGAAGAACAAGAAGGCCAACACCGACGTCCTGGTGGTGCGGCACGCCGAGACCTGCCTGCCCGGCACGCCCAACTGCGAGGCGGACATCGCCGGCAACCTGTACTTCCAGTCCTCGCTGTGCGGCACGCAGAAGCCCTCGTCGTTCGACCTGTCCACCAGCGGCTTCGGCAACATGTTCATGAAGAACTGCACGACGCCTTCGCCCAAGCGCAAGTTCGTTGCCGACATTTACTACGTGCGCGACTATGCCGAGACAGTGGGCGACGGCGTACCGACGCTGGCGCGCTCGCGTTTCGACTTGGCGGCCGGCGTCCTGGCGCAGCAGCCGCCGGTCCCTCTGATGGAGGGTGTCGAGGGGTTCAGGGTGGAGTTCGGCCTGGACACGATCGGCAAGACCAGCGCCGCCGTGAACTACGCCGCAGCGATCAACTGGGCCGACGCCACCGACCGGATGACCCCTTCCAACCGCGGCGACGGCAGCCCCGATGGCAGTTTCGTGCACTGCAGCGTCGCCGCGCCCTGCACTGCCGACCAACTGGTGAACGTGGTGGCGGTCAAGCTCTATGTGCTCGCGCGCAGCACCGAGGTTTCGCCGGGCCACACCGACACGCGCACCTACAACCTGGGCTCCACCACCCTGGGCCCGTTCAACGACCACTACAAGCGCCACGCGTTCTCCACCACCGTGCGGCTGACCAACGTGACCGGTCGAAGGGAGACGCCATGACCCATACACCGGCCATGCGCCGCCAGCAGGGCGCGGCTCTGCTCATCGGGATGATCATGCTGCTGCTGATCACCCTCACGGTTACCGCGGCGTTCAATCTCAGCAGTTCCGACCTCAAGTCGGTTGGTAACCTGCAGACTCGCAACGAAGCCGTTGCCGCAGCCAACCGCGCCATCGAGGAAGTTGCCAGCAGCCTGCTGGCGCCGGACTCCGACGGCACCCCCTCGCTGACGACGCCCCAGGCTACCGCGAGCCTGGTCGACATCAACAACGACGGCACCCCCGACTACACGGTCTCGGTTGCCCCTCCGGTGTGCGTGCGCGCAACCAAGGCCGTCGACAGCGGCGGCGGCACGGTGACCGGGCCCAGCGGCATCACCGGCGGGGCCTCCAGCAGCGGCTCGGGGCTCTCCACCCTGCCAGATCAATACAACTCGGTCTGGGACATCAGCACCACCGTGACCGACGCCGCCGGCACCCCCATCACCGCCGTGCGCCAAGGAGTGCGAGCGCTGCTCAACAAGGCGCAGTTCGACGCGCTGTGCAATACGACCGGGCCGACACCATGATGACAAAGAAATTCTTCGCGCCGCTGTGCGCCGCCGCCCTGCTGGCCTTGCCTTTGAGCCAGGCGCAAGCCGAGGACATCGACCTTTTCGTGGGCTACAACCAGGCCGCCACCCAGGCGCCCAATGTGTTGTTCGTGCTGGACAACACGGCCAACTGGAACCAGCCGTTCACGGCCGAGATCACTGCACTCGCCAAGGCCTTCGAGAGCTTGCCGTCCAACAAATTCAAGGTCGGCTTGATGATGTTCACCGAGACCGGCGGCGGCAACTCCAACTCCGACGGCGGCTACGTGCGCGCTGCGGTGCGCACGCTGGACGACGGCACCAAGGTCACGTACGGCGCACTCATCCGCAGCCTGGACAAGCTCGCCGACAAGTCCAACGGCGGCAAGGCCGGCAAGACCATGGCCGAGGTCTACCGCTACCTTGCCAGCGGCACCCCAATCGCCGGCAACAACAAGCTGAAGGCCGACTACAGCGGCAGCGTCTACGGCACAGCCGCGTCGAAGGCCGTGTACGCGTTGCCGCGCAACGCGTTGAACGCGGTGAACAGCACCACCTACGTGGGCCCCAGCACCGAAAACTGCATTGGCACGTACGTCATCTACATCAGCAACGGCGCCGCGCAGGACAACACCAGCGACAGTAAGACCTCTTCCGACGCCCTGCTCGCGGCGGGCGGCAGCACCACCCCGATCGTGCTGAGCCCCAGCGGCTCGCAGGACAACACCGCCGACGAATGGGCGCGATTCCTGCAAAGCAGCATGGGCGTCAAGGTCTACGCAGTCGAAGCCGCCAAGGCCACCGGCGGCCAGGGCCCCGGCTGGAGCGCGCTGCTCAAGAGCATGGCCACCCAGAGCAAGGGGGAGTACTACGACATTTCGTCCGATCCCGACCTGGGGGCTTCGCTGGGTGCGGCGCTCGACGACATCTTCAGCAAGATCCAGTCGGTCAACAGCGTGTTTTCTTCGGTGAGCCTGCCGGTGAGCGTGAACACGCAGGGCACCTACCTGAACCAGGTGTTCGTCGGCATGTTCCGCCCTGACCAGGACGCGCTGCCGCGCTGGAACGGCAACCTCAAGCAATACAAGCTGGGCCTGGACAGCAGCAGCCAGCTCGTCCTGCAGGACGCCGCCGGCGCCAACGCGGTGAACAACCAGACCGGCTTCGTCGCGCCCTGCGCGCGCAGCTACTGGACGCCCTTGCCGAGCAACACCGACGCCTACTGGAGCTTCCGCCCCTCCGGCGACTGCCTCGGCAAGGAGGCGGCTGACAGCCCGGACGGCAACGTGGTCGAGAAAGGCGCGCAAGGCTACATGCTGCGCCGCCTCGCGGTGGCCAACCGCAACATGAAGACCTGCGCACCCGGCTCATGCACCGCGCTCACCAGCTTCGCCGATGGCAACGGCAGCATCACCCAGGCGGCCCTGGGCGTTGCGAGCGCCACCGACCGCACCAACCTGATCAACTGGGTCCGCGGCGCAGACAACAAGGGCGACGAACGCACCGACGCCAGTGGCAACCCCCTTACCTCAACCAGCATGCGCCCCTCGGTGCACGGCGACGTGGTGCATTCGCGCCCTGTGGCCATCAACTACGGCACCGATGCTGTGCCTCAGGTGGTGGTTTTCTACGGCGGCAACGACGGCGTGCTGCGCGCCGTCAACGGCAATCGCAGCACGGCCATCGGCTCGGCGGCGGCGGGCGACGAACTGTGGTCCTTCGTGCCGCCAGAGTTCTACGGCAGCCTCAAGCGGCTGTACGACAACAGCACGCGCATCAACTTCCCCGGCCTGCTGGCCACCACCGGCTCCGTGGCACCCAAGCCCTACGGCATGGACGGTGCGGTAGCTGCCTACCGGCAGAGCTCCACCGCCTGGCTGTTCGCGAGCATGCGCCGCGGCGGCCGGCTGATCTATGCCTTCGACGTGTCCAATCCCGCAGCGCCCAGCCTCAAGTGGCGCAAGGGCTGCCCGAACCAGGACAACGACACCGGCTGCGACACAGGCATGAGCGGCATCGGCCAGACCTGGTCGGCGCCCAAGGTCGTCAAGTCGGCCGGCTACGGCGCCGGCAACAGCCCGATGCTGGTGTTCGGCGGCGGCTACGACAAGTGCGAAGACGTCGACACCAACTCGGCCGCCCAGGCTTGCGGCACGGGCACCAAGGGCAACCGCGTCTATGTGCTCGATGCTGCCACCGGCGCGCAGCTCAACAGCTTCGTCACCGACCGCGCGGTGGCGGGCGAAGTCACCATCGTCAGCGACAGCCTTGGCTTGGCACAGATCGCCTACGCGGCCGACCTGGGCGGTAATGTCTACAGGATCACCATCGGCGACGCGACGCCGGGAAGCTGGAGCATGACGAAGATCGCCTCGCTCGGCTGCGATACGGTGAGCACCTGCACGCCGAACCGCAAGTTCATGTTCGGGCCGGACGTGGTCCAGGACAACGGCGTGTACGTGATCCTGCTGGGCTCCGGCGATCGCGAGAAGCCGCTGCGCTACTACAGCGCCGCGCTCAGCGTGGCCAACCGCTTCTACATGCTGGTGGACAAGCCCTCCGACACCGCCTGGCTGAGTTCCGAATCGACAAAATGCAGTAGCACCCCCGTGCTGTGCCATGCCTCCCTGCAGGCCATCACCAGCACGGCAACGCCCACAGCCACCGACCTTGCGAGCAAGAAGGGCTGGTACCTGGCCCTCGCACCCGGCGAGCAGGTGGTGACCGCGTCGGTGACGGCCTACGGCATCACAACCTTCAACACCCACATTCCCACAACGCCGAACACACAGTCCTGCAAAGCCGACCTCGGCACGGCGAATGTCTACAACGTGTCGTATGCCAATGCCGCGCCACCCGACGGCAGCACCGGCCGGTTCCAGAACGTGGTGGGCGGCGGCCTGGCCCCCTCGCCCGTGGTGGGCCGGGTCCAGCTGGACGACGGCAGCATCCGCGACGTGGTGATCGGCGCCAGGCCCGACTCCTTCCTGAGCCCCAAGGGCGCCACCCCGAAGTCGGCGTTCAAGCAGCCCAAGGGCCGGGTCTACTGGTTCATCCAGAAATAGGCGGGCCCGTGATTCCCAAGAGCAGGAGCAACCGCCCCGGCACGGGTTGCCGCCCCCCCCGGCCGCGCGGCTTCACGCTGGTCGAGCTGATGGTCACGCTGGCAGTGATGGTGGTGCTGATCGCCATCGCCGTGCCTTCGTTCGACAGCGTGCGCCTTTCGACACGGCTGAATTCCTACGCCACGGCCCTGGTCGCCAGCGGCCAGCTTGCGCGCAGCGAGGCCATCAAACGCAATGYCGCCGTCACCCTGTGCGTTTCGGCCGACGGCGCCAGCTGCAGCACTTCGGGCCAATGGGAAACCGGATGGATCGTGCTGAGCGGCACGAAGGTGCTGCTGCAGCAGCCCGCCGCTGCCGGCGGCTACCAGCTGCGCGACTCCGGGGGAACGAGTGCCCTTACCTTCCAGGCCACCGGCGTCGGCGCAAGCCCTGCAAGCATCACGATCTGCCGGGCCTCACCCAGCGCCAGCCAGGCCCGCCTCGTCAACATCAGCGCCACGGGCCGGACCAGTGTCAAACGTTTGGCCGACGGCACTTGCGCCGGAAACGGCTAAAAGCGGTCCAAAGATTTCACACGGGTGCTGTTGCGCAGGACAATAGCGCTTACCCGTGGTCGGCAGCCAGCGCTGCCGTCCCTTTTCGAACCGCACCTTCAGGAATAATCGCTCGCCTCCATGGAACACCGGCTGGACTGGGCCCTTGCCGCCTGCGCTCGCATTCTTCGTCCGGTGGTCCGGCTGGCCCTCGCCATGGGGGTCAAGCATCCCCACCTCGAGGAACTGCTGCGCGACCTGCTGATCGAGGAAGCACAGCGAACCTGGCGCAGCCAGGGCGTGCCCAAGCCCAACCTGAGCCAGCTTTCGGTGACCACCGGCCTGAACCGCAAGGCAGTGACCGCCAAGGTCCGGGCCACCGTCGATCCCCTGCCCCACACGGAGCTGTCGGCAGCGGCCAAGACTTTCACGTTGTGGCTGCAGATGCTGACCCAGGACGACTCCTTCCGGCGCCTGCCCATCACCACCGGCAATGCCGCCCCCTCCTTCGAGACCGTGGCGCGCATGAGCAGCCGCGGCAACGTGCACCACCGCACCATCCTCGACGAACTGGTGCGCCTGAACATGGTGACCGAGGAGGAAGGCGTGGTCGAACTCACGACCGACGGCTTCGTGCCCGTGCAGAACCTCCAGTCCATGCTCGCCTTCCTCGGTGACAACGGCCGCGACCATCTGCTGGCGGCCGTCTCAAACACACTGGGCGAGGAGCCCAGGATGCTTGAGCGCGCGGTGTACGCGCGCGGGCTGACGCTGCAGGAATGCGAGCAGATCCAGCGCCTCGCGCGGGAGCGCTGGGCGACCCTGCACCACGAACTGGCGCAGGAAATGACGCGGGCGGTCGACAGCGCCCCCGCCGGTGCCAAGGCGCGCATCCGCGTCGGCATCTACACCTATTACGAAGACGAGAGCGCGCCTGCGCCGCCCCGTCCCCCTGAAAGCGAGCCCACGCGATGAACAACATCAAGAAACCCCGCCGGCTCATGCTCGGTCTTTTGTACGTCGCCCTCGTGGCCCTGCTGCTGTCCTGCGGCGGGGGTGGAGACGGTGCCAGCGGCGGCTCGGTGGCGGGCGTTGGCAGCAGTGCGGCCGGCACGGCGACCGCGGGCGCAGGCGCAGACGCCGCGGCCGGAGCGAGCACCGGAACCGGCACAGGTGCCACCGGCGACGCATCCGGAACCGGCAGCGGCACCGGCGGCGACACGAGCACCGCCAGCAACGGCAGCACCGACGGCTCCGGCGTGGGTTCGGGCGGCACCGGCGTGACTGCCGACGCCGCCGGCATCGGCGCGGCGGACGGCCTGGGCAGCATCATCCTCAACGGGCTGCGCTACAACACTGACAGCGCCGCCATCACCATCGAGGATGCCACCGAACTGCAGATCGGCATCAGCGCACGCGTTGCCGGCAAGGTCGACGCGGACTTCACCAGCGGCGTCGCGACCCAGGTCGTGTCGGCCGCGGAACTGCGCGGTGCGGTCTCGGCCATCGACATCCCCGCCGGCAGCTTCGTCGTGATGGGCACCATCGTGAGCATCGACTCGGCCACCGTCTGGGCCGACGCGAGCGGGCTGGCCGACGTCGTCTCGGGCAGCATCGTGCAGGTGTGGGGCCTGCCCGGTGCGCCGGGCACCCTGCGCGCCACCCGGATTCAGGTCGCTCCAACCCTGAGCGCCCCTCTGGTCACGGGCACCGTGGAGAACATCGATAGCGCGCGCAAGACCTTCATGCTCGGGCAGCTGACGATCGATTTCGGCGCGGCTGCGTTCACGGGCCTGGACGCATCGTCGCTCGCCAACGGGACCATCGTGCGCGTACGGGGCACCGCCGCGCCGTTCGCGAACCTGTTCGTGGCCACGAAGGTGGAGGGCTGGTATGCCGTTCCGGTGAGCAACGGCATCGCTGTCCAGCTGGCGGGCGTCATCACCGACTTCGCTTCGCGCGGCTCGTTCAAGGTTCTGGGCACGCCGGTCGATGCGACCAACGCGCAGATCACGGGCGGACCCGTGGGCTCGCTCGGCAATGGCGTGAAGGTCGAGGTCGACGGCTTCATGTCCGGCGGCGTGCTTGTGGTGAAGAAACTGCGCATCCGCAACATTCCGGGCACCGGCGGCCCGGCCTCGTTCACGCTGATCGGTGCCATTGGCACCTATTTGTCGTCCGCCGATTTCAGGGTGCAAGGCAAGCCCGTGAACGCCGGAGCGCCCGGCGTCGTCTTCGAGAACGGCACCGCCGCGGACCTGGCCAATGGACGGCGCGTTACCGTGGTGGGAGACCGCGTGGTCAACGGCGTGCTGATCGCACAGCGGGTGACGTTCACGCCTTGACCCATCGAGCGCCCGCGACGATGGACGCCCTCTCGATTCACGCCCCGGCCTTCCCGCCTATCGACAAGGCCGGTCGGTTGCTGTACAACAAAACGCCTAAAGTGAAAAAATCACATTTAAGGCGCCAATGCCCTATCTCCGTCGTGACGAACGGCATACATCCAGCCACGGCTTTCCATCCGTGGTTTCGTCACGCGTCCTGAAGGGGTTTGCGGGAGGCGGCGCAGTCCAGGTGCTTCGACGGGGAAACCCGCTCGCATCCCCTCCCCATGTCTCGATGCGCACATCCAGTGCGAACAGGAGCATGTATGCCGCTCACCCTCCTCCTTCGGCTTCTTCACGAGAGATTTCCGGTGACGCTTACAGCCGAGCCGGACATCAGGCACGCCGCGGTTCTGCTTGCGACCGGACTTGTCGAAGCCGAATTCCATCTGGATGACCTTGGCTACCAAAAGTACGAGAGTGCCGTGGTGTTCACCATCACGGACGAAGGGCACGCGGAGATCGCTGGCCTTCGCTCCAGCCGCGCTGCAGCGGCCGACGGTCCGAAGTGGCCCCTCATGCCGCTCGACTACCTGCGCAAGATCGGAAACTCGGTCTTCCCCCTGCGCACCGACGATCCGGCAGAAATCAACTCGGTGGCCGTACTGAATGCTGCCGGCATGGTGGAAGCCACGCTTCCCCCGCCCTGCCGCGCCAGGCAAACCCAGCAGAAGTTCAGGCAGGCAGTCATCCTGCGGGTGACTCCCCTGGGGCAGACAGCGCTGGTCGCGCGGCGGACCTGAATCCGCGCGCTCGACAGCGGCTTCGCTGTTTCGCACGGGAAAGGTACCTGCAATCAGCGAGTTTTTTTGCTGATCGGCGAAGCCGCTCCCCCGGCAGCGGTCTGAAAACCCCTTCAGACCCGCAATTGAAACTATACGTAACAAACGTCACAATGTGACGAAAGGTATCAATTTGCATTGTCTTCGACTACGAAAGTAGTAATGTGAAACCTTCACACACATCGCTTTCCCGCTTTTTCCATGCTCACACGCACCACTGCCCCCGACGTCGACGCGAGCATTGCTGCGGATGCTCTCATGGTGGCCCGCATGCGCCTCGTGCTGTCTTTTGCGGCGCTGCTCGCCGTTGCCGTCGACGCGGGTGACCACCGGCAGCAGGTTTCGGGGGCGGTCTGGTTGGCCTTTTCCGGTTACATCCTGCATAGCCTGCTGGTGTACGGGTGCACCCGCATCGGCCGCCCGTATTTCCAGGGCAAGGCCATCCACTGGTCCGACGTGCTGTGGTTCACGCTGATCGTATTCGTGACCGACGGCGTCCAGAGCCTTTTCTTCCTGTTCTACTTTTTCGCGATCCTGACCTCCTCGTTCCGCTGGGGCTTCGAGGAAGGCGCCCGTGTAACTATTGCATCGGTCGCCTCTTTTGCCGCCTGCGGCCTCGCCACCAGCACTGGCGACGACACGCCGCAGCTGCTGATGCGCGCGACGTTCCTGCTGGCCCTGGGACACATGATCGTGCACTGGGGCGGCTCCAAGCTGGCCCTGCAGCGGCGCCTGGCACTGCTGGGCGATGTCAGCCAGCTGTCCAACCCCCGGTTCGGCGCAGGCCGCACCATCGCCCGCACGATGGAAAAGACGCTGGCCTTCTTCCGGGCGAGCCACTGCATCCTCCTGACGCGCGACACCTCCACCGGCGACTGGATCCTGCGCACGCTGCGCAAGGACGACGCCTGCGAACACGTCAGCGTCGAGACGATCGGGCGCATCGCCGAGTCGCCGCTCATGGCGCTGGCACCGGAGCTCACCGTGGTCAGCAGCCGCATGCCCTGGCCCCTGAACCGCCTGTGGCCACAAAGCCATGCCCTCGAAGCCGGCGCGAGCGGCTGGCGCGTCGAGGACGAGGAAGGCGCGCAGCGCTGCGCCGCCGTGGCCGCCATGCTGGAGGCCCGCAGCTTCATCAGCGCTCCGCTGCCGATGCGGCTGGGCGAGGGCCGGGTCTTCGTGTCATCCGGCGACGGGCTGTTCAACAAGTCCGACGCCCTGTTCCTGGCACACCTCATGGAGCAGATCTTCCCGGTCATCGAGACCATCGAAGTGCTCGACCGGATGGCCTCCGAAGCCGCCTCCGCGGAGCGCTTGAAGATCGCGCTGGACCTGCACGACACGGCCGTGCAGCCCTACATCGGCCTGCGGATGGGCCTGTGCGCACTGCTCAAGAAGGCCACCACCGACAACCCGCTGCGCGAGGATCTCGACAAGCTCGCAAGCGTGGCCGACGGCGTGATCGCGGACCTGCGCCGCTATGCCGGCGCGGTCAAGCACGGTGCGAACAGCCCCTGCGGGCTCGTGCTGCCCCACCTGCATCGCCAGGCCGAGCGCATCAAGGGGCTCTACGGCATAGAGATCGCCGTCGCCGTGGACGGCCAGGTCCTGCTGGACGACCGTATGACTGCGGAAGTCCTGCAAATGGTCGGCGAAGGGCTGAACAACATTTGCAAGCACACCCACGCGCACCACGGCAGCATCCGCCTCGGCTGCAAGAACGGGCGGCTGCACCTGCGCATCGAGAACGAAGCCTGCGAAGAGGGTTTCACGAAATTCCGCCCCCGTTCCATCACCGAACGCGCCGCCGCCCTCGGCGGGCGGGCGCAGGTCCGCCAGTGCATCAGCGGCGGCACCGCGGTGGTGGTGGAAATTCCCATCTGAAAAAAGACAAGACCAGGAGCCCGTCATGCAACCTGCTGCCCATTCCATCGGCGTTCTGCTCGTTGACGACCACAAGACGATGCTGTGGGGCCTGTCCAGGCTGATCGACGGGGAACAACCGCGCATGAAGGTGGTCGGCACCGCCAGCAGCTGCGAAGACGCCGTGGCGACGGCGGCAAGCCTCGCGCCCGATATCGTTGTGCTCGACCTGGACCTGGACGGCCATTGCGCCATCGACATCCTGCCCAGCCTCCTGTCGAACGAGGTGTCGCGCGTCTTCGTGCTCACCGCGGAGCGCGAACAGCGCATGCTCGACCTTGCCGTGCTGCACGGCGCCCGCGGCGTCATGCGCAAGGACGCTTCGGCACAGCAAGTCCTCGAGACCATCGAACGCGTCTACAACGGCGAGCTTTGCGTCGATCCGCAGACCATGGGCCGCGTCTTCTCCCAGTTGACCTCGGCGAAGAAGCCGCCGAAGGCCGACCCCGAAGCCGCCAAGCTGGCCAGCCTGACGCAGAAGGAGCGCGAGATCATCCGCGTCGTGGTGGCGGGCAGCGGCGCCTCGAACAAGGCGCTGGCCGCAAAGCTCTTCGTCACCGAGCACACGCTGCGCAACCATCTCACCTCGATCTACCAGAAGCTCGGCGTGACGAACCGCCTCGAGCTGTACATCCACGCGGTGAAGCATCAGCTCGACGCGACGGCTGTCGCGCACTGAGCGAGCCGCCGCCGCGCCGGGTTGCCCCCGGCACACTCAAGTCGTCCCGTTCAGCATCGGCATGATCATCCGGACGACTCGGATCGCCGCCGGCGTGAGGATCACCAGCGAGATGCACGGAAAGATGCACAGCACCAGCGGCAGCAGCATCTTGGTCGGCACCTTGGCCGCCAACTCTTCAGCGCGGACCTGCCGCTTGTGGCGCAGATCGTCGGAGAACACACGCAGCGATTCGCCGATGCTGGTGCCGAACCGGTCCGATTGGGTCAGCATGGTCGCGAAGGTGCCGATCTCTTCCACGCCTGTGCGCAGCGCCAGGTTGCGCAGCGACTTCTCCCGCGTGCCGCCGGCTCGCATTTCCAGGTTGGTCCAGTGCAGTTCCTGCGCGAGCGCCGCGCTCTTGACCTGGATTTCTTCAGTGACCTTGACCAGGCCGGCGTCAAGCCCCAGCCCCGCTTCGACGCACACGAGCATCAAGTCGGCGGCATCGGGGAAGTTCTCGAATATCTCGCGGCGGCGCGCGCGAATGAGCATGTACAGCACAAGGTTGGGCAGGTAGCACCCGACCAGCGCCGCCACCGCGAGGTACAGCAGCATCTCCGTGCCGTCCGCCGCTCCCGTCGTCCGCATTCCCAGGAACGCGAGCGCTGCAAAGCCCAGCGGCAGCAGCGTCTTCATGCCGAAGTAAACGAGGTAGGCATCCGGGTAGCGGATGCCGGCATTCAGGAAACGCAAGCGCAGCGGCGACAGGTCTACGTCGCTGGTGGGCGAGGACAACTGCGCGAAGGGACCGACGATCCGGACGGCGGTTTCGGTCCAGGCCGACTTGCCGGCCGATGGCGCCACCGCCTGCAGGCGCTGCGCAGTGCGCGTCGGCGACAGCCAGACCGCCAGGCCGCCGATCGCCAGCGACACGGCCAGGAAAACGAGGATGGGAAACAGCATGGTCATGGCCCTTCTCCTTCAAACGCGAATCTTCACGATCTTGCGCAGGAGCACGATGCCCACGAGCATCAGCACCAGCATGTACTTGAGCACCGTCTGTCCGATCGGGTCCGTCCACAGCGGCGCCATGAACTCGGGGTTGAAGACGTTCATGAGCGCCACCATGGCGAACGGCATCAGTCCCAGGATCCAGGCCGACAGGCGCCCTTCCGACGACAGTACCCGCACCCGCGCGAGCAGCTTGAGCCGGTCGCGAATGAGCCGGCTCAGGTTGCCCAGCACCTCGGTCAGGTTGCCGCCGGAATCGCGCTGGATCAGCACCGCCACCACGAAGTAGCGAAGATCGGTGAGCGGCACGCGCTCGCTGAGGTTGGTCAGCGCCTGCTGCAGCGAGACGCCGAAATTCACTTCGTCGGCGACCATGCGGAACTCGCTGGCGATCGGATCGCTCATTTCCTCGCCGATCATCTGCACGCCGCTCGCGAACGAGTGCCCTGCGCGCAGGGCGCGCGTCACCAGGTCCAGCGCGTCCGGCAGCTGCCTTTCCATGCGGGTCAGCCGGCGGCTGCGCTGGCGCTGCAGGTAGATCACTGGAAGCATCGCCGCGCCGATTCCGGCGGCGAGCGCCAGCAGCATTGGTTGGCGCGCCGTCCACGCCGTCACGAAGAACGCGAACACGCCGAGCACGCCGCACACCAGCAGGAAGCTAGAAACTGTCCAGTCCAGCCCCGCCTGCAATATGAAGCGGTCCAACCGGTGCGCCCGCGGCAGCGTCAGCAGCATGCGCTGCATCCACGGCACCTCGCTGAGCATGCGCTCCTTGACCAGGTGGGCCTGCGACGTGCGGTCGATCGCTGCGGAAAACGCCTGCAGCCGCTTCTCGATCTTGCGCGCTTCGGGCCCCTTGTAGGCGCGCCACAGCAGGTACAGACCCTCGATCATGAGCAGCACGGTCACGAAGACCAGCACGGTGACGGTAATGAGGGTGTGCCCCCCCAGGGTGTCGAACATGGCGGCCTCCTATTCGTAATGCTTGCTCGGCTCGAACATGGTGTCGGGCAGGTCCACGCCGTAGGCATGCAGCCGCTCCGCGAATTTCGGCCTGACGCCCGTCGCATGGAAATGGCCACGCACCTGGCCGTCGGGGCCCATGCCGGTCTGGTGGAAGGTAAAGATCTCCTGCATGGTGACCACCTCCCCTTCCATGCCGGTGATCTCCTGGATGCTGGTGACCTTGCGCCGCCCGTCGACCAGCCGCAGGACCTGGACGACCACCGTGATGGCCGAGGCGATCTGCTGGCGCACGGTGCGGTGCGGCAGGTTCAAGTTCGCCATGCCGATCATGTTCTCCAGCCGCGCCAGCGCATCGCGCGGCGTGTTGGCGTGGATGGTGGTGAGCGAGCCTTCGTGACCGGTGTTCATCGCCTGCAGCATGTCGACCGCCTCTGCGCCGCGCACTTCGCCGATGACGATGCGGTCGGGCCGCATGCGCAGCGCATTGCGCACCAGCGCACGCTGCGTGATCTCGCCCTTGCCCTCAATGTTCATTGGCCGCGTCTCCATGCGCGCCACGTGCGGCTGCTGCAGTTGGAGTTCCGCGGCATCCTCGATGGTGATGATGCGTTCGGTCGGCGGAATGAACCCCGAGAGAATGTTCAGCAACGTGGTCTTGCCCGCGCCCGTGCCGCCGGAGATGAGCATGTTCACCTTTGCCTGGGCCAGCCCCTCGAGCATCTGCGCCATCGGCGGCGTCAGCGACTTGAGGTCGTTCACGAGGTTCTCCATGCGCAGCGGGATCTTCGCGAAACGGCGAATCGACATCATCGGCCCGTCGAGCGCCACCGGCGCAATGACCGCATTGACACGCGAGCCGTCGGGCAGCCGCGCATCGACCATCGGGCTGGACTCGTCGATGCGCCGCCCCACCAGCGAGACGATCTTGTCGATGATGCGCAGCAGGTGTTTCTCGTCGGTGAAGCTGACATTGGTCAGCTCCAGCCGGCCCCGGCGCTCCACGTAGACCTTCTCGTGCGAATTGATCAGGATGTCCGAGACCGACGGGTCCGCCATCAGCAGCTCGATCGGCCCGAAACCGAGCATCTCGTGCTGGATGTCGCGGATCAGCGTGCGCCGCTCGATGTCGTTGAGCGCCTCGGGCTCTTCCTGCAGCAGGCGCGTGACCATGGTCGAGATTTCCTGGCGCAGGACTTCTGGCTTCAGGGTTTCGAGCGCGGCCAGGTCGAAGCGCTCCAGCAGCTTCAGGTGCATGCGCTCCTTCAGCAACTTGTAGGCATCCGACGCAAAGGGCGAGGCCGTTAGGTCGGCGGCATGGGCCGCCTGCCCGCGGCCGGGATCGGTCTCGATCGCATTGAGCTGTTCTCTGAATGACATGGGAACCTGCCTTGCTGTTGAAGAATGGATCTGTGATCAGGCGCGGCGGAAGAGCCGCCCGATGAAACCGGGCGCCGCCTCCTGCCGCGGACTGAGCGTGTGGGCGATCTCGGCGAGCCGCTTGGCGAGCGCGCTGCCGCGCGACATCTCCACCAGCGGGACGCCCCGGTTGATGGACGTGTCCACATCCTTGCCGCCGTCCGGCACGATCGAGAGCGTCGCGCCGACCAGCGAGCGCCGCATGTCAGACAGCCCGATCTCGCCGCCGCCTGCGCTGCGGTTCACGAGCAACTCGACCTTGCCGGGCGGGTAGCCCAGCGACTTGAACACCTGCATCAGGCGCGTCACGTTGCGGATATGCGGCAAGCTCGGCTGCAGCACGGGAAAGATGCGGTCCGCACGGTCCAGCACCCGGATCGAGAGCGTGTCGATGCGCGGGCCGAGGTCGAATAGCACAAAGTCGTACATCGGCAGCGCGACCTGCAGAATCGCGTCGATGTGCTCGGCCTTGACGTCCATCGCGCGCGAAAGGTCGTCGGGTGCCGGCAGGATGCTGAAGCCCGGCGCCACGCGCACCACGCTGGCCGTGAGCAGCGACGCGTCGAGGCGACCGATGTCGCGCGCAACGTCCGCCATCGTGGAGGTCGGCCGCATATCGCTGACATACGACAGCGCGTCGCCGAACTGCAGGTTCAGGTCGATCAGCAGCACCGAGCGCTCCCGCGAGAGCTGGTAGCCGATGTTGGTCGAGAGAAAGGTCGAGCCGCTGCCGCCCTTGCAGGGCATGAACGCCACCACCTGGCCGGGGCTGCGCGCCTGCGTGCCGGCCATCTTGAGCGCGATGCGCTCGACGGCGGCTTCGAGCGCGGCGGTGTCGGAAGGCGACGGCAGCACCTCGCGCACGCCCGCGCGCATCGCGTGGATCAGGAACTCCGGGGTCTGCATGGCACACAGCAGCACCACCGCGATCGCCGGGTGCTGCAGCGTGAGCTTTTCCACCAGCACGAGCTCCTGAAGGTCGCAGCACATGCCGTCGACCAGCAGCATCTCGGGCGCTGCCTTCTCGACGACCCACTGCATCCGGCTCTTGCCGCCCTCGAACAGCGACACGTGATGGGAGCGCGCTTCGAGGACCTTGCGCATGTCCTGCAGGTGGTTCGGATTGGGGGAGATGATGGCGATCTTCATGGTCGTGTCCGGTGCGTTGCTAGGAACAGATGGCCGCGCTGTTCGGGTCCTTGCGCATGACCTCGCGCGGCAGGTAGGTCGAGAACCCAGGCATGGGGATCAGCGGCGCGGCGGCGCCCACGATGGGAGAAATCCACTGGTAGTTCAGGCCGGTGACGCTGACGGTGACGCCCTGGCACGTAGCGGCCGTGCAGCCCGAAGGCGCCCACGTCACCGACACGGTGCTGATCTGCGGCAGCAGCGCCTTCATGCGGGCGAGCACCTGGGCCTGGTAGGCGGTGTCGTCGCACACCACCGCATACCGGGCTCCCGCGCGCGTTGCCTCCTGGGCCGCGCTCCACATGAACAGCATGCGCGAGAAGTCGACGATGCCCAGAAGGAGCATCAGGAAGATGAGCAGGCCCAGGGCGAATTCGACGGTCGTCGCGCCTTTGACGTGGTGGTGTCTCATGATGGCGCCCTCATGGTGGCGTTGATTTCGCTGAAGACGATGTTTCCGTTCGCACCGGTGAAGACAACACCCATCACCGAAGGAAACATCGAATGGAAGGTGTAGCTGCTGACGCGCACCGTGACCGTGGTGATGATCGGGTTGGCCCCGGCCGCTTGCCAGGTGCAGCAGCTGCCGGCCGGCACGTTCGCAAGGCTCAGCCCGCGTGCCAGCGGCGTTCCGGTGCCGGCAGTGTTACCGTACACGATCAGATTGCGCGCCTCGGTGACGTGCGTGTTGGGCGTCTGCACCGACAGGTAGCGCACCGCATCGCGGGTTGATTTGACGACCGCGTTGTACTCGTACATCGCACGGCCGAACTCGGTGGTGATGAAGGTCAGCAGCAGCAGCAGCGGCGTGATCAGCGCCAGCTCGATCAGCGCGGCGCCATGCTGGGTGCGATGGGAATTTTTCATGATGCTCGCCTCATCTCACCAGGACCGGAACCAGCGGGCCTGCCGATCCGCCAGCCAATCCGCTGGTGGTACAGGGGCTGCCGACGGCTCCGGCGTTGCCGCGGAATTCCAACTGCACGTTGGTCATCGGAATGCTCAGTGGCTGCAGCATCAGCATGCAGAGGTAGTCGATCACGTGGTTGCCGCCGTCGATGACCGGCACCGTGACGATGCGGCGGTCCAGGCCGTACTGCATGTGGCCTCCGGCAACGTTGCCGGGATTGGCCAGCTTCTGGAAACTGTTGAGCGACAGCCCGGTGATCGATTCGCAACTGTTCGCGCCTTTCACTTTGGTGCCGGTGTCGGCACAGGAAGCAAAGGCGGCCCGCTTGGTCACGAAGTTCTGGCCAGTTCCGGACCCAGGCGCCGGGCCGTTATAGGCATTGAACTGCGCGGGCCAGTTGAGCGAGGTGTAGGCATAGCCGGTGTAGTCGGGCCGATCCACGCTCGGATCGCCGCTGTTCTTGTAGATGCCGAAGCGATAGTTCCAGGTGTCGGCCACCGAGGTCTGCACGCCGGGGGTACCGATCGTGTCGCCCACCTTGGCGCCACAGCGGCCGTTGAGTTCGGCTTCGGTTTCCGAGGCGCTGTTGCTGCCGTCGAGGTTGGCCCAGCCGATCTGGCCGCCCACGGCCGCGTTCTGCGCCATGATCAGCGTCACCCATTCGCCGACAGCAAAGCCGTAGTTCGGCGCCGTGCCGCCCGGCTTTGGCTTCGCCGCGACCGGAATGGGGCACGCGGTCTGTGCACTGGCGCGGGTGGCGACGGCGCTCGCCGCGACACTGCGTGTCGCGGGGTTCCCGGCGGTATCGCCCGAGAAGGCACCCATGGCCTGCAACAGCCACATCTTGATGCTGGGCTGGGTGTGCACGCATTGCGCGTAGACGGCCGCGGTCGGATCGATCGTAGCCGCGTAGGCGCTATCGCGGAACGTGACTTCAGTGGCCACGATCTGGCCCTTCCCGCTCCAGGTGGCCGACTGCATGTTCACCCGGTTCGCGTTGCCGGCCGTCTGGCCGGCGCTCTTGCCCCGCGTGATCGCCGAGCTCGTTTTGTCGAGCTCGCGCGCCGCGGCCAGCGCGCAACTGTCCACCGCCGTCTGCAGTTCGGTCCTGACGACGAACAAGTGACCGAAGTCGAGCGCAATGCCCATGAAGCCCAGCAAGAACAACAGGAACAGCGCGGCAGTGACGATCATCGCGCCACGCTGGCGATGATGACGATGACGACGATGAGTGCAACGGACTTGCATGGTGGGCCTCGCGCGCAGTGACGGTGGTGGTTCGGCACAAAAGGCTCAGGAACAACCCGAACCGTTGAGGCAATTAGTGACGCGGGTAATGAAGGCAGTAAGGCTGCCGTTGGTCACCAGCGGTTGCAACGCGATCACCAGCACGATGGAGACGACGGCAATGATCAGTGCGTACTCGACCACCTGAGCACCGCGCTCTTCCTGCATGAATGACTTGAACATGATGAGAACCTCGCTTCTGTGTTGGGCAGACAGCCTGAATGGCGGGCTGCGAGCCATGGACACGCCGGCCCGCCCCCGCCCTCGCACTGCTTATGGACAGGACACTCCGGTGAGGCAGTTGCTCACATGAGTGATGAAGGTCGAGAAGCTGCCACCGTTGTCGGTGAGCGCTTTCAGCGCAACGATCAGCGCGATAGAGACGACAGCGATGATCAGCGCGTACTCCACGACTTGAGCGCCGCTTTCGTCCTGCAGGAATGACTTGAACATAGTGACTACCTCGATTCTTTGTTGAAGAGGGCAGTGGGAGCGGCGGAAGCGGACATCGGATCGGGCAACAGCCCTGCCCGCCCCGCCCTCTAGCTGCTTATGGGCAGGACACTCCGGTGAGGCAGTTGCTCACATGAGTGATGAAGGTCGAGAAACTGCCACCGTTGTTGGTGAGCGCCTTCAGCGCAACGATCAGCGCGATCGAGACGACCGCGATGATCAGTGCGTACTCGACGACCTGTGCGCCGTCATCGTCGCGGAGAAAGCGACCAGTGGATTGGCCGATGGCCTGGAGAAAGTTTTTCATGGTTCTTTCCTTTCAAGGTTTGAACAGTTGGAAATCAGATTTGAAAAATGCGTGCTGGGGAAAAAAGTTCGTTGCAATTCGTGGCGTTCTCCTTTCCATGTGAAGGCTCGTGTGGAATGAATCCGCGAAACGCGGCTTGTCACTTCGCCGAGCCACCGCCCTGACCACCGATCTGGCCGCCGATGTTGATGACATTGACCGCAGGTGGCGGCGTCTTGTAAGACTCGTGGTACTGATTCATCGACTCGCGTGCCGCACGGCCATCCATACCCACGACCGGGTCGCCGTTCTTTCCGGCCTCCGGGTTCAGCGTCATCTTTCTCTTGGCGTCGCGCACAGCGTCGCCGAAGCGCGCGTCGTAGTTGGGCGTGACATGCGAGCAGCCGGTCGCCAGGAGGCATACGAGCGCAAGGGTGGTCGATCTGATGAACATGGCGGTGCTCCTCACTGGGTGTCGCTGGCCGGGGCGGCCGATGCCGGGGTGGTGCTTTCGAGGGCGCCGTTCAGGTAGACCTCGGCGCGGCTGGGAACGACGTGGTTGTCCGTCGGGACTCGCGGCGACTCGGCCAGCGGCCGGACCAGGCGCGGGGTGATGACGAACATCAATTCGGTCTGGTCGTTCTGGAACTCTGTGCTGCGGAAAAGTGCCCCCATCACCGGCACCTCGCCGAGCCCGGGGTAGCGCTTGATGGTCTCGGTCACGTTGCTCTTGATGAGCCCGGCAATGACGAAGCTCTGGCCGTCGTTGAGCTGCACGGTGGTGTCGGCGCGGCGCACCGTCAGCGAAGGCAGCACGGCAGTGACGCCCGATACGGTGGTGAAGGGCGAACCGGTCTGCGACAGGTCCGACACCTCGGACACCATCTTGAGATTGACCCGGTCGCCGTTGAGCACGGTCGGAGTGAACTTGACCCCGATGCCGAACTCCTTCTCCTCCAGCGTGATGTTCGTCCCTCCGCCGCCGGCGGCACTCTGCGCCACCGGAATGAATATCTTGCCGCCCGACAGGAAGCTGGCCTGCTGGCCGCTGATGGCCATGATGTTGGGCTCCGCGAGGATGCGCACCAGCCCGTCGTCCTTCTGGCCGTCGATGGTCAGCGAGGTGCGGCCGACGCGAAGCGCCTGAACCAGCCCTGCGCCCGTGCTCAGGAAGTTGGAGATCAGCGAGTAGTTGTTCAAGCCGCCGTTGCCCGTGCGCGCAATGCCCACGCGCGAGCCCAACCGGTCGAGCAAGGTCTTGCTGACCTCGGCGATCTTCACTTCGAGCATGACCTGCTGCGGCGCCGTGACACGCAGCAGGTTCACAACCTTCTTGCCGTCGGCGCCGTAGGCCGACGCAAGGCTCATCACGTCGTCGAGCTTGAGCGCATCGCTGATCTCGCCGGTGAGCACAATGGACTTTTCCGCGCTGCGCACCTGGATGCGGCGCTCCTCGGGCATCAGTTCCGCGAGCTTGGACTGCAGCGCTCCCGGATCGATGGTGACGATCACATCCTTGATGTAGCAAGTGCCGTCCGCACTCTGCAGCACGACGTTCATCGAGCCCGCCTGGCGGCCGCGGAAGAACAGGTCGGTCGGGCTCAGCAGCGTCACGTCGACATCGGCAATGCCGTCGCCGGCATTCGCAGCCGCGGCCGGTGCTGGCGGCGCCATCCCCGCCGGCACGGCAGCCGCTGCGGGCGCCCGGCTCGGCGGCTGCCCGCTGACCACGATGCGGACGACGCGGGCCTTCAGCGGGATGACCACCGACTTGCCCAGTACGGCCTGCGTCGGCTGGTCGTCCGGAATGATCGCGGTGCAGCGCCGGGTGGCTGGTGCCGCGGGCGCCGCAACGGCGGCGGTGGCGGCCGCAGCCGCGGCAGGCACCGCGAGTTCGGCGGAGATGGCGGGGGCCGCCATCATCGTGAGTGCCGCCAGCAACCAGGCGGGGGTGGGAGAGAGATAGTGCACTTGGTGTTCCTCCTGGAGGTTTGGATCAGAAGCAGGCGAGAGAGCGAGTGGCGTTCTGGATCACTTCCACGCACTGGGACGCAGGCGCCATGGCAGGGCCGGTGCGCGCCACTCGCGGCCGGGCCGGCGCCGCCGCCGCCACCGTGGTGGCGATCGGCATGATTTCCTTCTCGCCGAACAACTGGCCCTTGGTGATGCCGCCCGTTGCGACGGTGGTCTTGTCCATCTGGTTGCGCAGCACGAGCGACAGGGTTCCCACGCTGCGTGCCAAGTCGAGCTTCTCGGAATCCTCGAGCGAGAGCTCCAGCGTCACGGCGCTCACCACCTTCGGCTTGGTGTCGTCGCGATTGGCCTCTTGTGCAACCGCCAGCACCAGGACCTTCTCCAGCACGGTCTTGCTGATCTGGCTGTTCTGCTCGCCCTTGGCCTTGTCCTTGTCCTGCTGGGCGTTGACCATCACGTCGACGTAGTTGCCCGGCAATGCGAAGCCGGCAACGCCGACCACGTCGTTGACGCGCACCGTCATGGCCCGCTTGCCGCTGGCGATCACCGCCGACAGCCCGCCCTGGGTGCCCACCGGCGCCAGCTTGCCTTCCATGATCGCTTCGCCGCGCAGCACGCCGACCTTCACCACGCGGTCGTTCAGCGCCTTGATGTCGCTGAACGAGCCGCTCGGTATGGAGCCAGCGGGCCAGTCGACCGTTGAGAGCATCTGCGCGTTGACGCGGCTGCCCAGTTCGATGTCGACGGCGGCCACGACCACCTTGTTGGAAGCGATTCCGCCTTGCCGCGATATCCACCCGGTCGCATAGACCGCGGCGGCCAGCCCTGTGAGCAAGGCCAGAAAGATCAGCCCGAGCGCCTTGATGTTCTTCATGTGAACCTCGCGTTGGATGAGAAATTGGTGGATGAATGAAAGGGCTAGACGTAGCCCAGCTGGTGCGCAAGCACGTTGATCACCGTGCCCGCCGCAATGCAGATTCCGTAGGGCAGCTTTCCGACGGACTGCTCCGCCGAAACGTGCCCGGTGGGACGAACTCCCACGATGCTGGAGACCGCCATGCCCTGTGCCGCAGCCTTGACATTGGCCAGCATGTGCCCGAGGCGGCGCCGATGGATCGCGAAGGCCAGGGCCACCACGCCGCCGACGATGAAAGTGCAGAGCACGGCCATCAGCGTCTGCTGGGGCCCGAGGAAGGCACCTGCCATCGCCATCAGCTTGACGTCGCCGGCACCCATGATCCCGATCACATAGAACGTCAGCATTGCGCCGAAGCCCACGGCCAGTCCGCCGAATGCGCTCAATGCGCCCACGGTGGGCGTGCGGGCCGCAAGCGTTCCGGCGATGAGCGCGAAGAGCGCGCCACCGAAGGTCAGCCAGTTGGGAATGCGGTAGAAGCGCCAGTCGCTGACGGCGGCCACGCCGAGCAGCGCGAAGAGCGCGAGCATGCGAACGTCGGAAACCAGCATTCCCAGCAGTTCGAGAACGGCGTTGAATTCCTGCATGGTGGGCTCCGCGGGTTCAGGCGCTGCGCCGGATGGCGAGCCACAGGAGCAGGCACACGACCACCACGAGCGCACCGATCAGTGCGAACTCCATGAGTGACATGCCTGCGTCTTCGCGCAGCAGGTTCATGAAGAGTCTCGGCGGCAGTGCGAGCGTTTGCATGTGTGTTCCCCGGTTGTCGTTGCCGGCCTGAACTGCCTGTTTGCCCGGTATGGGCAGAAGCGTTCGGCCTGGGGATGACTTTAGGAATCACGCCGTTCGCGCACATGAGCGAAGCGCCCTTTCTTGGGGGAGTCAAGCGCCCTGCCCGTGCAGGGCGGGAGCATGACAAAACGCTCTGGTGCAGCGTGACAACCAGTCGATGGCCAGTTGGCAGGAAGGCGCCATTGGCGACCGTGTTGCGAAGGTTCGGCGAATTCAGGGATGCCGCCGAGAGCGCGCCGGGCTCGTCTCGGCGTTGGCACGGGGAGGACATCGACGGCGGGCAGCAAATTCAATTACTTCGCTTTCATCCGGTTTCTATCTACCTGACCGGTCGTCGAATGCCGCATTTCTCTCGCGGCCACCGTATGGCGGGAGTATTTTTCCGCCCCACCGGGAAAGGACTCACCCATGCCTTTCGCCATAGCCTCGTGCTACCCAGCACAGGGCATTCTTCGTCGCTTCCCCGACGCAGAAACTGCACCTCGGTCATGGCGAAAGCACTTAAACCCCGCCACTGATCGACAGCCGATAGCCGGATCGTTCGGTGATCGGGTTCGTTTCACCATCTTTCGAGGAAGCATCATGAAGAAGACTCTCATCGCGATCGCAGTGGTCCTGATTGGAAGCGTTGCCTCGGCAACCAGCACCACGGCGCTTGCTGCGACCAGCACGACGACTGGCTCCTCCAGTTCTGCAGGCTCGGTGGCGGCCAGTTCCGGCACCGGAAGCGCATTCAGCTACAACGCGGCCAATTCCAGCTCATCGGCCACTGCCCATGCGGCAGGCGGCGCGGTCAGCTTCCCGGGCCTGCGTGTCGGCGGCGCATCGGCAAGCGGTTCGGCAACCACCCAGGGCAGCGTGACCAGCGTGGCCGCGACGACCGGCAACGGCCTCGCAGCAGGCGGCGCCAATGCGTCGGCCAACGCAGGCGCGGCTTCCAACGCCAACTACAGCGCGGGCGGATCGAACCCCATCAGCGGCGGTGCAGGCGGCGCAGCCACCTCCTCGACCAACAACACGGCCGCAACGGCCGCAGGCCCTGGCGGCGGCCTTGCCATCGTGACGCGGACCTCGGGCACAACGTCGGGCTACAGCGCCTCCTCCGGCGCCGTCAATGGCTTCGTCAACGGCACGACCACCTCGGCGACGGCGGGCTCGATCGGCGGCTCCTTCGGCGTGACCAACATCGCCTTCGGCAACGCTGGCGGTTTCACCAATGGTGGCGGCACCAACGGGGCAGCTGGCGCAGGCGCAACCGCATCGGCTCCCTGAGCCTCGCTCACATCGGTGCTGAACCTGGAAACGGGGAGGGGCAGATGCCCTTTCCCGGTCCCTCAAAGGAGTCGAAAAATGAAGAGACTGCTTTTTCTCGCGTTGATGACGGTGTCCGCGGCGGCCACCGCCCAACAGACCAACAGCAACAGCGGTGCGTCCAGCACGGCCACGACATCGGCCCAGGGCAACAGCCAGTCGGTGACGTTCGCGAGTCCCGCGAGCGTGACCACCCAGTCGACGATGACCAGCAACCAGAACGTCAACAACACGGGTGCGACGACGAACACCGTCGACTATCGCGGCAGCTACACGATCAAGAACGTGCCGTCGGTCAATGGCCCCAACCTGACGACGAGCAACGACACCTGCATGGGCAGCTCGAGCGCCAGCGCGAACGGCCCGGGCGTCGGACTGAGCTTCGGCACCACCTGGACGGACGAGCACTGCAAGCGCCTCAAGATGAGCCGCGAACTCTGGAACAAGGGCATGAAGGCCGCGTCGCTCGCCATGGACTGCATGGACCCAGCGGCCATGGCAGCGCTGGAGATGACAGGCACCAAGTGCCCGCAGTCGATGACGGCGGACGAGCGCGTGACGGCCTATGGGCCGCAGGCATCGGCAAGCGGGGCACCCGCCGCGCCACCGCGTCCGGTGGCTGTCGTGGTACCGGCGCCCCCTCCCGCGCCAGCACCGATGCCGGTGACTCCACAGCCCGTGGCCGTCATTCCTCCTGCCGCCCCGGCAGCACTGCCCGTGCCCACACCTTCCGCTGCCCCGCTGCCGGCACCGCCCGCGCCTGTCGCGGAAGTCGCGCCTGCCCCGCAGCAACCGCAGGCTGCGGCTGTCCCGGAAGAGTCCGTCGCAGCGGTCACGATGCCCGTCGTCAGCGCCACGGTGACGCCGATCGATCCGGGCGAAGTGGCGTCCATCCGTGCCGCATCGCTCATGCTGGACCAGCGGGTCGACGACATCGCGGCCGCACCGCGTCCGGCATCCGCCGCGCAATGACCGCACGGAGCGCCAAATGACCAGGACCGTACTCCTCCTCTGGCTGGCGGCCTGCTGCGCGGCAAGCTCTGCGGCGCCCGCTGCCGTGCAGCCCACGCTGCGCGTCGAGCGGATGAATATGGGCAGCGGCCTGCAGAACGCACGGGGCACCGAAAACGCGCAGCCGGTCGGCTCCCTCGGCGTGTGGCACGTGCCGCAGTACCTGCCGGGCTTTCCCACGGCGGCGACCATCTGGCCGCGCGTGATCGTCATCCAGTGCACGGAAGACCTGTGTGCGGGCTACACGATCACGCCCGAGCTGGGGCGCGGTGAATATCTTTTCTTCGTGCCGGCGAACAAGTAGCCGGGAGCGCATTCACGGCGTGCCCCCTTTTCCGAGGCCGGCGCGCAGTGATTGCGCCGTGGCGTCTGCCGCTTCGATTCGCCGTTGCAGTTCCTCGTTGACCACGCCCACCAGCGCTGCAAGTTCCTCTCGGCTCGGATAGACCTCCTGCGTATCGCTCACCCCTTGCTGGACGATGAGCTTTTCGAGGCACGCATACGCGCGATGCATCGACTGAAGGCTGCCGATGTCGTCGCACAGCTGCAGCGCGAGCAGCTCAGCGCTCTGTGAGGCGGAAGATTCGGAAGGGGAAGAGGCGCGCGCGGATACAGCCATGAGTGGGCTCCAAGGGTTTCGGTTTGCTGAAACCGACGCACCCGAGTCCAAGCGGGGGCGGCGGCTCGACGGGTTGGACTACCGGGAAACCACTTGCGTGAAACCGGCCGGGCTCGCGCCCGCCCATCGAGCCGCCAAAACTGGAAGCACGAACGACGAAGCCGCAGACCCTGCGGGGTGACTGCGGCTTGCGTCGCAGCGATTTCAACGGGAGTCCAAGCCCGATCACGCCTCTTTTTGACGTGACCGGCGCAGTATAGCCACGCGAACAGCGTGACCCGGCAGCCTCAGGGAATGCTTCGCGCCACCACGCCCAGATCACGCCAGGCGTCGGGGTGACAGCTGAAGACCAGGATCTGGTGCCGCGCCGCCGCGTCGTACAGCACCCGCTTCATTTGCCGCAGACGCTCTTCGTCGGTGTTGACCAGGGCATCGTCGAGGATGAGCAGGGTCGGCTTGCTCGCTTCCTTCAGCAGGTCCGCATAGGCCAGCCGGGCGACGACGCCCATCTGCTCCCGTGCGCCCACGCTGAGTTCCGCGAAGTCCCCGCTCTGGGCGCCGCGCAAGCCCTGCCGCGTGATGCGGCCCGGCGAGAGGTCGTCGCCGACCTCGACCTGTGCACCGGGAAAAAGAATCTGCAGGTAGTGGTCGAGGTGCTTCTGCAGCGGCGCGCGCAGGCGCCGCGCCAGGGCCGAGCGCTTCTCGCGCAACAGCTTCAGCAGGTGGTCCAGCGCCTTCGCACGGCGTTCGAGTTCGGTGCAGCGCCGCGCGGCATGCTCGAGTTCGCGCTGCTTCTCCGACGCTGCTTCTTCCTGGCCCAGCGCGCCCCTGGTTTCCAGTTCGACCTCGAGCCGGGTGATCTCGTTGGCCCGCTGGCTGTGCGTGGCTTCGGCTTGCCTTGCGCTGCGCTCCAGCCGTTCCACGTCCTGCGCGAGCACGGGCAGGTTGACGGTCTGCAACTGCTGTGCGAGTTCGGCGACCTTGTACTGCAGGGCCGATTGCTGTGCCAGCGCATCCGTCAGGGCTGCGCCGGCCTCCGCCTTGCGGGAGGCGCGCATCGGGTCGTCCAGCGTGGCTTTCACCGCCGCGAGTTCATCCCCGGCCGCCCTGACCTGCTCCCGCGCATTGCCGGCAGCGATCTTGGCGTCGTTGAGCGCTGCGGATGCGGCCTCCAGCGCGGCACGCGCGGCGCTCTCTTCCGACTCCGCCTGCGCACTCGGCGGCACCGCCGCGCCGGCCACAGGTGCCGGCGGCATGTTCTGCAGAACCTGCCGCGCTTGCGCGAGCCGGGCTTCGCGCATGGCGATGTCGGCAGCGAGCGCGCTCAATCCCTTGGGGGCGAGCGCAGCCAGCACGGCCTCTGCCGCGCCGGCTTCGCCCTTGCGCAGCGCTTGCAGCCGCACGCGCTCCTCCACGGCCGCCACGCTCTCGGCGCGCAGGCTTTGGAGCAGCGCGGCAATTTCGTCGCGCGCACGGTCCCGCTCGATGGCGAGGCTCTCCAGGTCGGCCCCGCCCGGCAGCACCGTGATGCGGCCGATGCCTTCGATCTCGATGTCGGTCCGCGCGATGACGGTCTGGCGCTTCGAGCCGGAAAGCTCGATGCCGGCGACCCGCACCCTCGCCGCGGGCTGCAGTTCGAACTCCAGGGCCGTCGCGACCGCATCGAGCCTGGCCTGTGCCGTGCGAAGCGCATCGGCGCAACGCTGAAGCCGCTTGAGCTCGCCTTCGGGCACCGCGAGCGCCTGGGCTTCGGCCTGCAGGCGCGAGACCTTGTCCTGCTCGCTCCTTGCCTTCTCGTGGCTCTGTACGAGCGCTGCAAGCTGCTCGGCCAGGCTTTCGACGGCTCTCTCCTGCGCAATGCGCGAAGCTGCCTGCCGCGCCGCGCGCAGATTTTCGCGTGCGGCGGCATCGGCCTGCGCCGCTGCCGCGTGGCGAGGCTCCCACGCCTGCAGTTCGCCCAACGCCTTGGCCAGGCCCTCGTGAACCGCCTGCAGGTTCCTTTGCCGCAGGACGACCGTGGCTTCCTCGCGCTCCATCGCCTGCAGCTGGGTCCGCCAGGAATTCACCTGGGCGGCGACCTGCTTGAGCACGGCGTCCTGCGCGTTCTTCCGGTCGTTCAACCCCTTGGCTTCGTCCAGCCGCTGCTGTGCAACGACGAGCTGCTCGCGCAATGCCGCCCAGGGCCGCGCGGCTTCGTCGCGCTGGTGGTCGCGGCGCAGGCCGGACAGGCGGTCCACGCCGGACCGATAGGCCTCGATGTCGGCGTGCAGCCGTTCGAGTTCGGCCTCGAGATCCGTGCGCAGCCTGATGGCATCGGCGAAGGCGCCACGCGGCGTTCCGGCCGAGGGGGTGAGCAGTTCGTTGCGTTCGCTTTCCACCGCCTTCAGCACCGCATCGCCATGGCTGGAAGCCAGTTCGCCCAGCGATTCGCCGAGCGCGTTGCGCAGGTGGTCGCTGGCGAAGCCCACGGCGCCGGCAATGTCGTGCGAGGTGCCCTGCTTGATCCACAACAGCCCCGGAATGCCCATGTGCTCCGGCGTACTGGCACCCTTGCCCGGAAAGCGAAAGCCGAGCAGCGACGCCAGGTGGTCTTCCGCCACCGCGCCGTCCATGGCCTTGCCGTCGATGATGAGCTCGCAGCGCTTCTTGCCGAGGAAGGCCTTGGTGAGCCGGCACGGCTTGCCGTCGAGTTCGAAGTCGAGCTCGACCGTGGGCGTCACCGAACTTTCTCCCCACGGCCGCAGGTGCTCGACCGCGCTCGAGCGATGCCGCTCGAAGAAGGCGGCGCGAATGGCCTCGGCGACGGTGGACTTGCCCGACTCGTTGGGCGCCGCGAAAAGGTTCAGCCCGTCCGTGAAGCCGTCGATTTCCAGTGGCGCGCGGAACAGCTTGAAGTTCTCGATGCGAAGACGCTGCAGCTTCATGCGCCGGCTCCGGTGCGCGCAGAACCTTGCGCGTCGAGGATGCGGGCCAGCGTGAGCAGTGCATCGCGCGCCAGTTCCGCATCGGCATCGCCCTGCTGCGCGCGCAGTTCCTGCAAGGCCTCGCCGACGAAGCCGTCGGCATGCAGCGCCTGGATGTCTTCTTCCGTCGGCTCCAGCCGCAGGGCCTCGCCGTCCCACACCAGCGCACGCGCGCGGGCACGGGCAGCATCGAGCGCGGCGCCCAGCCTGTTGTGGCCGCCGAGGTCGCAGGCGCCTTGCGCGCGCAGCTGCAGCACGTCGCTGCTGCCGACGCGCTCCAGCTTCTCCACCAGTTCGTCGATGTCGGAAGGCACCGCGAGCCGAGGCTCCAGTTGCTGCCAGGCGAACTGGCCGGTGCGAATCGGCTCCACCGCCGGCACGGCGCCGGCCTCCGCGATGGTCACGAGCAGCGCCTGCCCCGAATCGTTGGCCCTGAAGCGGTCGGTCTCGGGCGTGCCCGCATACCAGGTGCGCTCGTCGATCTGCCGGGTGCCGTGCCAGTCGCCGAGCGCGAGATAGTCGAGCCGCGCCTGCGCGGCGCGCCCTGCCGCGATGGGATTGGCCGAGTCGATGTCCTCCGACAGGATGCCCTGCACGCAGCCGTGCGCCAGCCCGATGCGCGGCAGCCCTTCCTCGCCCTGCGCGGTGGCAAACCAGTCGGTGAGGTCGCCGTAGGTATGGCGCTGCGTGAGCGGCGCCGGCAGCAGCGTGAACTTGCCGGCCACCGTGCGAGGCTTGGGCTCCAGGCAGCAGACGACGTTCGGCGCGATGGCGCCCAGCCGCTGCGCGCGGCTCCAGACCGATTCGCTCAAAGCGGAATCGTGGTTGCCCGGAATCAACAGCCAGGGGCCGGCAAAGCCCTGCATGGCGTTGAACATGCGGCGGATGGTCTTGTCGGACACGGTCTGCAGGTCGAACACGTCGCCCGCGACCAGCACGGCGTCGACCTGGCGTTCGGCGGCGATGCCGGCCAGCAGTTCGACCGCCTTGAAGCGCGCCTCGAACAGCGCCGCGGCGTCGTCGGGTTCGAACTGCGAGAACACGCGGCCGATCTGCCAGTCCGCGGTGTGAAGCAAAGAAATCATGCGCGGCCCTCCCTTGCCTCTCGCGTCTTCAGGTCATCTAAAACAGCGAGCATCTTAGAGGGCCGGGGACGCGTCGAGCTTCGCGCGGCCCTGGGGGGGCAGGCGGGCGGCTAGGGCCTGGAGTCGATCCCCGACGCGCACTCTTCCAGCAGCGCGGCCGATTGAGTGACCTGTTCGGCGATCCGGGCACGCAGCAGCGGCCAGTCGAGACTGAAGGGCGCAAGCAGGAACCATTGCGTGGTCAGCGCCAGCGCGGTGCCAAGAATGAGGAACATCCACTGCACGAGTTCCATTGCCGCTCCAGTTCAGAGTGAGGGCGAGAGTCTGCGCATTCCACCGGCGCCGCGATATCACCAATTCGGGGGATGCCTTTCGCCAGAGGGCCGCCCCGCCGCGGTCACCTCGCAGGCAGGTACTGCCGCGGATCGACCGCGTTGCCGCGGTGGCGGATCTCGAAGTGGAGCCTCGCGCGCCCGCCGTCGGCGCCGCCGATCTCGGCGATCTTCTGGCCCCTTTGCACCTGCTGGCCCTGCTTCACCAGCATCGAGCGCACATTGGTATAGACCGACATGTAGGAGCCGCCGTGATCAACCATGAGCACGCTGCCGTAGCCGCGCAGCGTTTCGGTCACGGCCACCTTGCCCGCGCCGATGGACATCACCGGCTCGCCGAGGCTGCCGCCGATGTCGATGCCCTTGTTGCTGCTGCCGTTGAAGCCCGCGATCACCTGGCCCTGCGCGGGCCAGGTCCAGTCGCTTCGCCGCGATGCGGGTGGTGCGGCCGGTTCCGGCTCCGGCACCGCGACCCGGGGCGGCCTCGAACGCTCCGGGCGCTCGGCGCCTGCGCTCCTTGCGGCGGGCGGCTCCGACGATGCGCCGCCCGGCGGAACCACGCGCAGCACCTGCCCCGCCTCGAGCCGATCGGGGTCCTGCAGGTTGTTCCAGCGCGCAACTTCGCCCGGCGAACGCCCCGCCTTTGACGCAATGCGATAGAGCGTGTCGCCCGGCTGGACGACGTACTCGCCCGGTCCCGCCACCGGCGCCTTTGGTGAGGTGGAGCACGCTGCCACCATCAATGCCGCGGTCAGCGCAATGCCCGCGCGCCAGTTCCTTCCTGTCACAACCACTAGCGGATTCCTTCCTTGATGAGCTGAATCTCGCGCTCCCCGGTGCTCCGGGGACCGCGTTCGAAGAATCCTGGAAGGCTACCAGCAGCCGCGGGGCGTTCAACCCGCCTCCGATTCTTCTCCTGCCGTGCGCCTTGCGATGCACATCAACGACAGCGCGCTCGCAGGGGAAGCCGGATCGCGGCCGGACAGCACATTGCCCATGCGGTATTTCCATTGGGCCCGCCCGAGCTCTCCGGCGAGCGCCTCGGCGCCTATCCGGTGGTTGTGCGGATGCACGCGGACATCGAAGCCCAGCGGCTGCAGCGTGGATTCGAAGAACTCCTTCGTCACGCCGTCGCCGGGCCGGTGATGCACCTCGGTCTTCAGCCCCCACGACTGCTGGCTGCCGGTCTTGTGGAAACCGCGCCCTGTCATGCGGTAGACCCACAGCCGCGCGTCCCACAACAGCCTGGCCAGACCCTTGTAGTCCCATGCCGTCAGCTGGGGATCGTGATCGGTGATCAGGATGCCGTCAGGCTTCACCAGGCGGGCGCCTTCCCGCAGCACCGCCGTCATGTCGTCGCAGTGGTGCAGGGTGGCATTGATGGCCACGATGTCCGCCACGTGCGAGCGGAACGGCGTATGCGCCGCATCCGCCAGCACCGTGGTGTAGCCGAGGCCCGCAGCCAGCTTCAGCGAGCCCGGGGCCACGTCCACGCCGATGAGCAGCCGGGGCTTTCCGCCCAGCGTGGCGAAGACATTGCCAGGCCCGCAACCCAGGTCGATGACGACCTTGTCCGTCCATTCGCCCCCGGCGGCGAGCCAGCGGCTGCGAAAGTGGGCATCGCGGTGACAGAAGTCCAGATATTCCTGCGCCCAGGCCGCATTGCCGAAATATGTGGCATTGGCGGTCAATGCGTCTGAATTGTTCGGGAGAATTGATTTCCAATAGTGTTCGCAAGGCGTCAGGGCAACATCTGGCAATAGGATTTCGTAAAGCATTTTCGACCTTGGAAAGAATTGATTCGCGCGGAATCGGGTGCTTCTTTCAGTCTTTTCAAATCCAAGGTTTTGTACAGTTATTTTTTATCCGGTTACAGACGGGGTGAATTGATAACAGCCGCCGCCGGGAGGATGTTTCATTTTTCGACAGCAAAGGCGCCCCGTTTTTCGCATGACTACAGAGAGCGGACGCGAGACCAACGCGCTCACGCCAGGCCGCCCCATGCAACGCGCTTTGCCCCGGAATTTCGGCATTTCTCCCCAGGAGTACCCCGCTTCAGCCCCGCCTTTTGACCTTCGAAAGTGGCTCGCGCACAGGCTTGCGCCCCCTAAATCCCGCATCAGTTACCTCAAACTGGATGATTCGGGTAGTACGTTTTAGAAATAACCATATCTGTTTGTAACCTAACCATAAAGTACCCACATCGGCCGGTAGAAAGCTCCTAGTATGAAGTCACGAAAAGAACACAACAGATGCTCCCTCATTAATTGGGCAAATGGAAATTCCATTTGCCCAATTGCTTCCATTGTATTGCTTCCGGGATATTCAAATGGAAATTCGAAGTATTTCGCAGCCGCAGGAAAGCTCTCCGGGTCTCGCCCTGGAAGACCTGTTCGGGCCGCGATGCAAGCCGGCAGGACCGGCCGGAGGCTGCACCGGTTCGCTGGCGCTTGAGCCCGGCTTTGCCCGGCGCTGGAGCCAATGGCTCGCCGTCACCGGCCAGCTGCCGGATGCCCTCTTCGCGGGCGCATGGCTGCTGCTGCAGTCGCGCTGGCTCGGAAGCCTCTGGCCCGTGCTGCACGAGGCGGGCGTTGCCCCGGCGCGCTGCACGACCACCGTCGCGTTCGACGCCACCAAGGCCGCGGGTACCTGGCTGGCTGAACTGGACCTCGCCCGCCGCGCAGCGTCGCACTCACCGCAGCCCATTGCGCCACCGGACTCGCTCTGGCTGCGCGAAGAGGTCCACGCCGACGCTCCCGTGCGGCTGCGCTTCGACACCGCTTCGGCATTGCTTCATATAGATGCAGCCGCGGGCTCGATGGACGCCGCCGCAATCGAACAGTTGCTCGCTGCCCTTGCCGACACCGCCCAGGACCTGCTGGAGCATCCCGATGCCGCCCTCGACGACATCCGCACGCTGCCGAGCACCGACCGCGCCGATCAGCTCGCAGCCTGGAACACCGCCCTCGCCCCGGTGGACCCTGTCACCACGGTAACCGGCGTGTTCAGCCGCCAGGCCGCGGCCGCCCCCGATGCCATTGCCATCGCACAAGGCGATGCGCAAATGAGCTACGGCGAACTCGACCGGCAATCCGACGAACTCGCGCGGCGCCTCCAGTGCCTGGGCGTTCGCAGCGGCGACGGGGTCGGCCTGCTGCTCGACCGCTCGATGGCCGCCATCGTGGCCCAGCTCGGCATCCTCAAGGCTGGCGGCGCCTACGTGCCGGTGCCCACCGATTTCCCGCCCGATCGGATCGCCTACATGCTCGGCGAGGCGCGTGCGCAGCACGTGCTCACCATGCAGGCGCACCACCACCTGGTCCCCCCCCACCAGGGCGTTTTGCTGCTCGACGAGTACGAAGACAAGACAAATCGAAGTGCATGGAACCCGCCGGCGATCGACGCCGAATCGGTGGCCTACGTCATGTACACCTCGGGCTCGACGGGCACGCCCAAGGGCATCGAGATCTGCCACCGGTCGATCCTGCGGCTGGTGGTGGGCGTGGACTACGTCGCGCTCGCTCCGGGCCGCGCCATGCTGCACGCGGCGCCGCTGGGCTTCGACGCGGCCACGCTCGAAATATGGGGTCCGCTGCTCAACGGTGGCTGCTGCGTGGTCCACGAAGAGCGCGTGCCCACCGGTGCCGGCCTCGCGCGCACCATCGCGCGCCACGACGTGCACACGGCATGGCTCACCGCCGCGCTGTTCAACGCCGTGATCGACGACGACCCGGCCCATCTCTCGGGCCTGCGGCACCTGTTCACCGGCGGCGAAGCGCTGTCGGTGCCGCACGTGCGGCGCGCGCTGGCGGCCCTGCCCGGCCTCACGCTGAGCAACGGCTACGGCCCCACCGAGTGCACGACCTTCGCGGCCACGCACCGCATCGCGTCGCCGCTGCCGGAAGACCTGCGTTCGATTCCGCTCGGGCGTCCCATCAAGGACACCGTGCTGCGCGTGCTGAGCCCCTCGATGGCACTGCTGCCGACGGGCTTCGTGGGAGAACTGTGCATCGGCGGCCACGGCCTGGCCCGCGGCTACCTGCGGCAGCCCGCGCTCAATGCCGAACGCTTCGTGCCCGACCCCTTCGGCGGTACGGACGAACGGCTCTACCGCACCGGCGACCTCGCGCGCTGGCTGCCCGACGGCACCGTCGAGTTCATCGGACGCCGCGACGGCCAGGTGAAGATCCACGGCCACCGCATCGAGACCGGCGAGGTCGAGGCCGCGATCCTCGCCCACCCGGACATCCAGTCCTGCGCCGTGGTCGCGCGGCCCGACGAGAGCGGCCAGCTACGCCTTGTGGCCTATCTCGTCGCGCGCTCACAGAAGGTTTCGTGGGACGCCCTGCGTGCGCACCTCGCGGCCCGCCTGCCCGCGGCGTTGATTCCCGCCGCCCAGGTATGGCTCGCGCAGTTGCCCGTCACGCCGAATGGCAAGCTCGACCGCAGGGCGCTGCCCGAGCCGGCCGACGAACGCCCCGAACTCGCCCAGCCCTTCGAGGAAGCGCGCGACACCGTCGAACAGCAGGTGTGCGAGGCCTTCGCCCGCGCACTGCACATCTCGAAGGTCGGGCGCAACGACAACTTCTTCGACCTCGGCGGCGATTCGCTGCTGGTGCTGCAGGTGCTCGCCGACCTGCAGCGCGGCACCGGCCTGCCGTTGTCGACCAACCTTTTCTTCCGCAATCCCACGCCAAAAGCGATGGGTGCGCGGATGCAGCAGGCGGGTGATCTGCCCGCCTCGGCCGCTGTGGTCGTCTCGGAGGATCGACCGACCACAGCGGCCACCCTTGCAGCGCGGCCGGACGCCGGCATTCACGACGCCATCGCCCTGGTTGCCACCGCCGGACGCTTTCCCGGCGCGGCCGACGTCGAGCAGTTCTGGGACAACCTCGTTGCCGGGCGCGACACCATCAGCTTCTTCGACGACGCCACGCTCGACGCCGGCGTGAGCGAGGCCCTGCGCAGCGACCCGTCCTACGTTCGCGCACGCGGCGTGATCGACGGCATCGAGGACTTCGACGCTGCCTTCTTCGGCATCAGCCCGAAGGAAGCGCAGCTGATGGACCCGCAGCAGCGCGTGTTCCTCGAGATCTGCTGGGAATGCCTGGAGCGCGCCGGCTACGTGCCCGATGCCGCGCCGGGCCCGGTCGGCGTGTATGCCGGCATGTACAACGCGACCTACTTCCAGCGCCACGTGAGCACCCGGCCCGACCTCGTGGAGCCGGTCGGCGAATTCCAGGTGATGCTGGCCAACGAGAAGGACTACATCACCACGCGGGTGGCGAACCGGCTCAACCTCACCGGCCCGGCCGTCAGCGTGCATACCGCCTGCTCGACCTCGCTCGTGGCCGTAGCCCACGCCTTCCACGCGCTGCGCACGGGCCAGTGCTACATGGCGCTCGCCGGCGGCGCATCGGTCAACTGCCCGCCGCGCAGCGGCTATCTCTACAACGAGGGCTCGATGCTCTCGCCCGACGGCCACACGCGCAGCTTCGACGCACAGGCCCGTGGCACGGTCTTCAGCGACGGCGCGGCCGTGGTGCTGCTCAAGCGGCTGGCCGACGCGCAGGCCGATGGCGACACCATCTACGCCGTGCTGCGCAGCGCCTGCGTGAACAACGACGGCGGCTCCAAGGCCAGCTTCACGGCGCCCAGCGTCGACGGGCAGGCGGCGGTGATCCGCGCCGCGCTCGCGGCGGCCGACGTCGATGCACGCAGCATCTCTTACGTGGAGGCTCACGGCACCGCCACGCCGATGGGCGACCCGATCGAGGTCGAGGCGCTGGCCTGTGCCTATGCCGAGCACACCGACGCGCTCGGCTACTGCACGCTCGGCTCGCTCAAGAGCAACGTCGGCCACATGGTCACGGCGGCCGGCGCTGCCGGTCTCATCAAGACGGCACTGGCGCTGCACTACGAACAGATTCCGCCGACCGTGCATTTCAGCGCGCCGAACCCGGCGATCGACTTCGCGCGCACACCCTTCCACGTCACGGCGAGCCTGCAGCCGTGGCCGCGCGCCGACCAGCCGCGCCGCGCAGGCGTCAGTTCCTTCGGCGTCGGCGGCACCAACGCGCACGTGATAGTCGAAGAAGCGCCACCGCGGCAGGCCTCGCCGGCGGCGGCGGGCGACCACGTGCTGCCGCTGTCGGCGCGCTCCGAGGCCGCGCTCGACACAGCCACCGAGCAGCTCGCGGCGCACCTCGAGGCGCACCCCGAACTGCCGCTGGCAGACGTGGCCCACACCCTCGCGGTCGGCCGCAAGGCCCACACCTTCCGCCGCGCAGTGGTGGCCAGCGGAACGGCCGAAGCCATCGCGGCCCTGCGCAGCGCCGACTCGCCCAGCCGCGCCAGCGGCCGCACCGCCTCGCGTGCACCGCAGCTCGTGCTGATGTTCCCCGGGCAGGGCGCGCAGTACGCAGGCATGGGCAAGAACCTCCGCGCGAACGACCCGGTGTTCGCCGCCGCGTTCGACGACTGCATGGCCGCTTTCGACGGGGCGACCGATTTCGACCTGCGCGAGCGCATGTTCTCCGGCGACGCGCAGTCGCTGGTGCCCACGGCCGTCACGCAGCCCGCGATCTTCACGCTCGAATACGCGCTCGCGCGGCGGCTGCTGGCGCTGGGTGCGCGGCCGCATGCGCTGATCGGCCACAGCGTCGGCGAATTCGTCGCGGCCGTGCTCGCGGGCGTGATGCGGCTCGAAGACGCTGCCCGGCTCGTGGCCCGCCGCGGTGCGCTCATGCAGGCCCAGCCAGCGGGCGCGATGCTGTCGGTGCGCCTGGGCGCGGCCGAACTGGCCGGCCGGCTCGGCCCGCAGCTGTCGCTCGCCGCCGAGAACGGCCCGGCGGCCTGCGTCGCCGCCGGCCCCTTCGATGCCATCGCGGCGCTGCAGGCGGCGCTGGAAGCGGATGGCATTCCGGCCCGTCCGCTTCAGACCTCGCATGCCTTCCACTCCGCCATGATGGACGCGGCCGTCGCGCCCTTCGAGGCACTGGTCGGCAAGGTGGCGCTGCGTGCGCCGCAGACGCCGATCTACTCGACGCTGACCGGCCAACCGCTCGAAGACACCGAAGCCACCAGCCCGGCCTACTGGGCCCGGCACTTGCGCGAAACCGTGCGCTTCTCGCCAGCCGTACGCTGCGCGATGGCGCAGACGGCAAACCCGCTGTTCGTGGAAGCCGGCCCGCGCAACATGCTTTCCACGCTGGTGCGCCAGCACGGCGCGGGCAGCGTCGTACCGCTGCTGCACGGCGAGCCGGCCGAAGAGGCTCGCACCCTGCGGCTGGCGTTGGGCCGCCTGTGGACCTGCGGCGCCGAGGTCGAGCTGTCGCGCCTCGCTGCACGCAACGGCGCCCAGCGCGTGTGCCTGCCCACCACGCCGTTCGAGCGCAAGCGCTTCTGGGTCGACATCGCCGCTCCCACCCTTCTCCCCCTTTCCACCGCGACCGCATCCGTCAGCGCCGCCGTCGCGGCCCCTGCCTCTTTCATTCCATCCATTCCCCTGGAGCCGATCGTGACCGCAGCAGCAACGCCCTCGCCTCTTCCCCCTCCCGCCTCGTCCATGGACGCACGCCTGCGCACCCTGTTCGAGGACATCTCCGGCCTCGACATGGCACAGGCGGAGGGACACGCGCCCTTCGGCGAGCTGGGCCTGGATTCGCTCACGCTGACCCAGGCGGCCACGCAGATCAAGAAGCACTTCAAGGTCAACCTCAGCTTCCGTCAGCTGATGGAGAAATACCGCTGCTTCGACTCGCTCTCGGCCTTCCTGCGCGAGAGCCTGCCGCCTGAGGCAGCGCCTGCGCCGGCCGTTGCACCCGCCGTCGTGGCAGCGCCGGTGGAAAGTGCTGTCGCCGTGCCGCAGGCCGCGCCGCGCCAGCCGATGCCCGTGTACATGCCGATGCAAGGCGGTGCCGCGGGCGACGCACAGTTGTCCCAGCTGATTGCGCAGCAGATGGAACTGATGCGCCAGCAGCTCGCACTGCTGTCGGGTGCGGCGCCGGCCGCGCCGCTGATGACGCTGCAGGCCGTGCCGGTCCAGCCGGTGGCTGCAGTTCCGTCCGAGGAGCCCGCGCAGAAGGAGCCGGTGCGCTACGACGTGTCCAAGGCCTTCGGCGCCATCGCGCGCATCCACACCCAGCGCATGGCCGAACCCAGCGGCCGCCAGAAGGCACGCCTCGCCGCCTTCATCCGGCGCTATGTCGAGCGCACGCGCAAGAGCAAGGACTTCACCGACGCCAACCGCCCCCACATGGCCGACCCGCGCGTGGTCAACGGCTTCCGCCCGATCACGAAGGAGATCACCTACCAGATCGTCATCGAGCGCTCCAAGGGTTCGAAGATGTGGGACCTCGACGGCAACGAATACGTCGACGCGCTCAACGGCTTCGGCATGAACATGTTCGGCTGGCAGCCCGACTTCGTGCAGGAGGCCGTGCGCAGGCAGCTCGACCAGGGCTATGAGATCGGCCCGCAGCACCCGCTGGCGGCCGAGGTCACGGCGCTCATCTGCGAGCTCACGGGCAGCGACCGCGCCGGCCTGTGCAACACCGGCTCCGAAGCCGTGATGGCCGCGCTGCGCATCGCGCGCACCGTCACCGGCCGCAGCACTGTGGTGGTGTTCACCGGCTCCTACCACGGCACCTTCGACGAGGTGCTGGTGCGCGCCGGCAAGGGCGGCAAGGGCCTGTCGGCAGCGCCGGGCGTGATGAGCGGCATGTTCGGCGACATCCGCGTGCTCGACTACGGCACGCCCGAGGCGCTGGCGTTCATCCGCGAGAACGCCGACGACCTGGCCGCCGTGCTGGCCGAGCCGGTGCAAAGCCGCCGCCCCGACTTCCAGCCGCGCGAGTTCCTGCACGAGGTGCGCGACATCACCGCGAAGAGCGGCTGCTGCCTGATCTTCGACGAGGTCATCACCGGTTTTCGCACCGCGCTGGGCGGCGCCCAGGAACTGTTCGGCGTGCGCGCCGACCTTGCCACCTACGGCAAGGTGATCGGCGGGGGCTTCCCGGTCGGTGTGATCGCCGGCAAGCGCGAGTTCATGGACGCGCTCGACGGTGGCGCCTGGCAGTACGGCGACGACTCGATCCCCGGCGTGGGGGTGACCTACTTCGCCGGCACCTTCGTGCGCCATCCGCTCGCGCTCGCCGCGGCCAGGGCCTCGCTCACCCACCTGAAGGAAGCCGGGCCCGCGCTGCAGGCCGGCCTCAATGGCAGCACCGCCGCCATGGCCGCCGAGCTCTCGGGCTGGTGCAGGGAAGTCGGCGCGCCCGTCGAGATCCGCCACTTCGCGTCGCTGTGGCGCGTGAGCTGGCTCGAGGACCACCCGCTGCAGGACCTGTTGTTCGCAATGATGCGCAGCCGCGGCGTGCACATCCTGGACAACTTCCCGTGCTTCCTCACGAGCGCGCACAGCGCCGAGGACATCGCATTCATCCAGAGCGCATTCAAGGAATCGGTCGCCGAGATGCAGGAATCCGGGTTCCTGCCGCGCCGCGCCGTGGCCATCGCCGGCTTCGACGCGCACAAGCCGACCGAGGAAGGCTCGGTGCTGGCCCGCGACATCGACGGCCAGCCCTTCTGGTACGTGCCCGGCGCGCCCACCCCCAGCCAGCACATCTTCAATGGAAAGGCCGCAGCATGAACGCCGTTTTCAAGCCCACCGTCAGCGACGGTGCCATCGAATGCATCATTCCCACGACGGAATCGCAACGCGAAGTCTGGCTCGGCGCAACCCTGAGCACCGAGGCCTCGATGGCCTACAACGAATCGGTCCTGCTGCGCCTGCGCGGCGCGCTGGACGAGGAGGCCCTGGCGCGTGCCATGGACCGGCTGCTCGAACGCCACCAGGCCTTGCGCGCCACGATCTCGCCGGACGGCACCTGCATGCTGGTCAGCCATCCGGGCGGGAACGTCCTGACCCGGCAAGACCTGAGCGGGCTCGAGCCTGAAGCCCGCGCGCAGGCGCTGCGCTCGGCCCATGGCCAAGCGGTGTGCACGCCCTTCTCGCTCGAACATGGCCCGCTGTTTCGCGCCGTGCTGTACCGCCTCGGCAATGCGGAGCACGAACTCGTGATGTCGGCGCACCACGTGGTCTGCGACGGCTGGTCCTGGGGTGTCATCACCGAGCAGCTGGGCCACCTGTATGCCGAGCAGAACGGCACCGGGCTGAAGCTCAGGGCCGCGCCGCTCTTCGCCGACTTCGCCGCCGAGGAAGCCGCCGCGGCCGCGCATCCCGACATGCAGGCGCACGTGGACTACTGGCTCGGGCGCTTCCCCGGCAGCGTGCAGCCGGTGCTCGACCTGCCGCTGGACCGTCCGCGTCCGGCCGCACGCACCTTCAATTCGCGCCGCACCGAGCGCCTGCTCGACAAGCGCCTCGTCGGCACCCTGCGCGTGACGAGCACCAAGGCCGGCGCCAGCCTGTTCACCGGCCTGCTCAGCGGCTTCGTCGCGACGCTGCACCGTCTCACGGGCCAGGAAGACATCGTCGTAGGCGTGCCGGCGTCGGGCCAGCTCGCGCATGACGTGCCCGGACTGGTCGGCCATTGCGTGAACCTGCTGCCGCTGCGCATCGCCACGCACGCCGGCATGCGCTTCGACGCGCTGATGGACGAATGCAACACCGCCGTGCTCGACGCCTTCGACCACCAGGCGCTCACCTATGGCGCGCTGCTGGGCCAGTTGTCGCTCGAGCGCGATCCGAGCCGGCTGCCGCTGGTGAGCGTGGCGTTCAACGTCGACCCCGACGTGGCGAGCAGCGCCGAGGCGTTCACGAGCCTCGACGTGGCACAGGACACCATCCCCCGCCGCTACGAGAACTTCGAACTGTTCCTGAACCTGCGCCCGCTCGATGGCGGCCTGATGGTGGAGGCGCAGTACAACACCGACCTGTTCGACGACGTCAGCGTACAGCGCTGGCTGGACATGTTCGAGTGCGTGCTGCAGTCGGGCTCGCACAAGCCGGACGAAACGGTCGGCCGGCTCGAAGTGCTGTCCGTCGACGCCGCGCGTTCGCTGATCGCGCTGCAGCCCGCGCGCGTTCCGCTGGTCGGCATGCCGCTGGCGCATGCCGGTTTTGTCGCGCGCGTGCCTCGGCAGCCCGATCACCCGGCGGTGCGCGATGGCGCGCGAAGCTGCAGTTACGGCGAACTCGATGCGCTGTCGAACCGCATGGCGCGTGCATTGCACGCGCGCGGCGTGGGCCGCGGCCAGCGCGTGGGGCTGTGCCTGGAGCGCAGCCTGGAAATGGTCGTGGCGATGCTGGGCATCCTGAAGGCGGGCGCGTCCTACGTGCCGCTCGATCCGGCCTTTCCGCAGGCGCGGCTCGACCACTACGCCAGCGACGCCCGGCTCAGCCTGATGCTGACCTCGTCGGACGTCGCCGTGGCGCCGCGCCACTGGTGCGCCGACGCGGGCCAGCGGATCTTCGAGATCGACCGCGACACCTCATGGCGGCAGCTTGCCGGCGAGACCCTGCCGTCGAGCACGGACGACCCGGGGCCCGAAGACGCCTGCTATGTGATCTACACCTCCGGCTCGACCGGCTTGCCCAAGGGCGTCATCGTCCATCATCGGGGCGTGGCGCACCTGCTGCAGTGGATGCAGCGCGAATCGGACGTCGGCCCGGCCGACCGGATCGCCGCCGTCACCACCCTGTCGTTCGACATGGCCATACCCGACCTGCTGCTGCCGCTGGCGGCTGGCGCCGAACTCGTGATGGTGCAGCGCGAGATCGCGATGGACGGCAATCGCCTGGGACAGGCGCTCGACCAGGAGCAGATCACGCTCCTGCAGGCCACGCCCGGCATGTGGCAGCTCCTGCTCGATGCCCAGTGGGCCGGCGGCGCCCCCGGCTTTCGCGGCTGGACCGGTGGCGAGGCGCTGCGTCCGAGCATGGCTCTGGCGCTGTGCGAACGCATGGAGGGCCTGTGGAACGGCTATGGGCCGACCGAGACCACGGTGTACTCCACAGCCTGGCACGTTCGCCCCGAAGAGGTCGCGTCGCGCGGCGTGTCGATCGGCCGGCCGGTCGACAACACCGAGATCTGGATCCTCGATGCCGAACTGCAGCCCTGCCCCATCGGCGTGCCGGGCGAGATCTGCATCGCCGGCGAAGGTGTCTCCCTGGGCTACCTCGATCGTCCAGAGCTGACCGCCGAGCGCTTCGTCACGGTGCGCATCTTCGGCACCGCGAAGAGGGTGTACCGCTCGGGCGACCGCGGCCGCTGGCGCAACGACGGGCTGCTCGACCACCTCGGCCGGCTCGACTTCCAGGTCAAGGTGCGCGGCTACCGCATCGAGCCCGGCGAGATCGAGGTGCGCTGCTGCGAGGTTGCGGGCGTTTCGCGCAGCGTGGTCGTTGCGCGCGAGGACAACCCCGGCGACGTGCGCCTGGTGGCCTACCTTGCCCTGATGCCGGACGCCGGCTTCGACCTCGATGCGCTGATGGTGCACCTGCGCAAGCACCTGCCGGCCTTCATGCTGCCGCAGCACGTGGTGACGCTCGATGCCCTGCCCACGCTGCCGAACGGCAAGGTCGACCGCGTCTCGCTGCCGCCGCCGCAGGCGGCCGCGCGCGAGGAGGTGCGGCGAGGCGCCGGCCCGTGCAACGACCACGAGCGCAAGGTGCTCGCGATCATGGAGAAGGTGCTGAGCCTGCCGGGCCTCGACATGGACGACAACTTCTTCACCGTGGGCGGCCATTCGCTGCTGGCCGCGCGGCTCACCACGCTGTTGAGCCGCGAGTTCCAGGTCACGCTGCCGCTGCGTTCGCTGTTCGAGTCGCCCACGGCCGGGAAGCTGGCCGCGGCGATCCAGGGCCTGCAGGGCGCGGGCGTCGGGCTGCAGGCTCCCATTGCATGCCGCCCGGAGCGCCGTAGCGCGCCGCTGACGCTTTCGCAGGAGCGCATCCGCTTCATGGAGCAGTTGCACCCGGGCCGCTCGGTCTACAACGCGCCTTCGGCGCAGCGGCTGATCGGGCAGCTCGATGCAACGCGCTTCGAAGGCGTGCTGCGCGAAGTGATCCGGCGCCAGCCCTCGCTGCGCACCCGCATGGACATCGACCAGCAAAGCGGCAAGCCGGTGCAGCTGATCGCGGAGTCCGTGGAATTCGCCCTGCCGCTGGTCGACCTGCGCGGCCTGCCGGCCGACCAGCGCGAGGCCGAGCTGGCCGAGCGCATGCAGGAGCTGGCGGACCGGCCGATCGACATCCACAGCGCGCCGATGATGCACGCGACCCTGTTCCAGGTCGACGACAACGAGCACGTCTTCATGTTCGTGCCGCACCACCTGATCTGGGACGGCTGGTCCTTCGACCTGATGCAGCGCGAACTGGCCGCGCTCTACGACGCCGCCGAGCGCGGCCGTCCGCACAACCTGCCCGCACTCGCCACCACCCACGGGGACTATGCCGAGTGGCTGGAGAAGTGGATGACCGAGCCCGCCTGCGAGGAACAGCTCGCGTTCTGGCGCGGCCGGCTCGAAGGCGCGAAGGCCGTGCGGCCGCCCGTGACCGACATGCCGCGCCGCGCGGGCAAGAGCGGCCAGGGCGGCGCGCACTGGATCAGCATCGACCTGCAAAGCACACAGCGGCTGCGCGAGATCGCGCGCGACATGGACGTGACGCTCAGCATGCTGACCTTCGGCGTCTACGCGCTGACCATGGCCCAGGTGACCGGCAACGACGCCATCGTAATCGCCAACCCGGTGCGCGGTCGCCAGCAGGCCGAGACGGAAGACGTCATGGGCTACTTCAACAACGTGCTGCCGGTCTCGCTCGCGGTGGACATGGCGCTGCCGCTGCCCGGCTTCATGCACTACGTGAAGCAGGAGCTGCTGTCGATGATGAACAACCAGCAAGTGCCGTTCGAGCGCCTGATGGCCGAGCCGGGCTATGCGGGGCAGATCAAGACCTCGGGTCCCTACCAGTCGATGTTCTCGTTCCAGGACGCGCGCGAACGCTCGCGCTCCATCGGCAGCCTGCAGACCCGCCAGATGCACGTGATGCAGCATGGCGCCACCGACGACATCGGCGTGTGGCTGATGGACAAGCCGCACGGCCTCGAAGGCGCGCTGATCTACAACGCCGACGTGTACCTGCGCGAGACCGGCGCCCAGATGCGCGAGCGCTACCTCGAGGTGCTGCGCCGCGTCGCGGACCACCCGGGCGCCACGCTCGCGGAGATCGCCAGCACTGAAGGCTCGGCCAGCGCGCTCTACCTGCGCAAGCTGGCCACCGGCGACACGGACAAGGGCGCGCCGGCCGGCGCCGCCAACGGCGACGAGCGCAAGGCCAGGCAAGGCCTGCTCAGCCCCGAGCACGCGCAGCTCGCCCAGATCTGGGCCGGCGTGATCGGCATCGACGTGAGCGAGATCCGCGCCAGCGACAACTTCTTCGACCTCGGCGGCGACTCGCTGCTGGTGCTGCGCGCCGTGCAGCAGGCGGCACAGACGCTGGGGCACCGCGTGGAGCCGCGGCGCTATCTGTTCGAAAACCTCGGGCAGATCGCCTCGTCGGCGCAGGCCGCGCCGCAGGGCGTGCCGTCCGACCTCGCGGAACTGGCCGCCGACACGGCCGGACATGCGCAGCGCGGCGGCCTTTTGGGCGCCCTCGGCAGCTGGCTGCGCAAGGGGTGATCATGGACAACTCCGACTACGCACTTTCCATCGACGCGCCGATCTGCCGGTATGTCGACCTGGACAGCTTCCCTGCGCTTCCTCCCGCGCAGATCCTGTCGGAGGAAGAGTGCGCGCGCGCCGCCAGCTTGCGGTTTCCCATCGACCGCCAGCGTTTCGTGGCCGCGCACGTCGCCCTGCGGCAAGCGCTCTGCGAGTACACCGGCCTGCATCACGCTGCACTGCACCTGGCCACCGGCTCGTTCGGCAAGCCCTCGCTGTCGGGCCATACGCGCACCCAGTTCTCGCTGAGCCACAGCCAGGGCCTGGCGCTGGTGGCCATCGGCGGGCGCGGCCCTCTGGGCGCGGACGTCGAACTGCTGCGCGCGGTGCCCGACGCGGCGGTGCTTGCGGCGGAATATTTCACGCAGCGCGAACAGGAAGCGCTGGCCGCCCTGCCCGCGCACGAGCGCGACAAGGCCTTCCTGACCTGCTGGACCCGCAAGGAAGCCTGCCTGAAGGCCATCGGCGTCGGCCTGCTGGTGTCGTCGCAGAGCTTCGAGGTGGGCATTGAACCGGACTGCCGCAGCGTCGAGCTGCTGGTGGCCGGCCGCATCCTGTGGCTGGTTCTGGGGCCGGCGCCCACGCGGCTCGACTGCGTGGGCTCGCTCGCCGAATGGCGCCAGACCGAAGCCCGCGCCAGCCGTTCGGGGCGGTTGCTGGAGGCGCACGCATGAGCCGCCGAACCGTTCTCAAGGCGAATACCGCAGCGCGTAGCGCGGAGGTTATCCAATGACTCGGTTCACGCCACTCATGTTCGGGCCGGCCTCGCGCCAGATCTTCGGCGTGTTCCATCCGGCCGAGGAAGACCGTGCCGAGAACACCGCCGTGCTCCTGTGTCCACCGTTCGGGCAGGAGGGCCTGCGCACCCATCGCTTCTTCAAGGTGCTGGCCGAGCGTCTCTCGCGAAACGGCATCGCCACGCTGCGCTTCGACTTCTATGGCTCGGGCGATTCGCCGGGCGACGAGAACGAGGGCGAACTCGACGGCTGGCGCCGAGACCTGTGCTCGGCGCACGAGGAACTGCGACGCCGCGCGCCGGGCGCTGCCATCGTGTGGGTCGGCGCCCGGCTCGGCGCCACCCTGGCCGTGCTGGCCGCGCGCGGCGGACGCTGCGACCCGGTGCGGCTGGTGCTGTGGGAGCCGGTGATCGACGGGCGCCGCTATGCGCGGCTGCTGCGCGAACAGCACGTGGCCGCCATCGACACCACCTTCTGCATCCCCGACCGGGCCTGGCACCGCAGCCTGGCGCAGGAGCCCGATGCCGTGCCCGAGGAAGCCCTCGGCACGGTGCTCTCGCCCGCGCTGCGCGCGCAGCTGGCGGCGCTGGTTCCCGAATCGCTGCCGCTCACGGCGCTGCACGACACGCTGGTACTGGCCGAGCCGGACGACGAACGCACCGCGCAATGGGCCGCCGACCAGCAGTCGCGCCACATGCCGGTTCGCCTTGCGTACTTCCGGCACCAGCTCGACTGGACCTCCGACCCCTACCCCAACAGCGCGATGGTTCCGGCCGACGCGCTCAACCGCCTCCAGGGGGCTCTCCATGAATGACGCGACACAGACACCGGTGTGCTTCGGCCCGGGCAACGCGCTGATGGGCATGCTCACCGCGCCCGCGCAGCAGGCGCCGGGCGACGTCGCCTGCCTCATGTTCAACATGGGCGCCAACCACCGCGTCGGGCCGCGCCGCATCAACGTGAAGCTGGCGCATGTGCTGGCCGCGCGCGGCGTGAGCAGCCTGCGCTTCGACCTCGGCGGCATCGGCGACAGCGATGCGCTCGACACTTCGCCCGATCTGCAGGCCCGTGCCGTGCACAGCCTGCGGGCCGCCATGGACGCCAGCGAACGCATGCTGGGCGCCCGGCAGTTCGTGATCGTCGGCATGTGCTCGGGTGTCGAGCATGCGATGCTGGCAGCCGCGGCCGACCCGCGCGTGGTGGCGCTTTCGCTGTTCGACGGCTTCGCCTTCCCGGAGCGGCGCGCCCGCTGGGAGCGCAACGTGCGCCGCGCGCTGGCCGCGCCCGCGCACCCGTCCTTCCCAGGCAAGGCCAAACGCTGGCTCCAGCGCCACCTCCTGCCCAGCCATTCGACGACGCCTCTGCCGGGCTTCTTCGCGGAGAAGCGCACACCCGAGGTCAATGCGGCCTGGTTCGGCGCCACCCTGCGGCGCCTCGTCGAACGCCAGGTGGCGGTGCAGTTGCTGTATTCGGGGTCGCTGCACGTCTGCGACCACGGCCGCGACCAGCTCGGCGCCTTCGCCCGCCAGCCCTTCACGCAGGCGCTGCAGTACGAATTCATCGCCGAAGCCGACCACACCGTCTGCACGGAACAGGGACAGCGGCTGTTCCTCCAGTCCGTCGGCGACTGGGTCGCCGATCGCTGCTTCGGCGCAAGCACCGAGCGCCGCAGCCAGAACCGTCCGATGGCGGCTGGCGCCGACCGGGCCATGCCCGCCACCCTGGCCGCGCCCTGACGCACGGCTCAGCCCCTTTCACCCAGTCGTTCCCCATCCACCCACCGTCAACCGGCCGTCAAGGAGATCACCATGCAACGCCCCGATCCAGCGACGCAGACATGCGGCGCACGCGCCCTTCCAGCCAGAGCCCGCGCTCTGGCACCGGCACAGGTCGATGGCCGGCTGCGATGGCTGGGCCTGTGCCTGCTGCTGTCGCTGGGACTGGTCCTGCTCTCCGGCTGCGCGCCGGGCTTCGGCGGCGTGGGACCGCTCGGCTTCACCAGCACCACGGGCGACAGCACCGCCTCGGCCGACAGCGGCAAGGTCATTCCGATCACGCCCGACCTGATCCGCTCGCAGATGGCGCAAAGGCCCAAGACCACGCCCGACGGCATGAAGCGCCTGCTGGCCGCGCCGCCGGTCTACACCATCGGGCCCGGAGACGTGGTCGGCATCATCGTCTACAACCACCCGGAACTGCTGCCCAACGCCGGCGCGGTGATCGCGCAGCAGACCGACCCGACCGGCGTTGCCGTGGCGCCCGGCTTCATCGTCGACGCCAAGGGTGAGATCAGCTTTCCGTTCATTGGGCGTGTCAAGCTGCAGGGCCTGACCGAAAGCGGCGCGTCCGAGCTGGTCGCGCGGCGCATCGGGACCTACATCAAGGAGCCGCAGGTCTCGGTGCGCATCCAGTCGTTCCGCAGCCAGCGCGCCTACGTGCAGGGCGAGGTGCGCACGCCCGGCCTGCAGATCTTCACCGACGTGCCGATGACGCTGTCCGAAGCCATCGGCCGCGCCGGCAGCTTCACGCAGAGCGGCGACCGTTCGCGGGTCACGCTGACGCGCGGCGGCGTCTCGACGGTGATCGACCTGCCGATGCTCCAGTCCATGGGCCTGGACGGCAACAGCATCGCGCTGCGCAACGGCGATGTGGTGAATGTCGGCTCCCGCGACGACAGCCGGGTCTTCGTGATGGGCGAGGTGCGCGGCCCCGGCGCGCTGCTGATGCGCAACAACGGCCGCCTGAGCCTCAACGAGGCGCTGGGCGATGCCGGCGGCCCCGACTTGCTGTCGGCCAGCACGGGGCAGATCTACGTGGTGCGCAACGCGCCCGACAACCTCGACACGCAGCAGATCTTCAACCTCAACGCGAGGAACCCGGCAGCGCTGGCGCTGGCCGACCGCTTCGAGCTGCAGCCGCGCGACGTGGTGTACGTCGACCACGTGCCGCTGGTCACCTGGAACCGCGTCATCAGCCTGATCCTGCCGTCCGCCCAGGTCGTCAACCTCGGCCGCGACACCGCTCGCCGGTAAGCACGCAGCCTCGCCCTCGCAACACGAAAAGGTGAACCCCATGAACGCGCGCTGGCAACCTTCGCTTCCCGCACCTGCGGCTTCCCCCATGACGGTGATCGAGACCACGGCCTGGCCCCGGGAGTCCCGGTTCCACGAGTACCTCGACATCCTGATCGACAGCCGCTGGCTGATTGCCTCCATCGCCGCGCTGGCGCTGCTGGTGGGCGTGGGCTACGCGCTGTTCGGCCCGCGCATGTACGAGGCCAACATCCTGATCCAGGTGGAAGACCCCGACCGCTCCGGCGGCAACTTTCCCGGTGACGCCAACGGCGGCGGGGGCATCAGCGTGAAGACGCCGACCGCCGGCGAGACCGAGATCCTGAGGTCGCGCATGGTGCTGGGACAGGCGATGGAGAACACGCGGCTGTACATCAGCGCGAAGCCGCGCTACATACCGGTGGTGGGCGAGTTCATCGCCCGGCATTCGAGCCAGCTCTCCAGCCCCGGCGTGTTCGGATATGGCAATTTCGTCTCGGGCACCGAGCGGATCGCCGTCGCGCAGATGGATGTGCCGAGCGCTTTCGAGGGCAAGAAGTTCACGCTGATCGCGGGCAGCGAAGGCAACTACACGCTGACCAACCCGGACCTGGAAACGCCGCTGAAGGGCACGGCCGGCGTGCCGCTGGAGGCCTCCGTGCCCGGCGGCACCCTGCACCTGCTGGTGGGCTCCTTCGAAGCCCGGCCCGGCGGCGCCTTCGAGCTGGTGCGCTACTCGAAGCAGCTCACCCTGCTGGGCCTTCAGAAAGACCTGCGCGTGGTCGAGAAAGGCAAGCAGTCCGGCGTGATTGACGTCAGCCTGCAGGCCCCGAACCGCGCCCAGCTGGCCGACGTGCTCAACGAGATCTCGCGCCTCTACCTGCGCCAGAACATCGACCAGAAGACGGTGCAGGCCGAGCGCGCGCTGGCCTTCCTGGGCACCGAGCTGCCCAAGTTCAAGCAGCAGCTGGAGCAGTCGGAAGACGCCTACAACCAGTACCGCAACCAGAACGGCACCATCAGCCTGGACGACGAGGCCCGCAATGCCCTGTCGCAGAACGTGGACCTGCAGGCCAAGCTGCTCGATGCGAAGCAGAAGCGGCTGGACCTGGCAAGCCGCTTCACCGCCGCGCACCCCGACCTGAAGACGCTGGACGCGCAGATCGCATCGCTCAAGAAGGAGCTCGGCTCGGTTGACGGCCGCATCCGCCGCATGCCCATGCTGCAGCAGAACTCGCTGCGCATGCAGCGCGATATCAAGGTCAACACCGACCTCTACGCCACGCTGCTGAACAGCTCGCTGCAGATGCGGCTGGCCAAGGAAGGCAAGGTTGCCAACGTGCGCGTGCTCGACCTGGCGCTGCTGGCCGAGAAGCCGGTACGGCCGAAGCCGCTGATCGTCGTCGCGCTGGCGCTGGCGGGCGGCCTGTTCCTCGGCGGCGCCGCGGCGATGGCCCGCAAGAACCTGAAGCGCTCCATCGGCAACCCCGGCGACATCGAGGCCGTTACCGGCGTGCAGGTGTACACCTCGATCCCGATGAGCACCCAGCAGCGCGTGCTCGACCGCGCCGTTCGCAAAGGCAAGCCCGGCATCAAGGTGCTGGCGGCGCTGCACGTGGAAGACCCAGCGCTCGAGGGCCTGCGCCGGCTGCGCACTGCGCTGAAGTTCGTGACGATGGGAGCACCCAACAACCGGGTGCTGATATCGAGCGCCACGGCCGGTGCGGGCAAGACCTTCGTGTCGTCGAACTTCGCCACGCTGCTGGCCGCGTCGGGCCAGCGCGTGCTGCTGATCGACGCCGACCTGCGCCGCGGCAAGCTGAGCCAGGAGTTCGGCCTGCAGAGCAAGGAGGGCCTGGCCGACGTCATCGCCGGTGGCGTGCCGCTCGAGGACGCCATTCACCAACATGTGCTGCCGCATCTGGACGTGATGGCCGCGGGCACCCTGCGTCCGGACCCCGCATCCATGATGACCAGCGACGCCTTCGCGCACACGCTGTCGACGCTGTCCGCGCGCTACGACGTCGTGATCGTCGATGGTCCTCCCGTCCTGCTCGCGTCCGAGACCGCCGCGATGGCGCCGAGCATGGGCACGGTGCTGCTCGTGGCCCGCGCCGACGAGAGCGAGCTCGGCGAGCTGGTGGAAAGCGCCAAGCGGCTGGCTCACGTGGGCGCGGCCTTCCACGGCGCGGTGTTCAACGCGGTCGACGCCTCGAAGCGCCACTCCCGTAGCTACAGCTACGGCTACTACGCCTATGCCCCGACCCGCCGCGACCCCCCCTACGCGCTGGACACGGCCGACACCGTCATGCCCAAGCGCATCCAGCCGGAGCACGCAGAATCATGAACACACTGCGATCGACATCCTCCACCGGGCGAAGCGCCGGTGGCACGGCGGCCAACACGGCCGCGTACGGGCCGCTGGGCGGCACGCCCTCGCTGCGCCGCGCCAAGCGTGCGGCCGACATCCTGATGGCCGGCTCGTTCTTCCTGTTCTTCGGCTGGGCCTACGCGCTCATCTGGCTGGGCGTGCTCTACACCTCGGGCGGCCCGGCCATCTACATGCAGCCGCGCTACGGCAAGGATGGCCGCGTCTTCAAGTTCTACAAGTTCCGCTCGATGGTGGCCAATGCCGACGCGGTGCTGGCACGTCACCTGCGCAACAACGAGGCCGCGCGGCGCGAATGGGCCGTGTACCAGAAGCTGCAGAACGACCCGCGCATCACCCGCTTCGGTGCCTTCCTTCGCAAGTACAGCATCGACGAGTTCCCGCAGTTCTGGAACGTGCTCAAGGGCGACATGAGCATGGTGGGACCGCGCCCCTGCATGTTCGCGCAGAAGGACCTGTATGGCGAGTACTGGGACCACTACCGCGCCGTGCGCCCGGGCATCACGGGCCTGTGGCAGATCAGCGGGCGCAACGAGATCAGCTACCGCCGGCGCGCGGCGATGGACGCGGAATACGTGGCCCACCTGTCGCTGTGGCGCGACTTCGTGATCCTGCTGAAGACCTTCGGCGTGGTCGCCGGCGCACGCGGGTCCCGGTAGCCGGCTTCGATTCCGTCTCCCTCGAACTTCATCAACCCCTTCACGAAAGCTCATATGCGAATCTTTGTTGCAGGTCATCGCGGCTTGGTGGGTCAGGCGACGGCAAGGCGGCTGCGCGAACTGGGCCACGACGTGGTGACACGAACCCACAGCGAACTCGACCTCCTCGACCAGGCGGCAGTGGCCCGTTTCTTCGCGACGGAGCAGATCGACCAGGTCTACCTGGCAGCCGCCAAGGTCGGCGGCATCCACGCCAACATGACCTATCCCGCGCAGTTCATCTACGAGAACCTGACGATCGCCACCAACGTCACGCACCAGGCCTTCGTGTCGGGCGTGAAGCGGCTGCTGTTCCTCGGCTCCAGCTGCATCTACCCGCGCATGGCCGAGCAGCCGATCCGCGAGGAGTACCTGCTCAACGGCAAGCTCGAACCCACCAACGAGCCCTATGCGATCGCCAAGATCGCGGGCCTCAAGCTGTGCGAGAGCTACAACCGCCAGTACGGGGCCAGCCACGGCATCGACTACCGCAGCGTGATGCCGACCAACCTGTACGGCCCCGGCGACAACTACCACCTGGAGAACAGCCACGTGGTGCCGGCGCTGATCCAGCGCTTCCACCTGGCCAAGATCAGCAACGCGCCCAGCGTGCTGATCTGGGGCAGCGGGCGCGCACGGCGCGAGTTCCTGTACGTCGACGACATGGTCGAAGGCTGCCTCGAGGTGATGAACCTGTCGCGCGCCGACTACGACCGGCAGACCGACGCGATGCGCGGGCACATCAACCTCGGCACCGGCGAAGACGTCTCGATCGCCGAGCTCACCGAGCTGATCAGCGAAGTCGTGGGCTACACCGGCAGCATCCGCTACGACCTCGCGCAGCCCGACGGCGCGCCGAGAAAGCTGCTGGACGTGTCGCGCGCCGCCAGCCTCGGCTGGCACGCGACCGTGCCGCTGGCAGAGGGGCTTCGCCGCACCTACGCCGACTACCAGAAGGCGCCCCGGCCGCTCGAGGAAAGCAACCCGGTCCAGGCGCACGTGCACGCCTGAACCGCTCCAACCCATCCATCGACCCACCCACGGCAGGCCCGCCATGCGAACCCTCTCCTTCTGGTCCGGCATCGTCTGCGCCATGCTGTGCGGCCTGGTCGATCCGGTGTGGGGCTATGCGGCGGTGTTCGCGCTGTCGCTGATCCAGCTCTCGATGCTGGGTTCCTCCGGCGGCAGCGTGTTCCTGCTGATCCACTACGCGACGATCCTCACCTACTTCTCGATCGCGCCGGCGATGCAGATTTCGCAGGACGTCGAGTTCTGGGAGGCCGGCGTCATGCGCACGGACGCGTACACCCAGGCGCTGATGCTCCTGTTGCTGTACATGGCCGGCGTGGAGGCCGCGCGGCTGGGCGTGCCCGACGCGCCCGAGCACCTGCCGGGGGCCCACGACCGGCGGCTGATCGGCGTGGCCCACCCTCTTCTTCTGTTGCTGAGCTGCTCGCTGGCCGCCTTCGCCTCGCTGTTCATCAGGCCCGAGCTCAACTTCGTGGCGCGCGGCGTCGTGGGCGGTGCCGGCGGCGGTGAAGACAACGTGCCGATCGATTACATCTTCTATTCGACGCTGCCCAAGCTGGTGGTTCTGCTGTGCTTCGTGGCGCTGGTCATCCACGCGGTGCGCCGCCGCACGCTGTGGTCCTGGTGCGCGGCGGGCCTGGCGTTCGGCCTGGCGCTGGCCGCGGCCAACCCGGTGAACACGGCGCGGCAGGTCCTGCTGATCGGGCTGCTGCCGCTGCTCATCCATGGGCTGGGGCGCGGCCGGCGCTGGCTGCTCGCAGGGGTGACCTTCGGCTCCATCGCCGGCCTGGGCCCGGTGCTGAACCTGATCTCGCGCGGCAGCATGTGGGGCGAGGAGCTCACGACCTTCCCGTTCAGCCAGGACTTCGACGCCATGTTCGTTGTCGCGGGCATCCTGGAGCGCGCGCCCATTCCGGACCTCGGCTGGGGCCGCTACCTGCTCTCGGCGTTCTCTTTCTTCCTGCCGCGCGACCTGAAGATGTTTCCCGACTTCGACCCGCTCGGCTGGTCGGCCATCCTCGGCAACTTCTCCCAAAGCAACTTGTCGCTGCCGCCCTTCACCACGGCGTACTTCGACTTCGGCCTGGCGGGGCCGGCGCTGTTCGGCTTTGCGATCTCGGCGGGCTTTCGCATGGTCGACCGCGCCATCGATCCGAACCGGCCGCTGTCGGGCGCCTACCTGTCGGCGCTGGTGCTGCTCGCGGCCTACGTGCCGTTCATGCGCGGCCCGATCCTGGGCTGGGGGCCGTTCGCGGCTTCGGGCCTGATCGCCGCTCTCATTGCCGGCGCCCTGAGTTCCCGCGCCCGTCGCCCGCTTCCGCGCGCCGTGCGGCATGGCCTTCCGAGCGCATGAAGAGGGGCATCGCCATGGCCATCTACCTCTACTACGACACCGTGCGGCTCAACAAGGCGGCCGGCGGCGTGCTCAATGTGTCCGAGGTGCTGCTTCGCCACATGCGGCTGTCGCAGGACGACCGGGTCGAGCCGGTGAGCGAGCGGCATCCGCGCCTGTTCGCCCTGGCGCAGCGCCTGAAGATCAACCGCTTCATCCTCGACACGCTGCTCTACAACTTCCACTGCCTGCGCACGCTGTTGACGGGCGAGCGGCTGTACTCGTTCTTTCCCAACTACTTCCTGCCGGTCACGCTTTTCGGGCGGCACCGCCATTCGATCGTCATCGTCCACGACCTGCAGTACAAGGCCTACCCGCAGTACTTCAAGCGCAGCAAGCGCCTCTTCCTGGACTGGAGCCTGTGGCGCGCGGCACGCAGCGCGGCGGACGTGGTCTTCATCAGCCGCAGCAGCCAGCGCGACTTCGAGCGCCACTTCGGCCGCTGCGAGCATTCGACAGTCATCTTCAACCCGGTGGACGCGCCCCGGGTCGCCGCGACGCCCGCCGCGACACCGAACGAGCGCTACCTCATCGCCGCCTACCACTACTACCCGCACAAGAACTTCGGCGGCATCCTCACGCTGTTCGAGCGCATGCGGCGCGCCGGCCTCGTCGACTACCTCGACATCACCGGCAACGGCGCGGCCGAGGTCGAGCGCATGGTGGCCGCGCTGGCGCCCGAGGTGCGCGGCTTCGTGCGGCACCGGGGGCTGGTGTCGCGCGACGAACTGCTGCGGCTCTACCAGGGCGCCACCGCTTTCATCTCGCTGTCCACCTTCGAGGGCTTCAACCTCTCGGCGGCCGAAGCGGCGACGCTGGGCGTGCCGCTGCTGCTGTCGGACATTCCGGTGCACCGCGAGTTGTTCGAGGGCTACGGCTTCTTCGTGGGGAGCGCTTCCAGCGACCCCTTCCGGCTCGCCAAGCACCTCGCCCACCACGAACGCACGCATCCGGTATGGGCGCATGCCGCCGCCTGCGCGCCCGCCACCATCGCGGGCCGCTACCTGATGCTCAAGCGCGGCACGCTGTCGCTCGCCAGGGCCCTGCCATGACGAAGCGGCCGCTCCGCGCCATGCGATTTCTCGCGGCGCTGCTGTTGTTCCAGCTGGCGGCACTGCCGCTGGCCGGCCGTGCGCAGCCTGCGGGCGGCCCGGTGCCGGGCTTCGGCGTGATGGTGCATTACCTGCCCGACAAGCAGTCGATCAGCGAGATCGGGCGCTTCGACGTCGAAGCCTTCGCGTCGGCTCTGGCGGACATGCGTGCCTCGCACCTGATCCTGACGCTCGGGCAGAACAACGGCCAGTACATCGCGCCCAATGCCGCGCTCGAAGCGCTCTGCCCGGCCAGCGCAGGCAACCGTTCGCCGCGCGACCTGCCGATGGAAATCGGCCAGGCGCTTCGCAGCCGCGGCATTGCGCTGATCCTCTACCTGCCGTTCCGCGCGCCGCAGGGCGACCGCGCGCTGATGGAATGCCTGGGCGACGTGTCCGAACAGGAGCCGCCGCCCGCGCGCTTCATCGCCGCCTGGTCGAGCGTGATCCGCGACTGGTCGGAACGCTACGGCTCGCTCGTGAGCGGCTGGTGGTTCGACGGCACCTACAACACGAAGGGCATCACGCCGGCCGGCTGGGAGCTGCTGTGCAGCGCAGCCCGCGCGGGCGGGGGCAACCGCTGGCTGGCCTTCAACGCGGGGGAAGGCGCGGAGCACTTCAGCGCGAAATCGGCGCCCTGCCAGAACCTGATGGCCGGCGAGTACATGCAGCCGCCCGCGCGTCTCTCGGCCCCGCCGTCGGAGCTGGCGCTCCACGTGCTCACGCCGCTGAGTGCCTCGTGGGGCCGCGAGGCGCCGGCGCGCTTCTCGGCCACGCAGCTGCGCAACTGGATCTCGGAAGCGGCCGCCGCGCGCGGCCTCTTCACGCTGGACATGCCCATCGATGCCACCGGCCGTTTTCTTCCCGCGCATGTCGCGCTGATGAAGAGCGTCACGGCGCGCACCCCCTGAATTCAACGAGTGCTGTCACGTCCCCTCACCCCTCAAACAAGAGCCATGAATCCATCCTTGCCCTTCATCGTCGTGGAAGACCGCCAGAACAAGACGCTCGCGCTGTGCCGCGAATCGGCCGCGCTGGCCGGCGAGCCGCTTTTCGTGCTCTCAAGCACCGACGCCGGCCCGGCCTACGAACGCTTCTGCCGGTCGTACGTGCATCTGTCGAGCAACTCGCCCGAGTTCGAGAAGATCTGCTTCCGGCGCTACTTTCTTCTAGCGCAGTTTCTGGAATCCAACCCGGAAGTGCGCGAGTTCACGCTGATCGACAGCGACGTGCTGCTCTTCCAGGGGGCCGGGCCGCATGTCGCCCGGCTCGCGGGCAAGGCCGATTTCTCGGGTTCCTGCATGCAGACCTCGGACGGCTGGAACCACTGCCAGATCTCGCCGCACGTGAGCTACTGGACCGCGAACGGCCTGCGCCAGTTCGTGGCCTACGTGCTCGACTGCTACGCCACCCCGTCGGGACGCAGGAAGCTGCGCGAGATTGCCGCGCGCTTTGCCGCGCGGGGCGTGCGCGGCGGCGTGTCGGACATGACACTGCTCTACCTCTGGGCCCACGCCACGGGCAACGACGCGCCCATCAACCGCGTGCTCAACGGCACCGTCATCGACCACAACATCAACGGCATGCACAACCAGCTGCAGCGGGAGTTCAAGGTCCTGGGCGGCGCCAAGCGCATCGCGTACCGCGAGGGCAAGGCCTGGTTGACGAGCACCACCGGCGACATGACGCGCGTGGTGGCGCTGCACTTCCAGGGCAGCGCCAAGATGGCCATGCCCTACGCACTGCGCGGCCACACGTACGCCGTGGCGGTCGTGACCTTCGTGCTGCAGATGGCACGCCGCGCCAGGAACAATGCGTTCCGGGCCGCGGCGTTCGCGCGCCGGGTCTTCGACCCGCGCCGCGCGCCCCGCGCCTCGGCCAGCAAGCAACCGTGAACCGGCCTGCGCCATGAAGCACTTCAGCCCGCAACTCGCACTGCCCGGCGCCCGCATGGCCTGGCTTTCGGGCGTGGGCGCGCTGGCTTCGCGGCTGTATGTGTACCTGTCGGGTTTCCTGGCCATCTTCCTGATGGCGGCGAGCATTTCCCCGGCGCGCTTCGGCGAGTACTCCATCTACCAGTCGGTCATGGAAGTGGCGCTGGTGGTGGGCACGCTGGGCAGCTCGCTGCTGTTCTCGCGCAATGCGGCCACCGTACCGCCGGGCGTCACGCGCGGCGACGTGGTGCGCACGCTGGCCATCGGGCTGCCGCTGGCCGCGATGCTGGCGACCGTGATCCTCACGGTGCAGCACATGCCGGTGGGCGACGCGCCCTTCCTGCTCGTGATTGCCACGCTGGCGGTCTTCGCGTTCAACAGCCTGCGCCTCTCGTTCAGCCGCGGCCTCGGCCACGCAGGGCTGCTCAACCTGGAGACCGGCATCCGCTCGACCATCCTGGTCGTCGGCGTGGGCCTCTGCGTGGCGGTGCGCTTCGAGCTGGGCGTGGCACACCTGCTGCTCATCAACCTGTTCGCCGTGGTGGTGGTTTGCCTGGCCATCGGCCTGCCGGGCAGCGGCGCGGCGCCACCGGCCGGGCGGGCTGCGCTCGGGCTGGCGTCGCAGGCCGGCGCAACGATGTACTCGCTGCTCATGTTCCTGCTGCGCAAATCGGACCTGCTCATCGTGGCGTACTTCATGCCGCTCGGCTACGTGGGGGCCTTCAAGATCGCCTTCCTGCTGGCCGAGGCGCCGTCGCAGTTCGTGCAGGCTTTTCTCGTGACGAAGACACCCGCGATGCTGGAGACGGATGCGCACAACTTCTCCGCGGAAAAGCTGCGCCTCGCGAAGTATTCCTTCCTGCTGGGCTGCGGGCTCTTCGTCGGGCTGGCCGCCCTCATCTCGGTGGCTGCGCCGCTGCTCAAGCTGGGCAACGAGGCGCGCTCCATCTTCCTGTGCATTGCGCCGTACTTCCTGCTGCGCACCTACACGATCCATCACGAAATGGTGCTCTCGCTGAAGACCTCGATGGGGTCGCTCGGCCGGTGGGCGCTGCTGGAGGTTGCCCTGCGGCTGGCGTCCTACGTCGCGGTGGCGGCGATGTTTCCGGGCAAGCCGCACTACGTGTTCTTCATCGCCTGTGCGACCGACCTCGCGCTGTACGAAACACGCATGCGCCTGCATTTCGGCTTCTTCCCCCTGCTGCGCCTGCTGGCGCGGAGGCAGGCATCGTGAAGATCCTCCTCTACTCGATGAACTTCGCGCCCGAGCTGGCCGGCATCGGCAAGTACTCGGGCGAGATGGCTGAGTGGCTGCACGGCCGCGGACACGAGGTGCGGGTGATTGCGTCGCCGCCCTTCTTTCCGCAATGGTCGGTGTTCGAGGGCTACTCGGCGTGGAGCTGGCGCAAGACTGGCTGGAACGGTGTCACGGTCTGGCGCGCGCCCACCTGGGTACCGTCGAAGCCCCGTGCGCTGGGGCGCATCGGGCACCTGCTGTCCTTCACGCTGTCGAGCATTCCGTCGCTGCTGGCGCAACTGCGCTGGAAGCCCGACGTGGTGTTCGTCGTGGAACCGCCCATTTCCTGCACGCCGGCCGCCCTGTGCTTTGCGAAGCTGCTCGGCATCCGGTCGTGGCTGCACATCCAGGACTACGAGGTGGACGCGGCATTCGGCCTGGGCTGGATACGCGGCGAACGGGTGCGGCGCTTCGCGCTGGCGGCCGAGTGCTGGCTGATGCAGCGGTTCGACCGGGTGTCGAGCATCTCTTCAGCGATGTGCACCAAAGCCCTGGAAAAAGGCGTGGACGAGGCCCAACTGGTGCTGTTTCCGAACTGGGTCGACGTGGAGGCCATCCAGCCTGTCGCAAGGCCGGCGGTGGCCGAAGGCGTGCCGCCGCAGGGCTATCGGGCCGAGCTGAACATTCCGGCCGACGCAGTGGTGGTGCTCTATGCGGGCAGCCTCGGCAGCAAGCAGGGCATCGAGCTGCTGGCCGAGGCGGCGCGCCTGCTGGTCTGCTCGCACGGCATCCACTTCGTGTTCTGCGGCAACGGACCGAGCCGCGCTTCGCTGATGGACGCCTGCGTCCGGCTGGCCAACACGCATTTTCTCGACCTGCAGCCGGCCGAGCGATTCAACGAACTGCTGGGCATGGCCGACATCCACGTGCTGCCCCAGCGCGCCGATGCCGCGGACCTCGTCATGCCGTCGAAGCTCGGCGGCATGTTCGCGAGCGGCCGCGCCGTGATCGTCACCGCGCACGCCGGCACCGCGCTCAGCGAGGCCGTGTGGGGCCGCGGCGTGGTGGTCGAGCCTGGCGACGCGGCAGCGCTGGCCGATGCCATCGAACAGCTCTCCATGTCGCCCGCGACGCGCGATCTGCTGGGCTCGGCCGGCCGCCGCTTCGCGGAGGAAGAGCTGGACCGCGACACCATCCTGCTGCGCCTCGAAGAGGAACTGCAGCGCTGCATCGCGCGCTGACGAAACGCGCCGCACACCAGGACCACGACCATGCGCGCACCCAGAATTCTCGTGACCGGCGGCGCCGGATTCATCGGCAGCCATACCTGCGTGGCGCTGATCGCGGCGGGCTACCTGCCGGTGGTGCTCGACACGCTCGTCAACAGCGACGCGCGTTCGCTGCAGCGGGTGGCGTGCATCACGGGCGTCGAGCCCGTCCTCGTGTGCGGCGACGTGCGCGACGCGGTGGCGCTCGACCGGGTGTTCGCGGCGTACGACGTCGCAGCGGTGGTGCATCTCGCCGGCCTGAAGGCGGTCGGCGAATCGATGGTCGACCCGGTGAGCTACTACGACGTCAACCTCGCCGGCACGCTGGCGCTGGTGCAGGCCATGGACCGGACCGGCGTGCGCACGCTGGTGTTTTCCTCGTCGGCCACGGTGTACGGCGACTCGCAGCCCTCGCCGATCGCGGAAAGCGCGCCGTACGCTGCGGTGAACCCCTACGGCCGCACCAAGGCAATGGTGGAAAGCTTGCTGGCCGACCTGGCGCGGGCCGACGCGCGCTGGAGCATCGCCTGCCTGCGCTACTTCAACCCCATCGGCGCGCACGAAAGCGGACTGCTCGGCGAGCGGCCGCACGGGCCGCCCAACAACCTGATGCCCTACATCGCGCAGGTCGCGGCCGGCCAGCGCGAATGGCTCGTGGTGCATGGCGCCGACTACGACACCGTCGACGGCACCGGCGTGCGCGACTACGTGCACGTGATGGACGTGGCCGAGGGCCACGTGGCGGCGCTGCGCCACGTGGCCCGCCGGCCCGGCATTCTCATGGCCAATCTCGGCACCGGCCGCGGCGCTTCGGTGCTGGAGGTGGTGTCGGCCTTCGAGCGCGCGAGCGGCCGCCGCATCGCGCTGCGCATCGGGCCGCGCCGACCAGGAGACGCACCCGCCTACTGGGCCGATGCGCGCGGCGCCTGGCAGGCCTTCGGCTGGCGCGCGCGCCGCGACCTCGACCAGATGTGCGCGGACAGCTGGCGCTGGCAGGCTGCGAATCCGCATGGTTTCGACGACCCGGCACCGGCCCATGCCTCGGGCCTGCCGCGCTTCCAGGACAACACCAGCACGAGCATCAACTCCAAACCGGGACACAGCCATGCCTGAAAACGCATCCTCATCTCCTGGCGAGCAGGCCGCTGGCCGCTCGGGGTATCCACCGGGTGTCTGCGCGCCCGCCGCGCCGCTATGGCCCGGTTTCCTGAGGGGGCAGGAAAACGCGCCGGTGCGCGTGCTGCTCGTCGACGACGACGAGTTCATGCGCCGGGTCATCGCGCAGGAACTGCTGTCGGACCTGCGCATCCAGCTCGAAGGCCAGGCCGGCAGCCTGCGCGACGGCCGCCGGCTGCTGGTCACGCACGAGTTCGACGTGTTGATGATCGACCTGCGGCTGGGCGACGGCAGCGGCTTCGAGCTGATCCAGGAGGCCCGCGAGCTCCACCGCGCGGGAGAGATCATCGTGATTTCCGCGATGGAGGACGAGGCGCACGTGCTGCATGCCTTCGAACTGGGCGCCACCGGCTACCTGCTGAAGGACGCCTGGCTGCAGAGCTTTTCCCAGGCCGTGCTGCAGGTGGTCAACGGTGGCGCGGCCATCACGCCGCGGCTGGCGCGGCGGCTGCTCTCGCGACTGATCCATCGGCCCGGCAACATGCCGCCGTCGGTGGAGCCGCCCGCACGCGAGGCGACGCTGACGGCCCGCGAGTGCGAGATCCTGCGCTGCGTGGCGCGCGGCCACGTCACCGACGAGATCGGCACCAAGCTCGGCATCTCGGGCCAGACCGTCAACGCGCACATCAAGAACATCTACAAGAAACTGCACGTGCATTCGCGTGCGCAGGCCGTGAGCTACGCGGCGTACTCAGGGCTGATCTGAAGCCCTCTTCCCACTCCCTCAAAAAGAAACGCAGGCAGGCCATCATGACAACCCCTCTCATCCATCCCGTGGTTCTGTGCGGCGGCAGCGGCACGCGGCTGTGGCCGCTGTCGCGCAAGGCGCTGCCCAAGCAGTTCGCGCCGCTGGTCGGCGGCAAGAGCCTGCTGCACCTCACGCTCGAACGACTGTCGGTGCTGAACCGCGACATCACCTGCATCACGTCGGAAGACCATCGCTTCCTGGTGAAGGAAACGCTGGAGAACGCCAATGCCACGGGCCGGCAGATCCTGGAGCCGGTGGCGCGCAACACCGCCGCGGCCATGGCCTCGGCCGCGCTGCTGGCCGATCCCGGCGACCTGCTGCTGTTCGCGCCGGCCGACCACCACATTCCAGACACCGCGCTGTTCGCCCGCACCGTGCGCACCGGCGTCAAGGCAGCACTGGCCGGCAAGATCGTCACCTTCGGCGTGGTGCCGAGTTTTCCGAGCACCGCCTACGGCTACATCGAGGCCGGCGAGCCCTCGGCCGACGGGCGCAGCCAGGCCGTCGCGCGCTTTGTGGAAAAGCCGACGGCGGCGGTGGCCGAAACACTGATCCTGCACGGCGGCTACAGCTGGAACGCGGGCATCTTCCTCGTGCAGGCGCGCACGCTGGTCGCGGCGCTGCGCGAGCACGCGCCCGACATCCTCCAGGCCTGCGAACATGCCACCGCCGCGGTGGCTGCCGACGGCAGCTTTCTGCGGCTGGAGCCCGTTGCCTTCGAGGGCTGCCGCGCCGACAGCATCGACTACGCCGTGCTCGAAAAGCACAAGGACATCGCGGTCGTGAAATTCGAAGGCGCCTGGAGCGACGTCGGCAGCTGGAACGCGGTTGCCAGCCTGCATCCGGCGGACGATGCGGGCAACCGCCTGAGCGGCAAGGCCAGCGCGCTGAATTCGCGCAACACCTTCATCCACGCGCCGCACCGGCCGGTGGTGGCGCTGGGCACCGAAGACCTGATCATCGTGGACACGCCCGACGCCGTGCTGGTGGCCGGCGTGGGCTGCGCCGAGCAGGTGGCTGACGTCGTGCGCAAGCTCGTGCGGGAAGGCTGCGCCGAGGCCACCCAGCACCGCCGCGTGGTGCGGCCCTGGGGCGCGTACGACAGCATCGATCTGGGCGAGCGCTTCCAGGTCAAGCGCCTGACCGTCAAGCCCGGCGGCAAGCTGTCGCTGCAGATGCACCACCACCGCGCGGAGCACTGGATCGTCGTGCAGGGCACGGCGCGGGCCACCTGCAACGGCGAAGTCACGCTGGTGCGAGAGAACGAATCGATCTACCTGCCCTCGGGAGCGATCCACCGGCTGGAGAACCCGGGCAAGACCGTGCTCGAGGTGATCGAGGTGCAGACCGGCGGCTACCTGGGCGAGGACGACATCGTGCGCTTCGACGACACCTACGGCCGCTGCGGGCCGGCCAGGATACTGGCGGACGCGTCGGCCGGATCGGGCGCGACCGCGGTGCTGCAGGCGCCCGTGGACCACTGAATTCCGCGTTCAGCCGAACCCGAATGTCATCGGGGCAGGTACGGCGTGATGTTCTTCAGCGCATTGGCAACGTAGGCTTCCTTCTCGCCCACGGGGGCGACGTAGTGAAGCGCCGCGGTGGCGGCTTCGAGCCCCTCGGTGCGGGCGATGATCCAGCCGGCCAGATAGGGAGAAGCAAGGCAGCCGCCCGCGGTGGCGACATTGCCGCGCGCATAAAAGGGCTGGTTCAGCACTTCCACCCCCGCCTCCTGCACCCACGGCTTGGTGGTCAGGTCGGTGCAGGCCGGCACGCTGCCCACGAGGCCCAGCTTTGCCAGGATCAACGTGCCCGAGCACTGGGCCGCGATCAGCTGGCGCGCCGGATCGAGCGCGAGGCGCCCCATCAGCTCGGGACTGGCGACGACATCGCGCGTCCGCATGCCGCTGCCGACGACGACCGCATCCGCATGGCGCACGTCTTCGAGCAGGGACTGCGCACGAACAGTCACGCCGTTCATCGACGTGACTTCCGCCGTCGGGCAGCACAGGCTCACGCGCCAGTCCGGCTTCTTGACCCGGTTGAGGACGCCGAGCGCGATGAGCGAATCAAGTTCATTGAAGCCGTCGAAGGTAAGGATCGCGATGTGCATGGTGTCCGTGGAGTTCGTGCGTTGGAAGAAGGGGGCGCGCCCATCGTAGGAGAGACGATCAATACAATCAAAAAATTGTCATGGATACATCCCGCGATGGCCGAAGCCCGCTACAAGCAACTGGTCGATCAACTCGCTGCCGAGATCCGCGCGGGGCGCCTGCAGCCCGGCACCCGCCTGCCCACGCACCGGCGGCTGGCCGAACGCCACGGGCTGGCGCTGGTCACTGCATCGCGCGTCTATGCGGAGCTCGAGGCCATGGGGCTGGTCAGCGGCGAGGTCGGCCGCGGCACCTTCGTGCGCGAGACCGTGCGGCCTCGCGGACTGGGTATCGACCAGCAGGCCGTGGCCGCGGGCCTGGTGGACCTGAACTTCAACTACCCCTCGCTGCCCGGACAGGCCGAGCTGCTGCGCGGCGCATTGCGCCAGCTTGCCGCCGGCGGCGAACTGGAAGCGATGCTGCGCTATGCGCCCCATGGCGGCCGGATGCACGAACGCGCCCGCGTTGCGCGGCACCTCGAGTCGCGCGGGCTGGCGGCCGAACCGTCGAGGGTGCTGATCGTCGACGGCGCGCAGCACGGGTTGGCAGTGACGGTCATGGCGCTGCTGCAGCCGGGCGACGTGATCGCGGTCGATGCCCTCACCTACCCGGGCTTCAAGGTGCTCGCCGAGGCGCAGCGGCTGGAGCTGGCACCCATTCCGGCATCCGGCCAGGGACCCGACCTTGACGCGCTGGAGCGCCTGTGCACGCAGCGCCGCGTGCGGGCCGTCTACACCATGCCGACCTTGCACAACCCGCTCGGCTGGGTGATGAGTGCGAGCCGGCGCCGCCGCCTGGCCGCCATCGCGCGGCGGCACGGCCTGCTCGTCATCGAAGACGCGGCCTACGCCTTTCTGGCCGACGACCCGCCTCCCCCGCTGGCGACGCTGGCACCGGAGACGACGGTGTACGTCTCGGGCTTGTCCAAGAGCGTGGCGACCGGGCTGCGCGTGGGCTTCGTCGTGGCCCCGGAAGCCTGGGTGCCGAAGATCGAACGGTCGATCCGGGCCACGACCTGGTGCAACCCCGGCGTGACCACGGCAATCGCCTGCGCGTGGCTGGAGGACGGCACCGTCGGCCGGCTCGAATCCGAGAAACGGCACGACGCCGCGACGCGGCAGGCCATTGCCGGCGACGCGCTCGCCGGGCTGCGCTGCGTGCGCCACCCGGCGTCGTACTTCGTCTGGCTGCCCTTGCCGGAAGAAACGCGCGCCGACCGCGTCGCGGCGGCGCTGATGCGCGATGGCGTGTCGGTGTCGACGGCGGAGCCTTTTGCCGCCTCGCAGCACGTGCCGCATGCGCTGCGGCTGGCGCTCGGCTCCGTCGGGTTGGACAGCCTGCGCAGTGCATTGCGGACGGTGCGCCGGGTGATTGCGGAACAGTCCTTCTGAGAGTGCCTGCAGAGGCGACACAGCCGTTTCATCGGGGGTGTCCATGCCGGCGAGTGGTGGCGAGGAGCCATCGCAAGCTATATTGCCTGCTCCCCAACCTGAGAGAAATCACCATGGCAAAAGCCTACTGGGTCAGTGCATACCGTGCCATCAAGGACGCCGACAAACTTGCGGCCTACGCAAAGCTGGCCGGCCCGGCAATCACCGCCGGTGGCGGACGCTTTCTGGCGCGAGGGCTGCCGGCCCAGGTCTACGAATTCGGACTGGCCCAGCGCACCGTGTTGGTCGAATTCGACAGCATCGATCATGCAAGATCCGTTCATGACAGCCCCGACTACCAAGCGGCGCTGGCTGCACTGGGCGACGGTGCCGAACGGGATCTGCGGATCATCGAAGGGGTGTGAGCAATCCCCGGCAAGGCGGGCGCGGAATGCGCGAATTTTCTTCTGGAGGACCGATGAACTACCAAGGCAGCTGTCACTGTGGCCGGATCGCTTTCGAAGTCGAGGGCGACATCCAAGGGGCAATGGCATGCAACTGCTCGATGTGCCAGCGCAAGGGGTCGTTGTTGTGGTTCGTGCCGCACGACCGGCTCAGGCTGAAGACGCCAGCCGAGGACATGAGCAACTACATGTTCAACAAGCACGTGATCTCGCATCGCTTCTGCCCGGTCTGCGGCATCCATCCCTTCGGCGAAGGCACCGATCCCAAGGGCAACAAGATGGCGGCCATCAACATCCGCTGCCTCGAGGGCATCGACCTTGAGGCGGTGCCGGTACAGCATTTCGACGGACGTTCGAAGTAAACCCGGCCCCTTGCTGCAACTCCGTCAAAGCCATTCGCACTCACAACAGGAACGAGGGATGGAAAGGGTGCAATCTCGGTGAGCAGAGCGGAACTGGGCGACGTTGCGCGTCCTTGCCGAGGTGTTGCACTTCACTTGGTCAGACGACTGGGGTGTTTCCGCACCCCAGCCGTCGCCTTTTTGCCTCGCGTTCGCATCGATGCATGCGCACCGATGACCCGCTGCGAGGCGCAGCGATCGTTCATCCAGGCGGTGAGCGGAGGTGATGCCTTCCTTGCCCGCTCCGCAACGCCCGCGTCACCAACCGTGGAGCCGTCCCCAGGTCTTCAGCGCGCCCTCTTCCGACAGCGCGTGATATTCGGGAAACTGGGCGCCCGTCGCGCAGGCGTGGTTCGGCAGAATGCGCAGCCGCGTGCCGACGGGAAAGCGCGCCGCGATGTCCGCGTCCGGCGTGCCTTCGCGCGAGAGGATGCCGTGCTCCTGGTTGGCACCGCTGAGCACGTAGCCATCCAGCACCTTGCCGTCGATACCGCAGACCTGCCCGTAACCGAAGTCGCGCTTCTGCTTCTGCGTGCCGCGGTCGCGGCTCATGGCCATCCAGCCCGCGTCGACGATGGCCCAGCCTTTTTCGGCCTGGTGGCCAATCACCGTGGTGAGCACGCTCAAGGCAATGTCGGCCTCGGTGCACACGCCGATGTTGCGCATCACGAGGTCGAAGAACACGTACACGCCGGCCCGCACCTCGGTCACGCCATCGAGCGCCTGGGCCATCAGCGCCGTGGGCGTGGAGCCGACGCTGACCGCGGGACATGGCAGGCCCGCGCCGCGCAGACGCTGTGCGGCGCGCACGCAGCCCGAGCGCTCCTGTTCGGCCATCGCCCTCAGGGCTTCTGGCGTGTCCAGCTCGTAGCTGGAGCCGGCATGGGTCATCACGCCGCCAAGGCGCATGCCGCCGTCGTGCAGCGCGTGTGCCACGTCGAGCAGCGCGTCTTCCTCGGGGCGGATGCCGCTGCGGTGGCCGTCGGTGTCGACCTCGATCAGCACGTCGAACACTTCGCCGTTCGCGCGGCCGAACGCGGCAATCGCCCGCGCCGATTCCACGCTGTCGGTGATGATGCCGAGCGCACAGCCTCGCCGGCGCAGGTCCAGCGCATGCGGCAGCCGGTGCGGCGCCATGCCGACGGCATAGAGGATGTCGGTGAAGCCCCCGGCGAAGAACTGCTCGGCCTCCTTCAGCGTAGAAACGGTGATGCCCTGCGCGCCCGCGTCGCGCTGCGCCTTGGCAACGTCGATGCATTTGCTGGTCTTCACGTGCGGGCGAAAGCGCACGCCGAGCTCGTTCATGCGCTGCTGCATGCGCGCGATGTTGTGCTGCATGCGCGCCTGTTCGATGAGGGCGGCGGGTGTGTCGATGGTGGAAAGGGTACTCATGGCCACCGACTGTACGTTTCAAGGCCGTGCCTGTGCTTCAATGCACGGTCATCAATCGTTAAGCAGAAGTTAATGATCCAGATCGAGGACATGCAGCTCGCCGCCGCCCTTTTGCGCGAACCCTCACTGAGCGCGGCGGCCCGCGCGCTCGACGTGACGCCACCCGCGCTGTCGATGCGGCTGCGCAAGCTCGAAGCCGCGTTGGGCCTGTCGCTCGCCACCCGCACCGCACGGCGGCTGGGCCTCACGCCAGAAGGCGAGCGCTTCGCGCGCGAGGCCGCCGCGCTGCTCGGGCAGATCGAGGGCCTGCGCGAATCGATGCAGCGCGACGACCGGCGGCTCACCGGCGCGCTGCGCATCGCCGCGCCCTTCGGCTACGGCCGGCAGTACATCGCGCCAATGCTGGCGCGCTTCGCCCGGCTGCATCCGGGGCTGCGCGTGCAGCTCGACTTGCGCGAAACCCCGTGGCCCGACCGGCACGACGCCGACGCGGTGATCCACATCGGCACGGTGCGCGATTCTTCATGGGTGGCGCGCACGCTGAGCGCCAACGAGCGCTGGCTGTGCGCGAGCCCGGACTACCTGCGCCTGCACGGCGTGCCGCGTGCACCGCGCGATGTGCTGGCGCACGGCTGCATCTGCATCCGGGAGAACGACGAAGACGTGACGCTGTGGCACGTGCGTCCGGCCAAAGGCGCAGCGGGGTCATCGGGCAAGCGGTCGGCCGCGCGGGAAACGCTGCGCATCTCGCCCGCCTACGTCACCAACGATGGCGGCGTGGCCCGGCAATGGGCCGAGCAAGGCATGGGCCTCGTGCTGCGTTCCGAATGGGACGCGGCCGACGCCGTCGCGCGCGGCACGCTGGTGCGCGTGCTGGCCGACTGGCAGTTCGACAGTGCACCGGTCACGCTGCTGGTACCGAGCCGCAAGGGCCGCACGGCGCGCGTGCAGGCCGTCGTCGGGTTCCTGGTCGAGAGCTTCGGGGCTGCGGGAAAGCAGCTGGGCGCATATCGATAGCCGGATTCGTCCACTGCCGCCCGCAACAGGACTACGATGTTTTGCGGCCGCCTTGCCGCCGCTGTCCAACCAACAACCTGAAGGAGACCGATCCCATGTCCAACCATGTCTACAAATCGCTCGAACTGACGGGCTCCTCGCCGACGGGCATCGAAGATGCCGTGCAGGTGGCCATCGCCAAGGCGCACGAGACGGTGCGCAACATCCAGTGGTTCACCGTGACCGAGACACGTGGGCATGTGGTCGACGGCAAGGTGGCGCACTGGCAAGTGACGCTGAAGATCGGCTTCACGCTGGAGTGAAGCGACGGACGCGGGGCGCCACGCTGCGCAGGCCCACTAGCGCAAGTACCCCAGGTCCCGCAGGTCGGAGCGCACGGCCGAGCGATCCACCCCTTGTATCGGCAGGCTCACGAGCAGTTCCAGCCGGCGGCGCAGCGAGAACAGCATCTGGATCGCGTCGTGCGCGATCTTGTCGAGGTCGCTGCCATCGGCCACGTCCGGGTAGGCCCACAACGCCGCGTCGGGCTGGCCGGGCCATGGCGGCTGGCGGGATTCGGTGGTCGCATCCAGCGTGATGACGAAGTCTGCCGCCGCTGCATTCGCGCGCACCAGTTCGTCCCAGCTGCGCGGCGGCCGCAGCGGCACGGGGATGCTCGTGCTCTTCAATGCGGCGACGGCTGCGGGATGGAACTCGCGGGCGACCTGCCCGGGTTGACCGCAGGAAGATGCCGAGAACCGCTTCGGGTCCAGGTGCGCGAGGCACGCTTCGGCCAGGATGCTGCGTAATGAATTTCGTCGCGAGACGAAGATCACGCCGATACGTTTTTGCATGGAACCTTGACTATAGCCAAGCGCGCTGAATCCGTCCTGACCACCGCACTGCACAACGGCCGGCGAACGGTGCAGACTTGGGGGCATGGACAAGCATTTCCTGAACCCGCTTTTCGCGCCCGCCTCCATCGTGGCCTTCGTCGGCCACGCCGACGATCCGGGCGGCCAGACTCCGGCGGGCCACACGCTGCGCGAGGCCTTTCGCACCGACCGCTTCGACGGCACATTGCGCTTTCTGGACGTGCGCACCAAGGGCACGCTCGAAGAGTTGGCCCAGACCCACGCCGACCTCGCACTGATCGCGCTGGCGCCGCGCGACGTGGCGGCCGCGCTTGAAATCGCAGGGCGCATCGGCTGCACGGCGGCAGCGGTTCTTTCGAGCGGCATCGGCGCGGACCAGGCGGCTCAGTGGCGCAAGATCGCGCAGCGCGAAGGGGTGCATCTGCTGGGGCCGAACTCGCTCGGTTTCCAGCGGCCGCTGCTGCATCTGAATGCGAGTGCGGCCGGTCCGCTGGCCAAGCCGGGGCCGCTCGCACTGGTGTCGCAATCGGGTGCGCTCACGGCCTCGATGCTCGACTGGGCGCGGCAGAACGGCGTCGGTTTTTCCAGCGTGGTGTCGCTGGGCCCGCACACCTCGGTCGACATTCCGCAGGTGCTCGACTTCCTCGCCAACGACCAGGCCACGCACAGCATCATCGTGTACCTCGAAGGTATTGCCGACGCGCGCCGCTTCATGAGCGCGCTGCGTTCGGCCTCGCATGCCAAGCCGGTGGTGGTGCTCAAGGCCGGCCGCAAGCCCGCGGGCAACGAGGCCGCGCAGACACACAGCGCGGCCATCGTGGGCAGCGACGACGTGTTCGATTCCGCCTTGCGCCGCGCGGGCGCCGTGCGCGTGCGTTCCTTCGTCGAACTGTTCTCGGCCGCCAAGTGCCTGGCCTCGCGCTACCGCCCCGTGGGCAAGCGGCTTGCGGTGGTCACCAACGGCGGCGGCCCCGGTGTGCTGGCGGCCGACTGGATCAACGAGATCGGGCTCGACCTGGGCAAGCTCTCCGCACCCGCGCAGAAAGTGCTGCAGCCCGCCCTGCCCCCGCTCGCCTCGCTGGCCGACCTGATCGACCTTTCTGAAGAGGCCCTGCCCGCACACTACCGCGCCGCCATCGACGCAGCCTCGGCCGACAGCCAGGTCGACGGCGTGCTCGCCATCTTCTCGCCCAAGGCCGGCGCCGATGCGGCCGCCACCGCAAAAGCGCTGGCGGACATTCCGCGGCCGATGAACAAGCCGCTGCTGGCCTGCTGGATGGGCGACTCTTCCGTCGGCAAGGCGCGCTCGGTGCTGGCCGAGGCAACCATCCCGAGCTTTCGCACGCCAGAGGCTGCGGTGGGCGCCTTCGGCAACATCGCGGCCTTCTACCAGAACCAGCAGTTGCTGCAGCAGACGCCGCCGCCGCTGTCGGCGCTGGCCAAGCCCGACATCGAGGGCGCGCGCCTGCTGATCGAAAGCGTGCTGGCCGAGCGGCGCCGTGTGTTGACGGAGATGGAATCGAAGTCGCTGCTGTCGTCCTTCCACATTCCGATCACGCGCACGATGCTCGCGCGCAGCGCCAGCGAGGCGATGATGATCGCGACGCAGCTTGGCTTTCCGGTGGCGCTGAAGATCGATTCGCCCGACATCCCCCACAAGTCGGACGTCGAGGGCGTCGCGCTCAACGTGATGAACGGCACCGGCGCGCGCGACACCTACATCGAGATGATGGAGCGCGTGGCCCGCCTCGCGCCCGAGGCGCGCATCAACGGCGTGACCGTGCAGAAGATGGTGCGGGCGCGGCGCGGCCGCGAGATCTACGTGGGCATGGTGACCGACGAACCCTTCGGCCCGGTCATCGTCTTCGGTGCGGGAGGCACCATGATCGAGCTGCTGAACGACCGCGCGATGGAGCTGCCGCCGCTCAACCAGTTTCTCGCGCACCGGCTCATCGAGCGCTCGCGCGTGGCGCAGACGCTGGGTGAATGGCGCGGCGCGAGTGCCGTGAACATGGAAGCGATCGAAGACGTGCTGCTGCGCGTGTCTGAAATGGTGTGCGAGCTGCCCGAGCTGCGCGAGATGGACATCAACCCGATCATCGTGGACGAGTCGGGCGCGGTGTCCGTCGATGCGCGCATCGTGATCGGCAGCAGCACGCAGGCGGCGGCGGGCCACCTGGGCAACGGCTACCAGCACCTGGCGATCATGCCGTACCCCGCGCGCTACCGGCGCGAGTGGCCCCTGCCGGGCACCGGCGGCGGCACCTACATCGTGCGGCCGGTACACCCCAACGACGCCCAGATGCTGCAGGCGCTGGTGCAGGGCCTGTCGCCCGAGAGCCGCTGGTTCCGCTTCGTCTCGCGCTTCCACGAACTGCCGCCGTCGATGCTGTCGCGCTTCACGCTGATCGACTACGACCGCGAGATGGCGCTGGTGGCGGTGATGCTGGAGCGCAGCGTGTCGCCCGAAGGCACCGTGCTCGAGAGCGAGCACATCGTGGGGGTGTCGCGCTACGTCACCAACCCCGACCAGACCAGCTGCGAGTTCTCGCTGGTGGTGGCCGACGAGTTCAGCGGCAAGGGCATCGGCTCGCGGCTGATGGAAAGCATCATCGACGTGGCGCGCGACAAGGGCCTTGCGGAAATCGACGGGCTGGTGCTGGCCAACAACCCCGACATGCTGAAGCTGGTGCGGCGGCTGGGCTTCACGGTGAAGCCCTTCCCCGAGGACCCGGACTTCAAGCTCGTGACTTACATGCTGTAGGGCTCGCCTTCTCTTGAAAAAAAACGGGCCGAAGGCCCGTTGAAAAGTCGCCCGTCGAATTGCAGAAAGCGCAACCCGACTCCGACTCACCTCGAACTCAATGCCTCAGCGTCTCCCCTCTCTCTCCATCCTCCAGTTCAAAGCGCCCGCCAACCGAGTTCCGGCGCGATGCGGCCAGACAAGTCGGTCAGGATCTGTTCGTATTCCGCACCGCTGAAGTTGTAGGGCAGCTCCACACGCAATTCGCTCACATGCGGCAGCACCGGGTCGTGCCGCAGGCGCTCCAGGATTTCGTCGGAGGTACCCACAAGGTCGCCCGCGAACAGCGTGCGCCGCTCGCCCTGCGGCGTCAGCGTGCGTTCGACGCGGCCGGCCACAAACTCGCGGTAGCGCTTGCGCGTGGCGGCATCGGCGCCATCGAGCGGCACGATCACGCGGCCCAGCGCCACCCTGCCCCTGCGCCCATCCGCTTCGCTGGCGCGATAGCGCTCGACGAGGCCCAGCTGCGCCTGCAAAAAGTCGTCGGTGGTCTCGCCCGACAGCACATTGCCCAGCAGCAGGTTGAACGCATTGCGTCCCGCCCACTCGACCGAGCGCAACGAACCGCCGCCGTACCAGAGCCGGTCGGTCAAGCCCTGTGGGTACGGTTGAATGCGCGGCCGAACGCGACCGCCGGCCGACTCGACAAAAGTCTGCTCATCGCCAAGCAGCGTGTCCTCCAGGTTGGCCTTGAGCCGCCCGACGCGCTTGTGCGTGAAGTCGACGGTGTTCGGCGCCGCGTCGTAGAAGCGGTTGCCCAACAGCGCGCCATGCTGCGGCGCGCCCGCGCTCAGGCCCACCTGCAGCCGGCCGCGCGAGAGCACGTCGACCGTGGCGAGGTCTTCGGCAAGCCGGAACGGATTCTCGTAGCCCATCTGGATCACTGCCGCGCCCAGCTCGATGCGACGCGCACGCTGCGTTGCGGCGGCCAGGAAGGTCGCGGCCGACGACACGCCGCGCTCCAGGTGCCGCTGCCGCACCCATGCACCGTTGAAGCCGAGCTTCTCGCCGAATTCGAAGAGCTTCAGCGCGGCTTCGAGTCCGGTGTGCGGATCGCCCTCGGCGTAGTTGCCGGGCGTGAGGAATGCAAGATGGCGGATGCTCATGGCGCGAACTTCGGCAAACCGGGCGGGTTGGTCTCCGACTTCGGCAAGGCTTCTTCCACGAGGCTCCAGCGCGCCAGCGCCTTGGCGTAGGTGCCGTTGCGGATCAGGCCATTGGCCGCGGTGGTCAGCGCCACCGCGAGGCCGCTGCCCTTGCGCGTGGCAATGGCCACGTCCGACTTCAGCGGCCAGCCCGCGTTGACCGTTCCGACCAACCGGATCTGCCCGTTCTTCGCAGCCTCATAGGCCTGCGGCGCATTCGGATTGAAGTTGGCATCGACCCGCTTGGTGACCACCGCCAGCGTGCGCGTCACATCATCGTCGTAGTACTGGATCTCGACGGGCTTCAAACCCGCCGCAACGTTCTGCCGGTTCCACTCGAGCAGGATGCGCTCCTGGTTGGTGCCGGCGCCGGTCGTCAGCTTGAGGCCCGCCACGTCCTTCGGCTCCTTGATCGACTTGATCGCGCTGTCGGTGCGCACATAGAAGCCATGCAGGCCGAGGCGGTAGGTCGAGAAGTCGAACTTCTCCTTGCGCTGCTCTGTCACGCCCACGTTGGAGATCACCGCGTCGTACTTACCCGAGCTCAGGCCCAGCGGCCAGTCGGCCCAGGCGATGGGCTGCAGGTCGAGCTTCAGGCCCAGCGCATCGGCGATGAGCAGCGCGAAGTCGGCGTCGAAGCCGACGACCGTCCTCGCGTCGGTGGCGTAGGTCGAGATGGGTGGGGCGAACGGCGCAATGGCGACGGTCAGCACGCCTTCCTTCACGAATCTGAAGCTCGGTGGAATGGCATTGACGGCTTCCGCGTCCTTGCCGGCGCGCAGACGGCTGCGCTGTTCGGGGCTGAAGTCGAACTTGTCGGCAGCCTGCACCGCGCCGGCAACCAGCGCGAGTGCGACGAAGCTGCGGGCGATCCAGGCGCCCGGTGCGTACTTGAAAGTCATGCCCGTCGCTCAGTTCTTCGGCAGGCCTGGCGGATTGGTGCGCGAGGCCTCGATGGCTTCGGAATTCAGATTCCAGCGCGAAAGCGCCTTGGCGTAGTTGCCGTTCCTGATCTGCGCGTTCAGTGCGAGCGTGATGGCGTCCGCAATGCCCGAGCCCTTGCGTGAAGTGACTGCAATCTCGGCGTTCTGCGGCCAGCCGCCGGAGAACACACCCGCGAGCTTCGTCTTGCCGTCGCGCGCCTCATAGGCCGCGATGGCGTTCGGGCCCACGTACGCATCGGCGCGGCCCGACTGGATCGCCAGCCGCTGCACCACATCGTCGTCGTAGTACTGGATCTCGACCGGCTTCAGCCCGGCCGCCACGTTCTGCTTGTTCCAGCGCAGCAGGATCTGCTCCTGGTTGGTGCTGGCCGACACGATCACCTTCAGACCCGCGATGTCCTTCGGCTCCTTGATGGCGCCAAGCTTGCTGTCGGACTTCACGTAGATGCCGATCTGGTCGTTGCGGTAAGTGGAGAAGTCGAACTTCTCCTTGCGCTCTTCGGTCACTGTCACGTTGGACACCACCACGTCGAACTTGCCCGACTGCAGGCCCAGCGGCCAATCGGCCCAGGCGGTGGACACCAGCTCCAGCTTGCGGCCGAGGCTGTCGGCCACCAGCTGGGCGATGTCGGGGGCGTTGCCCACGGGCGTCTTCGTGTCGGTCGCATAGGCCGCGAACGGCAGGCGGCCGGTGGTCGTGCCGACGACGAGCACGCCCTCCTTCTGGAACTTGAAGTCCTTCGCGAGCTTGACGGCCTCGTCGAGCTTCTGCGCGCGCGGCCGGCCGGCCTGCTCGGGGCTCAGGTCGGCGGCGGGTTGCGCCAGGGCAGCCAGGGGCAGCAACGTCGCCAGAAGAGCGGACAGGATGTTTCGTCGATGGGTCATGAAGAGCGATGCAGTAGAGAAAGAAAAGGATGAGGAATCAAAGAACCTTGGCCAGGAACTCAGCCGTGCGCGGATGCTCCGGCGCGTTGAACACCTTGTCGGGCGTGCCGGTTTCGAGAATGCGGCCGCGCTCCATGAAGACGATGGTGTCGGCCACCTCGCGCGCAAAACCGATCTCGTGCGTCACGATGACCAGCGTGGTGCCCGAGCGCGCCAGCTCCTTGATGACGGCCAGCACCTCGCCCACAAGCTCGGGGTCGAGCGCCGAGGTGGGCTCGTCGAACAGCAGCACCTTGGGCTTGAGCGCGAGCGCGCGCGCGATGGCCACGCGCTGCTGCTGGCCGCCGGAAAGCTGGCGCGGATAGGCATGCGTCTTGTCGCCCAGGCCCACGCGCCCCAGCAGCTCGGAGGCCAGTGCCTCGGCTTCGGCGCGCGGCAGGCCGCGCACCGACACCGGCGCCTCGACGATGTTCTCCAGCACCGTGAGGTGCGGGAACAGGTTGAAGTTCTGGAACACCATGCCCACGTCAACGCGGCGCTTGAGGATTTCCTTCTCGTGCAGCTCGTAGAGCGTGTCCGCGTCGCGGCGGTAGCCGATGAGTTCGCCGTCGATGGCAATGAAGCCGTCGTCCACGCGCTCCAGGTGATTGATGACGCGCAGCAGCGTCGACTTGCCCGAGCCCGACTGGCCGAGGATGACCGTCACGCTGCCCTGACCCACGGTGAGCGTCACGTCGTCGAGTACCTTGAGCGTGCCGAAGCTCTTCGAAACGCCGTGGATCGTGACCTCGCCGCCCCGCGTGAGCGGATCGGTCCAGCGCGGCACCTGCGCGGGGGCGTCGGCGGCGACCGGCGCTCCGGTCACGGGTGCCACGGTCGGCGCCTTCGATCGCCACAGGCCGCGCACCACGCCACCGAGCCACGAACGCGGCGGATGGCGCAGCGCGCCGCGCGAAAAATACCGCTCGATGTAGTGCTGCGCCACCGACAGCACCGTGAGGATGATGAGGTACCACACCGTCGCCACCATCAACAGCGGAATCACTTCGAGGTTGCGCCGGTAGATGATCTGGATCGTGTAGAACAGCTCGGGCAGCGCCAGGATGTAGAGGTTCGACGTGCCCTTGGCCAGCCCGATGATGTCGTTGAAGGCCGTCGGCAAGATCGTGCGCATCGCCTGCGGCAGCACGATACGCAGCGACTGCCTTCCGCGCGACAGCCCCAGTGCAGCCGCCGCTTCGAGCTGCCCCTGCTCCACCGAAAGGATGCCGCCGCGCACGATCTCCGAGGCAAAGGCCGCCTGGTTCAGCGTGAGGCCCACCAGTGCCGCCACGAACGGGCTGATCAGCTGCGTGGTCGGGTACGAGAAGAAGGTGACGTCGGTGCCCGGAATGCCCAGCGCTACGGTCTCGTAGAGGTAGCCGAGGTTGTTGATGATCAGCAGCAGCACGATCACCGGAATCGACCGGAAGATCCACGTGAACACCCATGACAGCCGCGCCAGCAGCGGCGAGCGGGAGACGCGTGCCAGCGCCAGCCCGGTGCCGAAAAAGAAGCCGAGCAACGCGCCCAGCGCCGTCAGCAGCAGCGTGCGGCCCAGCCCTTCGAGCACCGGCTGCGCAAAGAACCATTCGGCGAACACGCCCCAGCCCCAGCGCGGGTTGGTGAGCGTCGAATGCAGCACGATGCCGATGACCGCCACGGCAAAGATGGTGCCGGCCGTGCGGGCCGGGTACTTCGCCGGCACGACGCGGAAGTGCGAGTAGTCGCCCTTGGCGGGTGCTGGCGCTGCTGCCGCGCGCGGCGGTTGAGGCGCACGAACGGGCGCAGGGCTGCGCGGCTCGCTGCCGGCGTCGAGGACGGTCGTGTTCATCGCTGTACCGCCTCGGCTCGTTGCGCGGTCGGACGGCCGTGATGGCGCCCCGTGTCCAGGTGCTTCTCGAAAGGCAGCTTGCGCGGCGTTTCGGGGTCGATGGGCGGATCGAACAGCGCCGTGTAGCCATGGCCGAGGTACAGGCCCACGGCCTCGGGCTGGCGAAAGCCCGTCGTCAGGTAGATGCGCTCATAGCCCTGCCGCAGCACCTGCGCCTCCAGCTCGGCAAGCACCTTGCTGGCCAAACCCTGCCGCCGCAGGTCTGCATGCGTCCACACGCGCTTGAGTTCCGCCGTGCGCTCGTCATGGCGCATGAAGGCGCCACCGCCGATGGCGATGCCGTCCCGCAGCAGCAGCACGAAGTTGCCGCCGTGCGACGGCGCAAACACCTCGGCCGGATAGCGGTCTATCTCGCGCGGCGCGCCGGGCTCGCGCAGCACGTCGCCATAGCGGCTGTCGTACTCAAACGAAAGGCCTTCGAGCAACGGCTTTGCGCGCGGGTCGAGCGGCGTGGTGTAGAGGAAGTGTTCGTTCATGCGGTTCGTCTCCGTCTCCTTGCGGTTCACTCCCATCAGGCGACCTTCTTTTTCGCTGCGGGTGCGTCGTCTTGCGCGGCGTAGCGGCTCGCCTTGCGTGGCAGTCCCAGGTGGTCGCGCAGGGTGACGCCAGGCAGTTCTCGCTGGTAGCGCCCGCGCGCCTCCAGCACCGGAATCACGAACTCGATGAAGTCGTCCAGGCCCTGCCCCAGCACCGGGAAACCGAGGATGAAGCCATCGGCCGCGCCCTCGTCCACCCAGCGGATGATCTCGTCGGCGATGCGCTCGCCGGTGCCTACAAACTGCGTGCGCGGCGTGGCCACTTCGAGCGCCACTTCGCGCAAGGTCTGGCCATTGGCCTTCGCGTTGGCCTTGATGCGGTCGGTGGTCGAGCGAAAACTGTTGCGGCCGATTTCGTCCAGCTCGGGGAACGGCGCGTCCAGCGGGTACTGGCCGAAGTCGTGATGATCGAAGAAGCGACCCAAGTAGGCCAGCGCCTCCTCCACCGTCAGCAGTTCGCGGATGGCGCGGTACTTGGCCTCGGCTTCTTCCTCGGTGGCCGCGACCACGGGACCGATGCCGGGGAATATCTTCACGTCGTCGGCCTGACGGCCCTGCGCGACCGCACTGGCCTTCACCTGCCGCAGGAAGCTGCGCGTGTCTTCCAGCGAAGGTGAATGCGTGAACACCGCGTCCGCATACTTGCCCGCGAGACCGACACCCGCGTCCGACGATCCGGCCTGGAAAATCACCGGCTGGCCCTGCGGCGAGCGCTGGATGTTCAGCGGGCCCGATACCTGGAAGAAGCGCCCCTTGTGGTCCAGCGTGTGGAGCTTCTCGCGCTCGAAGAACTGGCCGGTCTCGCGGTTGCGCGCGAAGGCATCGTCGTCCCAGCTGTCCCACAGGCCCTGCGTGACGGCAAGGTACTCGTCGGCGATCTCGTAGCGCAGCGCGTGCTCGGGGTGGCTGCGGCTGTAGTTCTTCGCGCTGCCTTCGAGCGGGGTGGTCACCACGTTCCAGCCCGCGCGGCCGCCGCTGATCAGGTCGAGCGAGGCGAACTGGCGCGCCACCGTGAACGGGTCGCTGTACGAACTGGAAACGGTACCCGCGAGGCCGATCTTCGAGGTCACGGTGGCGAGAGCCGAAAGAATCGAGATCGGCTCGAAGCGGTTGAGGAAATGCGGGATCGACTTCTCGTTGATGTAGAGCCCGTCCGCCACGAATGCGAAGGCGATGCCGGCCGCTTCGGCCTTCTGCGCGGTGCGCACGAAAAAGTCGAGGTTGACGCTGGCGTCGGCCGGCCCGCCCGGATGCTTCCATGAATTCATGTGGCTGCCGGCACCCTGCAGCATGACGCCGAACTTGATGTTGCTCATGACGATCGTTCTTGTGAGGTTGAAGGAAAGGCTCAGGCCAGCGCCGGTTCGCGCGCCTTGGCAAGCAGTTCGACGCAGGCGTGGCGCTCGGCGAAACCGGCCACGGGGATGTCTATGACGAACTCCTCGATGCCGTAGCGCTCGCTCAACGCGTCGAGCGCGTCGCGCACCTCTTCGCCGGAACCTGCGATCACATGCGGGCGGCGTTCTTCGGTGCGGTAGTCGCTCACGCCGGCCTGCCGCGCAAACTCGGCGGCCGCCTCGAGGCTCGGCAAGTTGACGCTCTGGCCCGTGGGCAGGTGCACGCGAAAGCTGCGCAGCGCACCGACAAGCTCCGCGGCCTTCTCGTGCGTCTCGGCCGCGAAGGCGAAGAGCGCGAGCAGCGGCGCGCGGCCCGTCTCGGCGCGGTAGGCCTCGATCGATTGCGCAAGGTTCACCGGGTCGCCGTTGAAATGCCCCGCATAGGCAAAGTCCCAGCCGAGGCGCGCCGCCAGCACCGCGCTTTCAGGACTGCCGCCGAGCAGAACGCGCTGCGGCAACTGCGGGGGATTGGGCGTGGCCACCACGCCGGCCAGCGCATGGCCGGAGGCAATGCCATCGTGCAGGAAGGCATCGAGCTCGGCCAGGCGCAGCCTGAAGTCCTCGCCCTTCGCCTTCACCGGATCGTGCAGCCATTGCAGCGCCTTGCTCGTCAGCGGCAGGCCGCCGGGTGCCTTGCCGATGCCCAGGTCCACGCGCCCCGGTGCCAGCGAAGCCAACACGCGGAAGGTCTCGGCCACCTTGAACGGGCTGTAGTGCTGCAGCATGACGCCACCCGTGCCCACGCGGATTCGCGAGGTCTTCGCGAGCACGTGCGCTGCCAGCACCTCGGGGGCGGAGCCCGCGTAGTTCCTGTTGCCGTGATGCTCGGCGAGCCAGTAGCGGTGGTAGCCCAGCCGCTCCGCGCTTTGCGCGAGCGCAATGGTGTGCTGGAACGCTTGAGCGGCGTCGGCGCCTTCTGGGATCAGGCTCTTGTCGAGCAGGGACAGCGAGTAGGACACGGTGTGCGGCGAAAGACGCCTCGGAAAGAATTGATGCAAATTCTCCGAGGCATCGCGCGCACCGTTTGCGCTGAATTTCTATATCGATATTTGCTGAATGCTCAGTCGCGCACGTGGGACAGGATCGATTGCACGGCCTCATGCGCGCTGAGGCTTGCGGTATCGATGACGAGGCGTTGGGTGGTCCAGGGCGCGTAGTCGTGGCGCTGCACGGACGCCCACGCCGGCGGCACGAGGCCCGGCACGTCGACGCTGCGCTGCTCGACGCGGCGCCGATGTTCGGCGATATCAGAGCACACGATCTCGACCTCGACGATGCGCGATGCGGTATCTGCCGCGACGGTGCGCCAGGCCTCGCGCGTCACCGGCAAGGGATTCACGCAGTCGGCCACGACCGCCTGCCCCGGGGAAAGATTGGCGCGGGCCAGGTCATAGGCCACGATGTAGCCGGCCGGCCCCACGTCACCGGCCAACACCCTGGCCGACCGCAGCGCCTGCTCGATGGTGTCGATGCGCAGGTAGACGGCCGGCACGAGTTCGGCGATCTCGCACGCGATGGTGGTCTTGCCCGTGCCCGGCAGACCACCCAGGACGATCAGCATCTTCTCTTGTCTCCAGGTTCATGGCCCTGGCGCCAAGTTCACCACGAATGCGGCAGCAAGGCCAGCACCGCGGCCGCATGAAGCCGCCGCAGCGCCCGCACAGGCATATAGCCATGCGGCGCCCGGCGCGCCACTTCGCGTGCCGAGCGCGGCGGAATGCGCCAGGCAGTGGCTGTCAGGGCAAGAACTTTGCGGCCCTGGGCCGACGGAGAAAGATGAAAGGTACGCAGTGGCATGGCAATGGTCGAACGAACGCTTCGACCGATTCTGTGCAGTGCCACCGCTTTTCCAAAGACGGATTCCAAGTTTCCTGATGAGGTTCGCGATGGAGGGGCGTGAGCGGGCTGGGTTCGGGTTCGGGCTTCGGGCGGGCCGGTAGAGTTGCACCGTTCCATCGCACAGCTTTTCTCCCGAATGAAAAACCTCACCATTGCCCCCGCCACGCCTGAAGAAATCCGCTCTGGCGAGCTCGGCCTCAAGCTGCGCCACTACAACTATGGCTTCGTCGGCGAGTACCCCGAACAGCAGTACATCCGCCTCAACGCAAGGGACGAGAACGGGCGTCTCCTCGGTGGCCTGCGCGGCTTCGTGTTTCTCTACTGGCTCAACATCGAAGTGCTCTTCGTCGAAGAAGACGCGCGAGGCTCGGGCCTTGGCACCCGCCTGCTGGCCGAGGCCGAGCAGCAAGCCATCGCGCTGGGCGCGAAGAACGCAAAGCTGGACACCTTCGAGTGGCAGGCGCGCCCGTTCTACCTGAAGCACGGCTACGAGGAGTACGCCCGCATCGACGATTACGCGCCCGGCTTCTACCTGGCGTACATGAAGAAGTCGCTGCTGCGCTGAAGCGGCCTATTTCGGCGCCGGCTTCCCAGCCCCGACCGCATGGCTCTCCAGTCCTTCCTTCGGCAGCAGCAACGCCAGCGCGACCACACCCAGGCTCACGGCCAGCATCGCCACGAAGGTGAGATGCAGCGAACCGCCCAGCGCCAGGCGAATGCCCGCGTCATTGGCCTCCGAACCCTGCACACCCTGCAGCAGCAGGCGCAGTTGGTCGTCGGTGAACATCGGGCTGCCATCCCCGCGCGTCAGCCCGAAATTGAAGACTGCGCCGAAGAAGGCCGCGCCCAGCGCACTGCCAAGGTTGCGGGAGAACACGTTCGACGCCGTGGCGATGCCGCGCTGCGCAAGATCGACGCCTTCCTGGATCAGGATCAGCGAGCTCAGGCTCATCACGCCCATGCCCAGGCCGATAACGAAGGAGCCGATGGCGGGCAGCACCGGCGAGCTGCCTGACGCGAGCAAGACGAAGGCCGAGGTGCCCACCGGAATCAGCGCTGCACCGACCACCACCATGCGCCACAGGCCGATGCGATGGAAGGTGCGCGAGGTCAGCGTCGCACCGATGGGCCAGCCGAGCATCACCATCGTGAGCGTGAGGCCGGCCGTGACCGACGAGCGCTCGAGCACCACCTGCACGTACATCGGCAGGAAGGTCGTGATGCCGATCAGCACCATGCCGGCCAGCATTGCCGCGCCGTTGACGGCGGCGATCATCCGCGCGCCCCAGAGCTTCAGCGACATCATCGGGTCGGTGGCACGGCGCTCCTGCGCGATGAACAGCACGAGCGTGACGACGAACAACCCGGCCCACGCGAGTGCCACGCCCGAATTGCCGACGCCGAATTCCGTCAGCGCGATCATCAGCGCCGCAATGCCGATGGTGAACAGCACCGCACCCACCATGTCGATGGACGAGCGGCGCACCGTCGGCGCTTCGTGCAGGAAGAGCCAGAAGCCAGCCGCGGCCGCCAGGCCGATGGGCACGTTGACCCAGAAGATCCAGGCCCAGGACAGCTTCTGCACGATCAGTGCGCCGATCATCGGCCCCACCACAGCCGACACGGCCCAGACGCTCGCAAGCCAGCCCTGCACCTTGCCGCGTTCGCGCACCGGATAGAGATCGCCCACGATGGTGAGCGCCACCGGCTGGATGGCGCCCGCGCCGATGCCCTGGATGAGCCGGAAGCAGATCATGGCCGGCATCGACCACGCGAAACCCGCCAGCACCGACCCGAGAACGAAGACGGCGATGCCCACGAACATGATGGGCTTGCGGCCGTACAGGTCCGAGAGCTTGCCGAACACCACAGTCATCGCGGTCTGCGCCAGCAGGAAGGAGGCGAACACCCAGCTGTACAGATGCAGTCCGCCCAGTTCGGAGGCGATCTGCGGCATGACGGTGGAGACGATGGTGGCTTCGATGGCCACCATCGCCATGGAGGCCATGATCGAGGCGATGACGAGGGGGCGGTTTGTTGTTCTGTTGGTGGAAGTCATGAGCCGTGCATGCTATAGACGGCTTGAGCCCTTGTCCGGCGCTCAAGCTCTAGGGGCTTCCGAACGAGGTGCCGTCGTAGATATAGCGGCGCGACCACGGCAGCGTGTTCGCCGGCCGCCCTGCCTTGCGGCCCACGACCTGGTAGATGGCCACGTCGTCGTTCTCGAAGGCATAGGCGCAGCCCGCGAGGTAGATGCGCCAGATACGGAATTTTTCTTCGTCGACGAACGCGCGCGCCTTCTCGCTGTTGGCTTCGTAGGCATCGCTCCAGCAGCGCAGCGTGCGCACATAGTGGCGGCGCAGGTTCTCCACGTCGAAGGCTTCGAGGCCGCCCTGCTGCATGGCCTGCAGCGCGAGGCTGATGTGCGGCAGCTCGCCGTTGGGGAACACGTAGCGGTCGATGAAGTCGCCGCCGCCGTACGACATGCCGCCGCCGGCGGGGTCGGACGAGGTGATGCCGTGGTTCATCACCACGCCGTCGTCTGCAAGCAGCTCCTGCACGCGCCTGAAGTACGCAGGCAGGTTCCTGCGGCCCACGTGCTCGAACATGCCGACGCTGGTGATGCGGTCGAACCGGCCGGTCACGTCGCGGTAGTCCTGCAGGCGGATCTCGATGCGGTCGTGCAGGCCGGCGGCCTTCACGCGTTCGGTCGCCAGCTCCAGCTGGTTCCGAGAGAGCGTCACCCCCACGCAGCGCGCGCCGAATTTCTGCGCCGCACGGATCGCCAGAGCGCCCCAGCCGCAGCCGATGTCGAGCAGCGTCTGGCCCGGCTTCAGTTCGATCTTGGTGAGGATGTGGTCTATCTTCTTCAGTTGCGCAGTGGCCAAGTCCTCGTCGCCGTTCTCGAAGTAGGCGCATGAATAGACCATGTTCGGATCGAGCCACAGCCGATAGAACTCGTTGGAGACGTCGTAGTGGTACTGGACGGACTTCCTGTCCGACGACCTCGTGTGCGCGAAATGGCGCGCCATGTTCCGCAGCGCCCCGCCGTGCTTGTCGATCGACGTCCTGGCGAGGCCGTAGGCGATGTCGATGACGTCGCTGAGCTTGCCCTCGATGTCGATCTTGCTCTTGACGTAGGCCTCGCCGAGGTTGTCGAGCGTGGGATGCAGCATCAGCGGCAGCGCGGCGGGCGTCTTCACGTGCAGCGTGACCGAAGGCCCGCTGAAGGTGCCGAAGTCGTAGGACTGGCCGTCCCACAAGGTAAGCCGCACAGGCAGGTTGGCGCGTTCGCGGACCACGTCGCTCCATCGTGCCAGCTTCTTTTGCCAAAGCATGCATTACTCCGTGTTGCTGCAGCGAACAAAACAATAGCGAAATTCCGCGAAACCTGCATGGCAGGGGCGACGTGCGAACCGCGGCAGGTGCTACCGCGCGTCCAGTGCATGGCTGGACCAGATGCCCGGCGCGGCCGCCGCAAGCACCACGTAATTCCACGTCGGGTCGCGCATCGGCTCGGGCTGGCGGATGTGCTGGACGCCTTTGTAGAACGAAACGCCGCCGCCCAGCCCGAAGATCAGCACCGCGACGATGAGGCTCCAGAAGTACAGCTCCTTGCCGTGCCCGAACGGATGCCTTCCGACAGCATGGCCGAGCTGCCGGTGATGCCCGCGACGATGAACTTGGCGATCTTCGAATCAGCCATGCGGCGGCGCGCCGGCCATGCTGCCCGGCCGGTTCACGCAGCCTCCATCGAGGCCGCCCCCATCGCGTCGTTGCCTGCCTCGCCGAGCCAGCGGCGCTTGTCGCGCAGCGGCGGCGCGCCGAACATGCGGCCGTACTCGCGCGCGAACTGCGACGGGCTTTCGTAGCCCACGTTGTGCGCGGCGCTCGCCACGTCGGCGCCGGCGATCAGCATCTGCCGGCGCGCCTCCTGCAGGCGCAGCTGCTTCTGGTACTGCAGCGGGCTCATCGCGGTGACGGCCTTGAAGTGGTGATGGAACGACGACACGCTCATGTGCACCGCCCGCGCCATGTCTTCCACCCGCAGCGACTGCGCGTAGTTGACGCGCAGCGCGCTGATGGCTTTCGCGATGCGCTGGGTGTGGCTGTCCTGCAGCGCGATCTGCCGCAGCCGCGCGCCCTCGCCGTTGACCAGCAGGCGGTACATGATCTCGCGCTTGATGAGCGGCGCCATGATCGGCACGTCTTCCGGCGTATCGAGCAGCCGCAACAGGCGCAGCACGGGTTCGAGCACCGGCATGGCGATGCGGTTGACGTACATGCCGCGCGAGGCTGGCGCATTGGCCTTGGCGGGCAGCTTCTCGTCGCCGATGAGCTCGCCGATTTCGTCGAGGGCCAGTTCCAGCCGCACGCCGAGGTAAGGCTCCTTCTCGCTCGTCACGCACACCTGGCCGCACACCGGCAGGTCGACCGAGGTGACGAGGTAGTGCATCGGGTCGTACACGTAGATGTCGTCGCCCACGATGATCCGCTTGGAACCCTGCGCGATCAGGCCCAGCGCCGGAGACGCGAAGGCGTGCTTGGGGCCTTCGGGCTTGCTGATGCAGAACACCTGCAGGCCGGGCACGGCGGTGATGACGGTGCCGTCCTGCCCGCGCGTGATGTGCTCGATGAGCGCCACCAGTTCCTTGCGGGCTTCGTCGAGTTCGGGCTCCAGCGGCATCGGCTGGGCGATGACGGCGGCGATTTCGGGTGTTTCGTCGGACATGTTCGAGGCCTTGTCATGGTTGGGGGCCAAAGGGGCGGCCACCATGGAGGAATGAGCGGTTCGAAGCTTAGCGCTCCTCCATCGGATTCGCACGCGCCACGCGGGAGGTCTGGAGAATCAGGCGAATACTTTGCAGGAACGCGCTCGCCATGGGCCAGGCGCCGGCGGGATACTTTTCCGCAGTCGCCCGGGCTTGTCGGCCCCTTTCGGCGCCTGCCTCCAACGCAAAGGAACCTCTCCATGCAATACCGCAAATTCGGCCGCACCGGCCTCCTGGTTTCCGAACTGTGCCTCGGCACCATGACCTTCGGCGGCTCCTCCGGCATCTGGGGCCAGATCGGCAACCTGCAGCAGTCGGAGGCCGAAGGGCTGGTCGGCCGCGCGCTCGACGCCGGCATCAACTTCATCGACACGGCGGACGTGTACTCCGAAGGGCAGTCGGAAGTCATCACCGGCCAGGCGCTGAAGAACCTCAAGGTGCCGCGCGACAGTTTCGTGCTGGCCACCAAGGTGCTCGGCGAAACCGGCAGCAAGGGCGTCAACTCCGCGGGCGCCTCGCGCTTCCACATCATGGACGGCGTCAAGGCCAGCCTGCAGCGCCTGCAGCTCGACCACATCGACCTGTACCAGATCCACGGCTTCGACCCCATCACGCCCATCGAGGAAACCGTGCACGCGCTCGACAACCTCGTGCGCCAGGGCCACGTGCGCTACGTGGGCGTGTCGAACTGGGCGGCCTGGCAGATCGCGAAGGCGCTGGGCATCGCCGAGCGCGACCGGCTCGCGCGCTTCGAGTCGCTGCAGGCCTACTACACCATCGCCGGGCGCGACCTGGAACGCGAGCTGGCGCCCATGCTGCGCAGCGAAAACGTCGGGTTGATGGTCTGGAGCCCGCTCGCGGGCGGCCTGCTGAGCGGCAAGTACGGCCGCGACACGCAGGCGGAAAAAGGCAGCCGCCGCACCACCTTCGACTTTCCGCCGGTGAACGTCGAGCGCGCCTACGACTGCATCGACGTGATGCGCCAGCTGGCCGAAGCGCGCAAGGTTTCGGTCGCGCAGATCGCGCTGGCGTGGCTGCTGCACCAGCAGGTGGTGACCAGCGTGATCGTCGGTGCCAAGCGCGCCGAGCAGTTGGACGACAACATCGCAGCCACGGCCATCAAGCTCACGGGCGACGAGCTGGCCGCGCTGGACAAGGTGAGCGCGCTGCCGGCCGAGTACCCGGGCTGGATGCTGGAGCGCCAGGGCGGCGTGCGAGCCAAGCGGCTCGTCGAATCAGGCCAGCGCGGCTGATTCCTCCGCCGCGGCACGGCGCGCGGCATGGGCCGCCGTCGCGCGCAGTGCACGCAAGTCGATGTGGCGCGCGGCCTGCGCGGCGCCGGGTTGCTGCAGATGCGGCACCACGCCGAGCAGCGGCGCGCCGAGCCGGGCACGCAGCGTCTGCAGGTTGGCTTGCGGCGCCAGCATCGAGGGATCGACAACGCTCGCCACCCAGCCCGCCAGCACGAGGCCCCGCGCGCGAACCGCCTCGGCGCTCAGCAGCGCATGGTTGAGGCAACCCAGCCGCAGGCCGACCACGAGGATCACGGGCAGGCCCAGCGCCACGGCGAGGTCGGCGCTGTCGAGGTCGTCGCCGAACGGCACGCAGAAGCCACCCACGCCTTCGACCACCACGGCATCGGCGCGCGCCGAGAGTTCCGCGAAGGCCAAGAGCATCGGCCGCAGCGTGATGTGCACGCCCTCTTCCCTGGCCGCCAGGTGCGGCGACATCGGCGCGCGCAGCAGGTACGGGCTGCGCAGCGCCAGTGGCGCGTCGACGTTGCCGGCCGCGCGCAGCTGCTCCACGTCTTCGTTGCGCCATTCGCCGTCGCGTTCTTCGAGCCCTGCGGCCACCGGCTTCATGCCGACCGCGCGCAGGCCGGAACCGGCCAGCAGGCTCAGCATGGCGCTGCTGACCAGCGTCTTGCCGATGCCCGTGTCGGTGCCGGTGACGAACCAGTTCATGCGGCCTCCTTCCAGGGCTGCGCCAGCGCATCGCCCAATGCATCGACGAGCCGGGCGACGTCGGCTTCGCCGTGGCTGGCCGACAGCGCGATGCGCAGCCGCGCGGTGCCGGTGGGCACGGTCGGCGGGCGGATCGCGCCGACGCGCAGGCCGCGCGCATCGAGCTGCGCCATGGTGCGCATCGCGCGCGCGTTGTCGCCGACGATCAGCGGCTGGATCGCGGTGGGCGACTCGGGCAGCCATGCGCTGCCGTCCGCTGGCAGCACGGCGGTCAGGCCCCGGCGCAATTGCGCGATGCGTTCCCGCAGGCGTGAACGGCGTTCGGCGCCCTCCTCGCCCTGGATCAGCGCCAGGCTCGCGAGCAGCGCGTGCGCGACGGCCGGCGGTGCGGCCGTGGTGAAGATGTACGGCCGCGCGCGCTGCACCAGGTAGTCGACGACGGTGCGATGCGCCGCCACAAAGGCGCCCGACACGCCCGCGGCCTTGCCCAGCGTGCCGATCAGCACCAGCCGCTCCGAGCGCAAGCCCATGGCTTCGAGCACGCCGCGTCCGGTGGCGCCGAGCACGCCGAAGCCGTGCGCGTCGTCGATCACCAGCCAGGCATCGTGCCGCTCGGCCAGCGCGAGCAGTTCGGCCACGGGTGCGATGTGGCCGTCCATGCTGAACACTGCATCGCTGACGATGAGCTTCACGGGCGCGTCGCAGGCGGCGAGCTGCGCGTCGAGCGCGGCCACGCCGCAGTGCGGATAGCGCTCGACGCGCGCCTTCGCCAGCCTCGCGCCGTCGATCAGCGAAGCATGGTTGAGTGCTTCCGAGAAGATGACCGCCTCGGCGCCGCCGAGCGCCGACAGCACGGCGAGGTTGGCCATGTAGCCCGTGCAGAAGAACAGGCTCTGCGCTTCGGGGATGAAAGGAGCCATCCACTCGGCAAGCCGCTCCTCGAGCTGCGCGTGGGCGCGCGAATGGCCGAGGATCAGGTGCGAACCACCGCTGCCCGTGCCGTACAGCGCGGCGCCTTCGGCCCATGCCTTCGCCAACGCGGGGTGCGCGGCAAGACCGAGGTAGTCGTTGCTGCTGAAGCCGAGCATGGTGCGCGGCGCGGTGGCGCCGGCCAGCGTGAGGATCTGCTCGGGCGCGCAGGCGGTTTCGGCGATCTGCCGGCGGCGGCGCAGCGACTGCGCGTCGAGCGCGTGGATCTCGCCCTGCAGGCGGTCAAGCAAGCGCGACATCGCGGGCTCCTTCTTCCTGGTTCGTGGCCATGACGGCTTTCAGCGTGGCCAGCGTGCCGTCGACCAGCTGATCGATCTCGCCGTCGCCGATCGTGTACGGCGGCATGAGGTACACGGTGTTGCCGATCGGCCGCATCAGCAGCCCGTGCGCGCGCGCCGCCAGGTGAAAGCGTTCGGCGAAACGCGCGCCCGGCTCGCGCACGTCGAAGGCCGTGATCATTCCGCGCTGCCGCAGATGATCGACCGCCTGCCCTGCAAGCCCGCCGCGCAAGTGCCGCAGCAGGCGCGCGGCACGGCCGCGGTTGCATTGCAGCGCATCCTCGCTCTCGAAAAGATCCAGCGTGGCAATTGCCGCGCGGCAGGCCAGTGCATTGCCGGTGTAGGAATGCGAATGCAGGAAGCTGCGCGCCGCGTCGTCGTCGACGAAACCTTCGTAGATGGCGTCGCGCGTCATCACCAGCGCCAGCGGCAGGTAGCCGCCGCTGATGCCTTTCGACAGGCACAGGAAGTCGGGCCAGATGCCGGCCTGCTCGCACGCGAAGAAGCTGCCGGTGCGCCCGCAGCCCACCGCGATCTCGTCGGCGATGAGGTGCACCCCATGGCGATCGCACAGGGCGCGCAGCCGACGCAGGTACTCGGGGTCGTGCATCGCCATGCCGGTGGCGCATTGCACTAGCGGCTCGACGATCACTGCGGCGATGGTGTCGTGCTGCTCGGCCAGCAGCGCTTCGAGCTCGGCGGCGGCGCGGCGCGCGACGGCGGCCGCGTCCTCGCCGGGCCGGGCGTTGCGCGCATCCGGCGAGGCGACGAGGTGCGCATCAGCGAGCAAGGGCGCATAGGCATCGCGGAACACCGGCACGTCGGTCACGTGCAAGGCGCCCAGGGTCTCGCCGTGGTAGCCCCGCTTCAGCGCCACGAAGCGCCGCTTTCCGCCGCGCCCGGCGTTGCGCCAGGCATGAAAGCTCATCTTCAGCGCGATCTCCACGGCCGAGGCGCCGTCGGACGCGTAGAAGCAATGGCCGAGCGCGTGGCCCGTCAGCGCGGACAGGCGCTCGGCCAGTTCCACCGCCGGCGCGTGCGTGCAGCCCGCGAGCATCACGTGCGACAGCTTGTCGAGCTGGTCCTTGAGCGCGGCGTTGATCGCCGGATGCGCATGGCCGAAGAGGTTGACCCACCACGAGCTGGTGGCATCCATGTAGCGGCGGCCTTCGGCGTCGAAGAGCCACACGCCGTCGCCGCGCGCAATGGGCAGCGGCGGCACCGCTTCGAGGCGGATGCTCTGCGTGCAGGGATGCCAGACATGGCGCCGGCTGCGTTGCTGCCAGCGTGCATTGGCATCGGAGCCAGGGGAAGAAGCTGTGGTGATGGGCACTCGCGCGGTCCTTTCGTAAAGGGCAAGGCGCGGGATCGTATCGACGCGTCGAAGGTGCGGCAAACGACGAAAACGGCGGCGGAATGACCGCCGGTTGCCCGATGTTGGACGGCATAGAAGCCGCGTTCGGCGCAGCGTCGCCGAACAAGCCGGCAACCCGCGTCCACCGCCGGGTGGCGGGAAATCGCAAGTCGTCCGGCTGGCGCCAGAAACAGGTCAGGAATGTCCGGTTTTCGCGGCTTCCCGAGGAGAAATCCGATTTTCGGACATGCCCAATGGCTGGTTTCAGGAGGCCGCGGAACTCGCACGTTCAGGCGGGGTTCCTCTTCACCCCGCTCAGCCGCGCTTTTCGGCGTTGCGCTTGCGCGTGGCGGCGGCCTTCTTCGCCGAGGCCGAGCGTTCGGCCGCGGTGCGGTGGGCGGCGGCAGCGCCGCCCAGGCGCCCGCCCTTGCGCGAGGGGCCGTGGTTCTCTGCCTTGCCGCGGCCGGAACCCGACTTCTTGCCGCCGCCTGTCTCGGCGTTCACCGTGGCCCAGGCGCGGCGCTCGGCCTCGCCCCTGCCCACACCGCGGTGCTCGTAGCCCTCTTCGATGTGTTCGGCCTTTCGCTTCTGCTTGTCCGTGTAGGACGACTTGTCGCCTCTTGGCATGGCATTGCTCCTGCTGCTCCTGCGGGTTGAGAAGCCCCCCATGCTGGGCGCACGGCGCGCGCAAGGGGTAAGAAGACGCACGCGCTGCGCGTCAGCGAAGTCTGTCTTGCGCCCCATGGCGTGCGTCGGCCGGCTGCCGCGCGGCTTGGACGACGCACGGGGTCGGTCCGTTCCCACAGGCATCCTCCATCGGCCGCAGGACAAATGGATGTCTTGTCCACCCCTACCCAGGAAGCCCCATGACGAGCCACAGGCAGCACCCGAAACACAACCCCGACGCCATCACCACCGACGAGCACGACACCGTGCCCACGCAGCACAACAAGGCGGGCAATCAGCCCGCCACGCCAAGGAACGAGCCGCGCCGCACGCCGGAAAGCCGGCACGACCGCGAGAGTCACGTCGGCGCAGGCAACCAGCTGCAGGCGCGCCGCGGCGGCGGCACGCGATGACGGCCGCGATCACGGCCCAGGCGATCTTCTTCGCGTGCGCAGCGTGATCGAATAGCGCAATGCCTCGGTCGGCGCGATGGCGTGTTGCCACGCCCACCGTGCCGGACCGCGCAGCATGTAGATCGAGCGCGGCTCGACAAGAAACTCCAGCGAACTCGGTCGCGAGGCCGCCGCGCCGGGCGCATACGGCCTGAACTGCATGACCGCATCGCCGAGCAGCGAGATGCCGACGATGTCCTCGAAGTCCGGTACGTCGCGGTGCCAGCCGAGCGGCGTGCCAGGCCGGTATTCGGCGATGAGCATGTGGGCGAGGTCTTCGGGCGCGAGGGCGGCCCATGCGGCCGCCCTCGCCCGCAATGGGTGAAGCACCACGGGCAGCGGCGGGCCGGGCTTGAGGCGGTTGGTGTCGAAGTCGTAGCTGCCGCCGAAGCTGGTGCCGCGCCGCCGCGCCGTGTATTCCTTGTAGCGCATCTCCCTGAGCGGCAGGCCCTGGACGATGCGCAGCAACGCCGCCTCTTCTTCGGGCGACAGGAACCCGCTTTCATAGCGCAGTCCCTCGATGGCGGCCACGGGCGCCTCGCCGAACAGGTCAGGCTGGCCGGCGTGTTCGAGGCGTCTAGCTGCGCGCATCTTCTTCATCGCCTCCGCCCAGTTGCACATGCCACCAGCGCGGCAGCAGCTCCCGGATTTCTGCACGCGCGAAGCGGTCGTCGAGCAGGTGCAGCACGCCACGGTCCTGCTCGGTGCGGATCACGCGGCCGGCCGCCTGCACCACCTTCTGCAGGCCCGGGTACAGGTAGGTGTACTCGTAGCCCTTGCCGAAGCGCGTCTGCATGCGCTCGCGCGTGATCTCGTTGAGTTCGTTGTACTGCGGCAGGCCCAGGCTGGCCACGAAGGCGCCGATCAGGCGGCTTCCCGGCAGGTCGATGCCCTCGCCGAACGCGCCGCCGAGCACCGCAAAGCCGATGCCTTGCCCGCCCTCCTCGAAGCGCGCGATGAAGCCGTGGCGGTCGGCCTCGCGCATGCCGCGCGTCTGCGCCCATACCGGCACGCCAGGATGCCGCAGCGAGAAGGCGGCGCAGGCTTTCTCGAGGTAGTCGAAGCTGCTGAAGAAGGCCAGGTAGTTGCCGGGCAGCCGCTCGAACTGCGCGCCGATGATGTCCGCCACGTTGCGCAGCGACCCCGCACGGTCGCGGAAGCGCGTCGACACATGCATCGCCACCTCGACGCGCAGCTGCTGGCTGTTGAAGGGCGAGGCCACGTCGAGCAGCGCGGTGCCTTCGGGCAGGCCGAGCGCATCGCGGTAGAACTCGAAGGGCGACAGCGTGCCCGAGAAGCAGGTGACCGACACCGCATCGCCGAAGCGCGCCTCCAGGAATGGCGCCGGCACGAGGTTGCGAATGGCGAGGCCGCGATCCTGCTGCGCCGCACCCAGCGTGCGCTCGAACACCGAGTGGTCGCCGAAGGCCTCGGCCAGCCGGGCGAAGTGCAGCGCGTCGAAGAAGAAGCGCTGCAGCGGCCCCTGCGAAGCATCGGGCGTGGCGGCGAAGTACTCGGCCATGGCGGTGTTGGCAGCCTGCAGGGTGCGCAGGAAGCGCTCGGGAATCTCGTCGCCGGTTTCGTAGTCGGCCACCTGGGCCTGCTGCACCGTGTCCCATTCGCGGAACAGCCGGGCCAGCGGATCGCGCAGCGCGGCCGGCGCGACTCGGTGCGCCTCTTCGAGCGCCGCGCCTTCGAGCTGCGCGGTGTACATGCCGCGCGAGCGCTCCAGCAGGTTGTGGGCCTCGTCCACCAGCACGGCCACGCGCCAGTCGGCGTCGCGCATGGTGGCGTAGAGGAAGGCGCTGCTGTCGAAGTAATAGTTGTAGTCGCCGACGATGGCGTCGGCCCAGTGCGCCATTTCCTGCGCGAGGAAATAGGGACACACCTCGTGCACGAGCGCGATGTGGCGCAAGGCTTCGCGGTCGAGCCACGCCACCTGCGCGGCCTGCTCGCGTGCGGCTGGCAGGCGGTCGTAGAAGCCCCTGGCGAGCGGGCAGGCATCGCCGTGGCAGGCGCGGTCGGGGTATTCGCAGACCTTCTCGCGGGCGGCGAGTTCGAGCACGCGCAGCCGGCCCTGGCCCTGCCCCCTGTCGAGCACGCGCAGCGCGTCGAGCGCCACCGGGCGGCCGGAGGTCTTGGCGGTGAGGAAGAACACCTTGTCGATCCTGCGCGCGGCGCGGGCCTTGAGCAGCGGGAAGATGGTGGCCAGCGTCTTGCCGATGCCCGTGGGTGCCTGCGTCATGAGGCAGCGCCCGCCCATGGCCGCGCGGTAGACGGCCTCGGCCAGTTCGCGCTGGCCCGTGCGGAAGTTGCGATGCGGAAATTCGAGCCGGGCCAATGTTTCGTCGAGCGCGGCGCGGTGGCCGGCTTCACTCGCGGCCCAGGCGCTGTAGCGGCCGCACAGCAGTTCGAAGTGCTCCCGCAGCGCTTCGCGGGTGTGATGCTCTTCGAGCACCGTCTCGTCGCCGGTGGCGAGGTCGAGGTACACCAGCGCCACCGTCATTTCGTCGTGGCCGTCCAGCTCGCACAGCATCCAGCCGTAGGTGCGGGCCTGCGCCCAGTGCAGCGCGCGGTGGTTGCCACGGATGGCGTCGAAGTCGCCGCGGAAGGTTTTTATCTCTTCGACGCGGGCCTTGCGCGCTTCATAACCGTCGGCCCGGCCGCGCACCCGGACCGCACCGCAAGTGGCTTCGAGCCCGACTTCGCAAGCGTAGTGCTCGGGATCGCGCCGGTGCTGCACCAGCGCGTGGCCTGCCATGCCTTCGAGCGCGCTGGGCGCGGGCACGAACCGCAGGTCGAGGTCGCCCGCCTTCGCACCGAAGGCGCACAGGGCCTTGACGGAAACGACATGTGCGGCAACGGTGGCCGCATCATTCTGCGGGTTGGAGGGTGTGGCGCCCATCTGGCAATGCTGTATGAATTCACAGTATAGCCACAGGGGTGCCGACGATAAGGCTTCCTCGCGCACGTCAAAATTGCGACGGGTCCTTCTCCGACAGGGCCCCCCCGATTTATCGGCAAGACTCGATAGGTTTTGCTTACAAATGCGCCTGATGAAAACTCCCACCGCGATCGACCCCGACGACTTCGAGCGTCTGCTGAGCCGCAACCTCAAGCTCCCGCTGATCGGCGGCGTGTTCGGTGCGGTGGTGTTCGTCGGGCTGATCCTCTTCCTGCTGTCGACCATCGGCTGGGTCGAGCACACCGACCGCGTCACCCGTGTCGCCAGCGAGCTGCGGCACCAGAGCGTCGACATGGAGACCGGCATGCGCGGCTTCCTTCTCACAGGCGACGACGCCTTCCTGGAGCCCTACCAGAGCGCCCTGCCCCGCATCAACGGCGACACGGCCACGCTGCGCAAGCTGGTGTCGGACAACCGCCAGCAGGTGGAACGCGTCGACCGCATCGCCGCCATCCAGAACAACTGGAACGAGCTGGCCGCCCAGCTGATCGCCGCGCGCCGTGCCGGCCCGGACCCCCAGCTCGAGGTGCGCCTGGGCCAGGGCAAGCGGCTGGCCGACGCCATGCGCGCCGAGTCCACGGCGTTCATGGAAACCGAGCAGGCCCTGCGCTTCCAGCGCAACAACGACGCCAACCGCACCGCATGGTGGGTGGTCGGCCTGTTCCTCTTGTTCACGCTGGTCATCACCGGGCTGGCGGCCTACTTCGGGCGGCGCCAGCTGGTGCTGCTGTCCGACAGCTACGACGTGGTGCTGAAGGAGCAGGCCGAGCACGCGGACAGGCTCGCCCAGGAGGCCTGGCTGCGCAGCGCACAGACCGAGCTCGTGGGAGAGCTGGTAGGCGAACTCAGCGCACCGGACATGGGCCGCAAGATCCTCGCGTTCTTCTCGCGCTACCTGGGCACGTCGGTCGGCGCGATGTATGTGCGCGAGCGCCACGGTCCGCTGCGTCGGGCGGCGAGCTATGGCTTTTCGAGTTCGGCCGAGGCGATGCCGCAGGTCTTTTCCCCCACCGAGAGCCTGGTGGGCCAGGCCGCGGCCGAGCGGCGCCGCATGCTGCTCGACCCGGTCGATGCCGACTACCTGAAGGTCAATTCGGGCCTGGGCGAGATGTCGCCCAAGGCCGTGCTGCTGGTGCCCGTTGCCAGCGCCGGCATGGTCAACGGCGTGGTCGAGCTCGGCCTGCCCGGCACGCTGGACGAGCGCGGCAGCCAGCTGATCGACACGGTGGCCGACGACATCGGCAGCTCGCTGGCGGCGGCGCGCTACCGCGAGCAGCTGCAGGACGTTCTTGCCCAGACCCAGCAGCTCAACGAGGAACTTCAGGTGCAGCAGGAAGAACTGCGCACCGCCAACGAAGAGCTCGAAGAACAGTCGCGCGCCCTGCATGCCTCGCAGGCCATGCTGGAGAACCAGCAGGCCGAACTGGAGCAGACCAACAGCCAGCTCTCCGAACGCACCGAGGCGCTGGACCAGCGCAACACCGCGCTGCGCCGCGTGCAGCGCGACCTGGAGGACCGCGCCGACGAGCTGCAGCGCGCCAGCCGCTACAAGTCGGAGTTCCTCGCCAACATGTCGCACGAGCTGCGCACGCCGCTCAACAGCGCGCTCATCCTCGCCAAGCTGCTGGGCGACAACCCGCAGGGCAACCTCACGCTGGAGCAGGTGAAGTTCGCGGAGTCGATCTACTCGTCGGGCAACGACCTGCTGGTGCTGATCAACGACATCCTCGACATCGCGAAGGTCGAGGCCGGCAAGCTCGAAGTGGTGCCCGAAGACGTCGCACTCGCCAAGCTGGCCCGCAGCCTGGAGAGCACCTTCGGCCCGCTGGCGATGCAGAAGAACCTGGGCTTCCGGCTCGAGGTGCGGCCCGACGCGCCGGCCTCGCTGGTCACCGACCGGCACCGGGTCGAGCAGATCCTCAAGAACCTGCTGTCGAACGCGCTCAAGTTCACCGACAGCGGCGAAGTGGCGCTGGTCGTTTCGCCGACGTCGGACGGTGGCGCCGCCTTCGCGGTCTCCGACTCGGGCATCGGCATCGATGCGCAGCAGCACGAGCTGATCTTCGAGGCCTTCCGCCAGGCCGACGGCACCACCAGCCGGCGCTACGGCGGCACCGGGCTGGGCCTGTCGATCTCGCGCGACCTCACGCAGCTGCTGGGCGGCACGCTCACGGTGCAGAGCGAGCCGGGCCGGGGCAGCACCTTCACGCTGCAACTGCCGGCGAAGGCGCCGCAGGCTTCGCCGGGGCTGCCGCAACAGTCGTCGTCGGTCTACACGCCCCGGCCTGCACCGGCACCGTCCGTGCCTTCCGCTGCGCCGCTGGCGCCAAAGCCTCCTCCCCCGGTGCCCGCACCGCAGTTCGCCGATGACCGCAGCCTCCCGCGCGACCAGGTGCGCCGCGTGCTCGTGATCGAGGACGAGCCGCAGTTCGCGCACATCCTCTACGACCTGGCGCACGAGCTGGGCTACCGCTGCCTGGTGGCGCATGGCGCGGCCGACGGCTTCGAGCTGGCCACGCAGTTCCTGCCCGACGCGATCCTGCTCGACATGCGCCTGCCCGACAGCACCGGGCTCGGCCTGCTGCAGCGGCTGAAAGACTCGCCGCACACGCGCCACATTCCGATCCACGTGGTGTCCGCCGCCGAGAACGCGCAGAGCGCGGCGCTGCAGATGGGCGCCATCGGCTATGCGCTGAAGCCGGCCACGCGCGACGAGCTGAGGAAGGTGTTCGGCCGGCTGGAGGAAAAGCTCACGCAGAAGGTCAAGGTCGTGCTGCTGGTGGAAGACGACGAGCTGCAGCGCGAGAGCGTCATCCGGCTCATCGGCGACGAGGACATCGAGATCGTTGCCGTCGGCTCCGGCGAGGAAGCGCTGGAGCTGCTGCGCACCCGCGTGTTCGACTGCATGATCACCGACCTGAAGCTGCCCGACATGCAGGGCAGCGAGCTGCTCAAGGCCATGGCAGCTGAAGAGATCGTGTCGTTCCCGCCGGTCATCGTCTACACCGGGCGCAACCTTACGCGCGACGAAGAAGCCGAGCTGCAGCGCTATTCGCGCTCGATCATCATCAAGGGCGCCCGCTCGCCGGAGCGCCTGCTCGACGAGGTGACGCTGTTCCTGCACAAGGTGGAGGCAGAGCTGTCCAGCGAGCGCCGGGGCATGCTGAAGACGGCGCGCGGGCGCGACCGCATCTTCGAGGGCCGCACCATCCTGCTGGTGGACGACGACGTGCGCAACATCTTCGCGCTGACCAGCGCGCTGGAGCAACGCGGCGCCATCGTGGAGATCGGCCGCAACGGCCGCGAGGCGCTGGAGCGGCTCGACCAGGTCAGCGAGATCGACCTCGTGCTGATGGACGTGATGATGCCGGAGATGGACGGCCTCGAAGCCACGCGCCGCCTGCGCGGCGACCCGCGCTTCGAGAAGATGCCGGTGATCGCCATCACCGCCAAGGCCACCAAGGACGACCGCGAGCAATGCCTGGCTGCCGGCGCCAACGACTACCTCGCCAAGCCGGTGGACCTGGAACGCCTGTTCTCGCTGCTGCGCGTGTGGATGCCGAAGATGGAGCGCCTGTGACCACACGCCCCGGCACATCGCAGGCTGCGCAGACGCCGCCGCTGCACCCGCTGAGCGACACGGAGATCGAGCTGCGCCTGCTGATGGAAGCCATTTACCTGAAGTACAGCTACGACTTCCGCAACTACACCGTGGCCTCGCAGAAGCGCCGCGTGCTGCATGCGCTCGAGCAACTCGGGCTGCCGAGCATCTCGGCGCTGCAGGAACGGGTGCTGCGCGAGCCATTGCTGTTCGGCCGGCTGCTGCAGTTCCTGACGATCCCGGTGAGCGAGATGTTCCGCGACCCGGCCTACTTCCTGGCCTTGCGCGAGCATGTGGTGCCGATCCTGCACACCTACCCTTCCGTCAAGGTCTGGGTGGCGGGTTGCAGCACGGGCGAGGAAGTGTTCTCGCTGGCCATCCTGCTGCGCGAGGAAGGCCTGCTCTCGCGCACGCAGATCTACGCCACCGACATCAACCCCGCTTCGCTGGAGAAGGCGCGGCTGGGCATCTTTCCGCTGGAGGCGATCCGCGGCTACACCGCAAACTATCAGCGCGCGGGCGGACGCAGCGCGTTCTCCGACTACTACACCGCCGCCTACGACGCCGCGCGCTTCGACCCTTCGCTGTGCGCCGACGTGATCTTTGCCGACCACAGCCTGGCCACCGACAGCGTGTTCGCCGAAACCCAGCTGGTGTCGTGCCGCAACGTGCTGATCTACTTCAACCGGGAGCTGCAGGACAGGGCGCTGGGCCTGTTCCACGAGTCGCTGTCGCATCGCGGCTTTCTCGGGCTGGGCTCGAAGGAAAGCATCGACTTCTCGGGCTACTCCAACCGTTTCGATACGCATGCGCGTGCCGAGCGCATCTACCGCAAGGCCACATGAACTGCCACCTTCGCTCACCCGTTCGCAAGCGCGTGGACGCCGTGGTGCTCGGCGCCTCGGCCGGCGGCATCGATGCGCTCTCCGCGCTGCTGCACGGCCTGCCCGCTGGTTGGCAAATTCCGATGGCGGTGGTCCTTCACCTGCCCGAGGGGCACGAGAGCCACCTCGCCGAGATCTTCGCGCAGCGCCTGCCTATTCCGGTGCACGAGGCCGCCGACAAGATGCCGCTGGCGGCCGGCAGCCTTTACTTCGCGCCGCCCGGCTATCACCTGTCGATCGAGCGCGAGCGCACCTTCTCGCTGAGCTGCGAGCCGCCAGTGCTGTTCTCGCGGCCGTCCATCGACGTGCTGATGGCCTCCGCCGCCGACGCCTATGGCCCTGCCCTCGCCGGCTTTCTGCTGACCGGCGCGAACGAAGACGGCGCCGAGGGCCTGCGCCGCATCCATCTGGCCGGTGGACTTACCGCCGTCCAGGAACCGAAAGAAGCACAGATTCCCACCATGCCCCAAGCCGCCATAGCGCGCCACGCTCCCGACTACGTGCTTCCCCTGCGCGAACTGCGCACCTTGCTGCTTCAACTGGAGGCCGCCCATGAACATTGACGTCCAGAGCAAGCTGCTCATCGTCGATGACCTGCCGGAAAACCTGCTGGCGCTGGAGGCGCTGATCCGCGCGCCGGGGCGCATCGTGTACCGCGCCGCCTCGGCCGACGCCGCTCTCGCGCTGCTGCTGGAGCATGAATTCGCGCTCGCCATCGTCGACGTGCAGATGCCGGGCATGAACGGCTTCGAGCTGGCCGAGCTGATGCGCGGCACCGAGCGCACGCGACACATTCCCATCATCTTCGTGAGCGCAGCCGGGCGCGAGCTGAACTACGCCTTCCAGGGCTACGAGAGCGGCGCGGTCGACTTCCTGCACAAGCCGCTGGACCCGCATGCGGTGGTCAGCAAGGTGCACGTGTTCGTCGACCTGTACCGGCACCGCAAGGCGCTGCGGCACGAGATGGAATCGCTCGCTGCCGCGCACCGCAAGCAGGAAGAGCTGGTGCAGCAGCTGCAGCAGACGCAGCACGAACTGGAGCGCGCGGTGCGCATGCGCGACGACTTCATGTCGATGGTGTCGCACGAGCTGCGCACGCCGCTCAACACGCTGTACCTCGAGGCGCAGCTGCGGCAGCTGCACCTGTCCAAGGGCAATCTCGCCAACTTCGCGCCCGAGCGGCTGCCCGCGATGATCGAGCGCGACCAGCGGCAGATCCGCAACATGGTGCGGCTGATCGACGACATGCTCGACGTCACGCGCATGCGGCGCGACGCGCTGTCGATCAAGACCGAGCCGGTCGACCTGGCCGCGCTGGCGCGCGCAGTGGTGGAGAACCTGCGCCAGCAGGCCGAAGCCGCGGGCTCGGCCATCACGCTGATTGCGCCCGCCGAACTGCACGGCGTGTGGGACGAGTTCCGCATCGAACAGGTGCTGACCAACCTGCTGACCAATGCCCTGCGCTACGGCGGCGGCAAGCCGGTCGAGATGGTGGTGCAGCAGATGGGAGGCACCGCCCGGGTGGCCGTGCGCGACCAGGGCATCGGCATTGCGCCCGAAGACCAGGAGCGCATCTTCAAGCAGTTCGAGCGCACCAAGGACAGCCGCAAGCACGCGGCCGGGCTGGGCCTGGGCCTGTACATCACGCACAAGATCGTGAGCCTGCATGGCGGACAGATCGGAGTGGAAAGCGCGCCGGGCGAAGGCTCGCGCTTCGTGGTCGACCTGCCGCTCGAGCCGCCGGCCATACTTCCCTCTTCAACCTGAAGGAAAGAAACCCCTCGTGAACGTGCTGATCGTCGACGACAACAAGGCAGCGGCCGACCTGCTGCAGGAACTGCTGGGCCTGTTCGGCCACACCGCACGCTGCACCTACACGGCGCAGCAGGCGCTGGACACGGCCGCCGCCGAGAGCTTCGATGCCGCGCTCATCGACCTCACGCTGCCCGATTTCCCGGGCACCGAGGTGGCGCGGCGGCTGCGCGCCAGTACCACCCAAGGCACGCCGAAGCTGTTGATCGCGATCTCGGGTTTTTCGGCGGAGGACGCGGGCAGCGAGGCGGCCGAAGGGCTGTTCGACCACCACCTGCAGAAGCCGATCGACATCGACAGGCTCGGCGGCCTCCTGGCGCAGGGCTGAGCGCGGCCGGCAGCCGGCTAGTGGTAAACCACTATCGGTAAATTGGTGAACCACTTTTAGACTGGCTCACCACATGGCGACCATTCACGAACTCCCCCGCCTGCCTGCGACCGAGCCGGATTCCGACCGCTCCTACCAGAAGCTCGCAGCCAGCATCGCCGCCCTCATCACCGAAGGCGAATTCAAGGTGGGCGACCGCCTGCCGTCCGAGCGCGCACTGGCCGACCGCTTCGGCGTGAGCCGCACGCTGGTGCGCGAGGCCATCATCGTGCTGGAGATCCAGGGCAACGTCGAAGTGCGCGGCGGCTCGGGCATCTATGTCTGTGCGCCGGCACCCGGCGCGGTGGCGCCGGCCTCGGCCTACACCCTGTCGCCCGGCCCGGGCCCCTTCGAGCTGCTGCGCGCGCGCTGCCTGATCGAGGCCGAGATCGCGGCGGTGGCCGCCGAGAGCCGCAAGGACAGCGACCTCGACCGCATCTACAGCGCGCTGGCCGAGATGCGCGAGAACATGCACGACAAGGAGGCCAACGAAGCGGCCGACCGCCTGTTCCACCTGCGCATTGCCGAGTCGACCGGCAACAGCGTGCTGCTGCAGATGGTGACCGCGGTGTGGGACCACACCAAGGCCCCGATCTGGTCGCAGCTGGAGGCCCACTTCCACACCCCGGCGCTGCGCCGCGCCTCGCAGGACGACCACCAGCGCGTGTTCACCGCCCTGCTGGAGCGCGACGCAGACGCGGCCCGCAAAGCCATGCGCGCGCACATCGAGCGCGTGATCAGCGAATTCGCGCAAGCCTGGCGCTGAGCAGGCACCCGGCGTCCGGCCTGCCGGCCGGCGCCACCCGAACCACGGAGACAAGACCATGAGATCCACCGTCCTTCGGCGATGCCGCATCGCCGCGCATTGCTTCGCCCTGACATTGCTGGCCGCTACCGCGGGTGGCGCGTCCGCCCAGCCGGCGCCCGGCGCCAGCCCACGCATCGACGCCATCCGCAAGGCCGGCGAACTGCGCGTGGGCGTGCTGCAGAACGCCCCCTGGCTGATGGAAAACACCACCGGCCAGGGCGAACCGTGGAGCGGCCCGGCCTGGCTGCTGGCCACCGAATACGCGAAGCTGCTGGGCGTGAAGCTGCGCACCGTGCCGGTCTCACACGAGACCAAGGTGCCGGTGCTCGCGGCCAACCAGGTCGACATGACCATCAGCCCCCTGGGCGAAACGCCCGAGCGGCTCAAGGTGGTCGACTTCGTCATCTACTCCGCCACCAGCGTGTGCATGTTCGGTCGCGCCGACAACGCGAAGCTGGCCAAGGCCGCCTCTGTGGACGACCTCAACCAGCCCGACGTGACGATCGCCTATTTCACCGGCGGCGCCGAGGAAGGCTGGGTCAAGGAGCGCTTCCCGAAGGCGAAGCTGCGCGCCGTCGCCAGTTCGGGCGCCACCGCCCCCATCGAGGAAATCATGGCGCGCCGCGCCGACGCCGCGCCGATCAACCGCGTGCCATGGGTCGGCCTGCAGCAGAAGGTCAAGGGACTGGCCGTGCTGCCGAAGGACAACAACTGCCAGTCGAGCACCGAGAAGGCCTCGCCGGTCGGGCTCGCGGTGGACAAGAACCAGCCCGCGTACCTGAACTGGCTGCGCGAGGTCGCCAAGGCGCAGAAGGCGCGCCTGGACGCGGACGAGGCCCGCATCGTCGGCACGCTCAAGTGAGCATGAATCCCAGCAACATCAGGAGACAGACAGCATGACGAAGATCAAGACCTTCCTGGCGCGCGCATCGCGCGGTGCCGTGTTCGCTGCGGCACTCGCGGCCCTGGGCTCGACGGCCCTGGCGCAGACCCCGCCCGCGCCGGGTGCCAGCCCCCGCATCGACGCCATCCGCAAGGCCGGCGTGCTGCGCGTCGGCGTGGTCAACAACCCGCCCTGGCTGGTGCAGAACACCAGCGGCGACGGCGAAGACTGGGCCGGCCCGTCGTGGATGCTGGGCAAGGAATTCGCCAAGCTGCTCGGCGTGAAGATGATGCCGGTGGCGGTGAGCCACGAAACCAAGGTGCCGGCGCTGGTGGCCAACCAGATGGACATCATGATCGGCCCGCTGAACCAGACGGCCGAGCGCGCGAAGATCATCGACTTCGTCACCTTCTCCAGCACCGGCGTGTGCATGTTCGGACGCGCCGACAACCCGAAGTTCACCGGCGCGAAGACGCTCGAGGACTTCAACAGGCCCGAAGTCACCATCGCCTATTTCTCGGGTGCCGGCGAAGAGCCGCTGGTGCGCCAGCAGTTCCCGAAGGCCAAGCTGCGCGGGGTGGCCAATTCAGGCTCGGTCGCGCCCATCGAGGAAGTGATGGCCGGGCGCTCCGACGTGGCGCCGCTCAACCGCATGCTGTGGCCCAACATCAGCAAGAAGGTGAAGGGGCTGGCCGCGTTCCCGAAGGAAAACGACTGCCAGGACAGCAAGATCTTCGAGATTCAGTCCGGCATGGGCGTGGCCAAGGAACAGCAGGCGTACCTCGACTGGCTGCGATCGGTGGCGCAGCGCATGCAGCCCGCGCTGACCGCGGAAGAGCGGCGCATGACGCAGAACCTCAAGTAAGTCGAGCGCCTTCGGGCGCTTCCTCCACCTCCCATCGAAGTCTTTCGGGCCGCCGCCATCGGAGCGGCCCGCGGGGACTCCCTTGCCCATCATTTCGAGATCTTCACCATGTTGAATTGCCAGATCCACGGTGCCCGCGACCTGCGCGTGGAAGACGTGCCCACTGAAACGCTCTCGCCCACGCAGGTGCGCGTCGGCGTCAAGGCCGTGGGCATCTGCGGCTCCGACCTGCACTACTACCAGCACGGCCGCGTCGGCGACTTCCTGATCCGCGCCCCGCTCACGCCGGGCCACGAAGCCTCGGGCCAGGTGCTGGAAGTGGGCGCGCAAGTGACCTCGGTGCGCGCCGGCGACCGCGTGGCGCTCAACCCCTCGCGCACCTGCGGCCACTGCCGCTTCTGCCGCGTGGGTGCTTCCAACCACTGCGAGAACGTGCACTTCTTCGGCAGCGCGAGCAAGTGGCCCCACATGCAGGGCGCGATGCGCGAGCAGGTGGTGGTGGAAGCGAGCCAGTGCGTGCCCGTACCCGACGGCCTGTCGTTCGAACTGGCCGCCTTCGGCGAGCCGCTGGCGGTGGCGCTGCATGCGGTGCAGGAGGCCGGCTCGCTGCTGGGCAAGACGGTGATGGTGATCGGCACCGGCCCCATCGGGGCCCTGATCCTCATGGCCGCGAAGCTGGCGGGCGCGAGCCGGCTGATCGCGGTGGACATCCAGGACCAGACGCTGGCCGCCTGCACCCGCGTGGGCGCCACGCAGACCATCAACGCCGCGAAGGACCCGGCGGCACTGGACGCGCTGGCCGAGGGCAAGGGCCAGGTCGACGTGAGCTTCGAGGTGTCGGGCAACTACGCAGGGCTGGCCAACTGCATCCGCCTCACGCGCCCGCGCGGCACCGTCGTGCAGGTGGGCACACTCAACGGCAGCAGCGAGGGCTGCCCGTTCAACCAGGTCATGGTGAAGAGCCTCACCTACGTTGGCACCTTCCGCTTCATCGGCGAGTACGCATGGGCGGTCGACTACCTGAGCCGCGGCGTGCTCGACGTGTCGCCGCTGCTGACCGACGCACTGCCGGTGTCGCGCGTGCACGAGGCCTTTGCGCTGGCCGCCGACCGGCAGCGCGCCATGAAGGTGATGGTCACGTTCTGAAGAACGCACCCGCCCTTCCCTTCATCACCTCACGGGGATTATTCCCATGAACTTCGATTTCTCGCCGATCGCGGACAACTGGCGCTTCTTCGCCAGCGGCCTGGGCATGACCGTGCTGCTGAGCATCGTCAGCGCGGCCACGAGCCTGCTGGCCGGGCTCGTGATTGCGCTGTTGCGCCTGTACGGCCTGCGCTGGCTGCGGCCGCTGCTGGTCTTCTACATCGACTCGATGCGCGCCATTCCGGTGCTGGTGGTGCTGATCTGGATCTACTTCGCGTTCCCGATCATCGCGAACGTGACCTTCCCGCCCTTCTGGGCGGCGCTGGTCGCGCTCACGCTGCACATCGCGGCCTACGCGGCGGAGGTGATCCGCGCAGGCATCGAGTCGATCCGGCCGGGCCAGACGCGCGCCGCACTGGCGCTGGGCATGTCGCGCGCGCAGATTTTGCGCAAGGTGCTGCTGCCGCAGGCCATCGTGCGGATGCTGCCGGCCTTCGGTTCGATCCTCACCATCGCGATCAAGGACACGGCCATCGCCACCGTGATCGCGGTGCCCGAGCTGATGCACCGCGCCGAAACCGTGGCCGGCCAGAGCTACCGGCCGGTGGAGGTGTTCACCGCGGTGATGGTGGCGTACTTCTGCATCCTGTTTCCCGTCACGCGGGGCGTGGACCGGCTCTATCGCCGCTTCGCGCACCTTGGCCGCTCGTAGGAAAGACACAGCCATGACATTCGATTGGTCCGTGATCTGGACGCACCGCGCCGCGCTGCTCGAAGGCGCCGCCCTCACCGTGGGCCTGACCGTGCTCACGATGCTGCTGGCAGTGCCCGGCGGCATCGTGCTCGCGCTGATGCGCCTGTCGCCCAACAAGCTGCTGCAGTCGGTTTCGCTCGGCTTCGTGGAGTTCTTCCGCAACCTGCCGCTGATCCTCGTCATCTACTGGGCCTTCTACGTGATGCCCATGGCCTTCGACGTGCAGTTCTCGGCCATCACCACCGCGCTCGTGGCGCTGGTGCTGAACGTCGCGGCCTACAACGCCGAGACCTTCCGCGCAGGCATCAACTCGATCCGCAAGGGGCAGATGGAGGCCGCGCTCGCCATGGGCATGTCGCGCCGCCAGGCGATGTTCAAGGTGGTGATCCCGCAGGCCGCGCGCCGCATCCTGCCGGTGATCGCGAGCACCTGGATCTCGCTGTTCAAGGACACCTCGCTGGTCTCGGTCATCGCCGTCAGCGAGCTGGCCTACACCTCGATGCAGATTCGTGCGCAGACCTTCCGCGTACTGGAGATGCTCACCGCCATGGCCGTCATCTACTGGCTCATGGGCTACCCGCAAGCCAAGCTGGTGGACTGGATCCACCGCAAATACGGAGTCAAGGAATGAACGCAACCACCCCAACCGCTCTTTCCCCGGCGCGCAAGAACGCCGACCAGCCGCCCGTGCTGGTGTACGAGAACGTCCGCAAGCTGTACGGCGACTTCGTGGCGCTGCGCGGCGTGTCGCTGCAGGTGCACAAGGGCGAGGTGATGTGCCTGATCGGTCCCTCGGGCTCGGGCAAGTCCACGCTGCTTCGCTGCACCAACGCGCTGGAGGCCATCGACGGCGGGCGCGTGCTGGTCGACGGCGTGGCGCTGCCCTCGCAGGAGTCGCAGGTGCGCAAGGTGCGCCAGCGCATGGGCATGGTGTTCCAGAGCTTCGAGCTGTTCCCGCACAAGTCGGCGCTCGACAACGTGGCGATGGGCCCGGTCACAGTGCTGGGCATGCCCGAGGACAAGGCCCGCGCGCGCGCGATGGTGCTGCTGGAAAAGGTGGGCCTGGCGAACAAGGCCGGCAACTTCCCGGCCAACCTCTCGGGCGGCCAGCAGCAGCGCGTGGCCATTGCCCGCGCGCTGGCGATGGAGCCCGAGGTGATGCTGTTCGACGAGCCCACCTCGGCGCTCGACCCCGAGACCGTCGGCGAAGTGCTGAGCGTGATGCAGAAGCTCGCGCAGGAAGGCATGACCATGATCGTGGTGACGCACGAGATGGGCTTCGCGCGGCGCGTGGCCGACTGGGTGGTGGTGTTCGAAGCCGGCGCCATCATCGAACAGGGCCCGCCCACGCAGATCTTCGACAACCCGACGGTGGAGCGCACCCGCGACTTCCTCGGTCACCTCGGCTGGAACGGCTGAACCACTCACCCCCTGAAGCCACGCATCATGAAAATCACCAACGCACGCGTCATCGTCTGCAGCCCCGGGCGCAACTTCGTCACCCTCAAGATCGAAACCGACGAGGGCCTCACCGGCATCGGCGATGCCACGCTCAACGGACGCGAGCTGGCCGTGGCGGCCTACCTCACCGAGCATGTCATTCCCTGCCTGATCGGGCGCGACGCGCAGCAGATCGAGGACATCTGGCAATACCTCTACAAGGGCGCCTACTGGCGCCGCGGCCCGGTCACCATGACCGCCATCGCCGCGGTCGACACCGCGCTGTGGGACATCAAGGCCAAGGCCGCGAACATGCCGCTGTACCAGCTGCTCGGCGGCAAGAGCCGAACCGGCGTGATGGTGTACGGCCACGCCAACGGCCGCGACATCGAACAGACGGTGGACGAGGTGCTTCGCTACAGGGACGAAGGCTACCTGGCCATCCGCGCACAGAGCGGCGTGCCGGGCCTGGAAAAGGTGTACGGCGTGGGCCGCGGCACCATGTTCTACGAGCCGGCCGACGCTGACCTGCCCAGCGAGCACGACTGGTCGACCGCCAAGTACCTGGAGCACACGCCGAAGCTCTTCGACGCAGTGCGTAGCGCCGTGGGCCCCGACATCCACCTGCTGCACGACGTGCACCATCGCCTGACGCCCATCGAGGCCGGGCGGCTGGGCAAGTCGCTCGAACCCTTCAACCTGTTCTGGATGGAAGACGCCACGCCGGCCGAGAACCAGGAAGCCTTCAAGCTCATTCGCCAGCACACGACCACGCCGCTGGCCGTGGGTGAGATCTTCAACAGCATCTGGGACTGCAAGGACCTGATCGAAAACCAGCTGATCGACTTCATCCGCACCACGGTGGTCCACGCGGGCGGCATCACCCAGCTGCGCCGCATCGCCGACCTGGCCTCGCTCTACCAGGTGCGCACCGGCTGCCATGGCGCGACCGACCTGTCGCCGGCCTGCATGGGCGCGGCGCTGCACTTCGACATGTGGGTGCCCAACTTCGGCATCCAGGAATACATGCGCCACACCGATGAAACCGATGCAGTGTTCCCTCATGCCTACAGCTTCGCCAACGGCATGCTGCATCCAGGCGAGGCACCGGGCCATGGGGTGGACATCGACGAGAAGCTCGCCGCCAAGTACCCGTACCAGCGCGCCTACCTGCCGGTGAACCGGCTTCAGCACGACGGCACGCTATGGAACTGGTGAACGGGGAAAGCGCCAGGGCACGTCTGCATCCCGGCACCCTGCCCTCGCTGCCCGCCGACGTGGCAAAACCGCGCTATGTGCGCGATGCGCTGCAGGCCGGCATCGTCCACCTCGGCGTGGGCGCCTTCCATCGCGCGCACCTTGCGGTCGTCAACGAGGGCGCGCTGCATGCCAGCGGCGACCTGCGCTGGGGCACGGTGGGCGTGTCGCTGCGCGCGGCCGATACGCGCGATGCGCTGCAGCCGCAAGGCGGCCTCTACACGCTGGCACTGCGCGATGCGGCCGACGACGGCAGCCCGCGCGAGGCGCTGCAGGTGGTGGGCAACCTGCTCGACGTGCTCGTGGCGCCGGAAGACCCGCTGGCCGTGCTCGAACGCCTCGCTCATCCGGACACGCGCATCGTCACCCTGACGATCACCGAGAAGGGCTATCACCACGACCCGGCCACCGGCGCGCTGCGGCTGGACGACGCCGGCATCGTGCACGACCTCGCGCACCCGCAAGCGCCGCGCACGATGCCCGGCTTCGTCGTGCACGCGCTGAACCTGCGCCGCCAGCGCGGGCTGCCGCCCGTGACGCTGCTGTCCTGCGACAACCTGCCCGCGAACGGCGACACGCTGCGCGGCATCGTGCTGGCCTTTGCGCAGCAGGTCGACGGCGCATTGCACGGCTGGATCGGCGCGCACTGCACCTTCCCCAATTCGATGGTCGATCGCATCGTGCCGCGCACCACCGACGCCGATCGCGAACGCATCTCCGCGCGCCTCGGCGCCGAAGATGCATGGCCGGTGATCGGCGAGCCCTTTCTCGAATGGGTGGTGGAAGACCGCTTCGCCAACGGGCGCCCCGGCTGGGCCGCGGGAGGCGCGCGCTTCGTCGAGCATGCGGAACCCTTCGAGCGGCTGAAGCTGCGCATGGTCAACGGCAGCCATTCGGCGCTCGCCTACCTGGGTACGATGGCGGGCTTTCGCACGGTGGACCGCGCGATGGCGGAGCCGGCCTTGCGCAACTTCATCGATGCGTTGATGCGCGAAGAGATCGCCCCCACGCTGCCGGCCATGCAGGGCCTCGACCTGGACAGCTATCGCGCGCGGCTGCTGCAGCGCTTCTCGAATCCCGCGCTGCAGCACCAGACGAAGCAGATCGCAATGGACGGCTCGCAGAAGCTGCCGCAGCGCCTGCTCGGCACCGTGCGCGACCGGCTCGCTGCCGGACAGCCCATCGACCGGCTCGCGCTCGCCATCGCCGCATGGATTCACTACCTGCGCGGCGTGGACGAGACCGGTGCCACGCACGACATACAAGACCCTCTCGCCGAAGCACTGGCCCACCGGCTCGTGCAAGCTGACGCGGCACCGTCGGTGCAGGAGCGCGTTGCCTTCTTCGCGGGGTTCGCGCCAGTCTTCGGCGAGCTCGGCGGTGAACCGCGCTTCGTCGCGGCAGTGGCGCGCCACCTGGCCGTGCTCAAGACGCGCGGCGTGCTTGGCGCCCTGGCCGTCTTCGACACGACGGCCAGCGGCTGACGTCCGGCTCTGCGGCGGCGCCTCAACGCTTCTTGCGGCGCCCCTTGTAGGCGGGCATGGCCTCGTAGCGATAAACGCGGAATCCGTCCTTCTGCATGAAGCTGACCGGCTCCCAGCCGCGTGCCAGCGCGCAGTCGGTGATCTGCGCCATCTGCACGCCCAGGTAGTCCTGCAGGCTGTCGGCCACAGCGAGTTCGAATTTCTTCAGTTCGCGGTCCAGCGACTCCACCGCCGCAATGGCGGCCTCGACGCGGGTGAAGGGACGCACATGCGTCATCCCCTTGCTGCTCGCCGCAGTGCGCTCCTTCGCGGGATGTTCCGCGCTGAAATTCACACTGGCTCCGCCTTCCATGCCGTTGAGGCCACCGATGGCACCCATGCTGCTCATTGCGTTCATGCCACGACCCGGCTCGCGCAGCCGGCCTCGAACTGTTCCACCATGTTCCTCGCTCCTACGGCGTTTCAGCGCCGGTCGAGCGATACAAGGCAAGCAGCATGCCCTGCGAAAAACTGCTGGCGGGCATCCAAAAACCAGCGCCTTCGCCGCACAAATGTGTACTTGCGTGACTTTTTGGTCACTTCCCAAAACAAAATTGGCATGCCAGTGTGCATGCCATGCTTCATCAAGCCCTGAGGCAGCGGCCGCGCAGCGTCAACGCGCAATCTCCCGGCGCGACAGCATCACATCGCCGCTGTTGGTGTTGAAGGCGATGGTCGGCGCGCTGACATCGCTGAGCGGCGCGCCCAGCCCGATCTCTCCGCGCCCGTGCAGCACGCATTCCTCGCGCCGCAGGGCGATCTCGGTGCTCGGTCCGCCATTGCCATGGAAGCGCACCCAGGTGCCATAGGTGCTGACGTCGATCAGCACACAGCTGCCCTGTCGCAACTCGATGCGCGCATGCAGCCGCGAAACGCGGGGATCGTTGACCACGAACTGGGCGTCATTGACGCGCCCGAGATGGATCGGGAGTTCTTCGGTACGGAACATCGAACGAACGTCGAGCCAGGCCAGTTCGATCTGGCCGAACGTGGAGTCCGGCATCCGCAGCGGAGCGAGCGCCGCAGGCACGGTGAGGAAGCTCGTCACCTCCTCCTGCCAATCGATACGGTGCACCACGGACATCTCGCTGCGGCCGCGGATGTTGATGAGGCCCAGGTCGCGGTGCTGCACCGTGCCTTCGCGCAATTGCGAGATGACCGCGTCAGTCACCCAGATCTGGCCGGGACCGGCCAGGTCGCTCAGGCGCGAGGCCAGGTTGACGGCGTCGCCGTAGCAGTCGCCCTCGACCTCGACCACCTCGCCGCTGGCCACGCCGATCTGCAGCGCCATGCGCAACGGCACAGGCCACGCGAGCAGCCGCTTCTGGTGATAGCGCTGCAGCTCGACAACGGCGTGCGTGGCGGCTGCACCACTGGAGAAGATGGCGAACACGCCGTCTCCGAGCGACTTCACCACCCGGCCGCCATGCGCCTGGCACACGCCGCCGATCCATTGCGTCAGCCGCGTCACCGTTTCCGTGGCCCGCGCATTCCCCATGGCCTCGAAGACTCTCGTACTCCCCGTCAAGTCCGCGAATACGACTGTGGAATTGACACCCATATTGTTGTGATTCTCGATTTTTCTATCGCAGGTTGTGAACGTTCAGGCTCTCTACCTTCCTCCGCAAACAGCTCTCCTGGCTATATCCATCGCGCACAAAAAGAAACGGCGTGCGCTCTCTTCGTGTTGACCGCTGGGTATACCCCGTTGGGCACGGAGCAGACATACCAAGGGTCTTTTGGCCGCTTGTAGTACTTTTGAAAACAAAACACAACGACGGCGAAAAACACTAAGCCAAGGGTGTTGTTTACAAACAAGAAACATCGTTTCAGATCTTGTGGAACTCCTGACTGAGGCTTAAGGTAGCGGCCGTCCTGGCTTCCCACACGCATCCCGTCCATGCTTCTCCGCCTCCTTCGCCTGCTGAACGTACCCGGCTCCGGATCCCGCCAGGCGACGGAGAGCCAGCTGGGGCGCATTCGCACTGCGATGCTGTCGGTGCTCCAGGGCCATGGCGGCCACTCGGTGCAGCGCGTCAGCCAACGCGTGCGCTTCGCGGCCGACGTCGAGGCACTCTGGTACCTGCGACAGGACGTGATGATGGCGCTGAGCGCCATCGATGGCGAAACCGCCGCCCGCCGCCAGATGAAAGCCATCAACAGCATGTTCAAGGGCGGATTGCCGGGCTCGATGGGGCCTCGTGCGCACCAGCGCTTTACCAGCAACAACAGCTGAAGCTGCGGCGGCCCTTCGGGGCCGTTTTTCTTTTTTCGATTTCTTCTCCCTGCCCGTGGTCAATGGGCGTGTTGATGATCATGTTCGTGGTGGTGCCCGTGCGCCGACGCGTGCAAGTGGCCCCAGACGAGGAAGACGTCGCGCCCTTGCGCCGCCATCGACACCTTCGCGCCCACCGGCAGCAGCACCTTCGTGGGCACGTGGCCGAACGGCAGGCCCGCCAGCACCGGCACCTTGAGCGAAGCGCGCAGCCGGTCGATCACCGTGTCCAGGCCAAAGCCGCGGTCGTAGCCCAGCACCTTGCGGATACCCGTGAACTGCCCGAACACGATGGCACGCTGGCGCGCCAGCACGCCGGCCATCTTCAACTGGTCGAGCATGCGTTCGATGCGGTACGGATGCTCGTTGGTGTCCTCGATGAAGAGCACTCCCTTGTCGACCGCGGGAAAGTATGGCGTGCCAAGCAGGCTGGCCAGCACGCAGAGGTTGCCACCCCACAGCACCGCGTCCTGCACCGGCTTGAACTTCAGGTCGGCATCGCGCGCCGGCATGCGCCAGCCGGTGCCTTCGCCCTGCCCGCTCACGAGGTCGTCGAAGCAGGCTTCCATGATGTCGTCAGGACCGGCCTCGGCGCCGAAGTCTTCGCCGAGCGCAGGGCCCGACCAGCTCACGGCGCCGGTCTTGACCAGCAGCGCGCTCTGCAGCGCGGTGAAGTCGCTGCAGCCGACGAACTCGGTGCCCTTGCCGATCGCCTTGGCCACGGCCTTGTAGGGAATGGCATCCAGGATGCGCGTGAGGCCGTAGCCGCCGCGCGCGATGAGCGCGACGTCGGCACCGCTTGCTGCGGCGCGCGAAATCGCGGCGAGCCGCGTGGCGTCGTCGCCCGCGAAGCGTTGGTACGCCGAGAGTGCCGCCTCGTCGATTTCGACTTCATGGCCCAGCGCCTGGAGCCGCTTGACGCCGCGCCGGAACGCGGCCTTGTCGCGGACCGCGCTGGCGGGGGAATAGATATAGATGTGTTTGCTCACGTGTTCGAGTATCCCATTGCGTTTCGCGCCTGCAGCACGAACGTTCGAGCTTGCGCCGGCGCAGGTCCCGAGGACGTGGCGATGGGGCCGAGCGCGCGCAGCGCGGCTTCGTAGCCCCGATCGGGGAAAGGTGCGCGCCATGCGCCCCCGATTTGCTCGCCGCCGTCGGGCACGAGCAGCATCGCCGCGAAACGGCCGGGCGCCGCGGCCTGCAGCAGCGCGGCCAGGTCGGTCGCGGCCGCGCTATGCGCAAGCACCATCGCGCCGGGCTGCATGCGATCCAGCCATTCGAGCAGCACGTCGCGGTGCCATTCAAGGCGATGCGGCGCTTCGCGCTTGGGCTTGTCGCTCTTGCCGAAACCGATCAGGTCGGGCACGAGCGTGCGCAGCCCGGGCAGGCCCACGAGCTGCCGGAAGAAGTAGCCCCATTCGCCCGGGCCGTGCAGGCACAGGCAGCAGGCTGCTTCGCCTTCACCGCCTTCACCGCCTTCATCGACGTAGTGCATGCGCCAGCCCTGCTGGCTCGGCAGGTCCTGCACGTAGTGCGGCGCGAAGGCGTAGCCGGCCAGCGCGTCGAAGCGTTCCTGCGGCGTGCGCAGCGCGTCGTCGCGCAAGGGTTCGGCCTGCGCGCGCGCGGCGCTCCGGCGCTGCTGGAAGAAGGCCTGCAGCACCGCGGCGCACTCCTGCGCCAGCACCCCGCCCTGCACCAGCGTGCGATGGTTCAGCCGAGGTTCGGCGAAGAGATCGAGCACCGAACCGGCTGCACCGGTCTTGGGATCGGTCGCGCCGTACACGACGCGCGCCAGCCGCGAATGCAGCATCGCCCCCGAGCACATCGCGCACGGTTCCAGCGTGACGAACAGCTCGCAGCCATCGAGCCGGTAGTTGCCGAGCGCTGCGGCACCGGCGCGCAACGCGTTGATCTCGGCATGCGCGCTCGGATCGTGCTGTGCGACCGGCGTGTTGCGGCCTGTCGCGATCAGCTGGCCGTCCTTGACCAGCACAGCGCCGACGGGCACTTCGCCAGCCTCGGCGGCAAGCTGCGCCTCGGCGAGCGCGAGCGCCATCCAGTGCGCATCGCCCGGCATCGGCGCGGGAATGGCCTCAGTTGTCATCCGGCATCTGGCGCGCCTTGGTCGCCGCGTCGAGCGCTTCCTTGACCTGTCGCTGCACCTGTTGCGCATTCACAGGCGCTTCGCCTGCTGGTGCAGCAACGCCGGGCACGGCCGGCCGCGAAGAAGAAGCCATGCTCGTCATCTGCTTCTTCGCAACCAGCCCGGCGATCACGAGTGCCAGCACGAGGCCGATGAGTCCGAGTCCGCGCATCTCAGCGTTCCTGCGCCACGGGCGCATCGGCCGTCATGCCGAGCCGGCCCATCCACACGGCAAGCGCCTGCTCGTCCGGCGTGCCCGCGCTGTAGACCGCGTGCATCGCGGCATGCGACTCGCGGCGGTGCTGGTTGAGCTTGACCTTGCATTGCAGCGCCGTCACGCGCAACTCGAAGCCCGTGATGCCGGCCAGCATCTTGAGCTGGAATTCCTCGCCCAGGTCGCGCCACTGCTGCGCATAGGCGGGCTCGTGGTCGCCGATGAGTTTCTTGAGCAGCGCGTCCTTGTCCGCGGACTCCTCGATCAGCCGGGCCTCGACGGTGCAGTGCACGGCCAGGTAGTTCCAGGTCGGCACGCGGGCCAGGTCAGGGTACACCGAAGGTGACAGGTACGAATGCGGACCGAGGAAGGTGACGACCGCCTTGGGGCGCGCCTGCAGGTAGCGCCAGTGCGGATTGGGCTTGGCGCAATGCCCCAGCAGCACCAGTTCGTCGCCTCCGCGCGGCTCGGCCACGAGCGGCAGGTGCGTGACGTACGGCAACCCGTCGTCGTCGTTCGAGATCAGGCTCGCGAACGGGTGCGAGCGCATCAGCTCCAGCGCGATGGCCGGGTCCTTGGCATTGAACTGCGGGGGCATGTACATGGGCGTTTTTCCTCGTGGCGAGGCCCGATTGTCCCCGAGCCGCCCCTATCTTGTACGCGGCGCCTCCAGCAGTTTCACCATCGCGGTGTAGCCGCGCGCCTTGGCCAGCTGCAGCGGCGTGTTGCCCTGGCGGTCGGTCAGCTTGAGGCTGGCGCCGGCATCGATCAGCGCGGCCAGCGTGCGCTGATGGCGCGGGCCGCCGTCGCCGAGCACGATGGATTCGATCACGGCCGTCCAGTGCAGGTTGTTGACGTGGTCGAGCGGCGCACCCGCGGCGATCAGCCGCCGCACCACCTCGTCGTGCCCGAGGTGCGCGGCCGCGATCAGCGCGGTGCCGTCGTAGCGGCTCGTGGTCTGCCCGGCCTTGGCGCCGAGCGACAGCAGCAGGGAAAGCGTCGGCGTGTCATCGGCCACCGACGCGATGGTGACGGCGTCGTAGCGGTCGTCGTCTAGCAGGTCGAGGTTGGCGCCGGCCTTGGCCAGCAGCTTGATCGCCTCGCGCTGCCGCGCATGCGTGGCAACATGCAGCGGCGTGCGGCCGCGCGTGTCGCGCGCATCGAGGTTGGCGCCCGCGGCGGCCAGCGCCTTCAGCTTCTGCAGGTCGCCATGCCATGCAGCCTGGTGCAGTCCCTCGTAGGCCAGCACCTCCGCTGCCAGCGGCGGCACCTGGGCGAGCGCGCTGATCGGCACGCCCAACCCGAGCGCGATCGCCAGCACACCCGGCCAGATGCCGCGCGCCTTCATCAGAGCAGGCCCTTGACCTTTTCCAGCGCCGCGTTGGCGCACTGGTCGTCGAGGTGGCCGCCGGGTGCGCCGCCCACACCGACCGCGCCGATCACTTCATTGCCCGACTTGACCGGCACGCCGCCGCCCAGCAGCAGGAAGCCCGGCAGGTAGACCAGATTGGCCGCACCTGCGTTCTTCTGCGCGCCTTCCATCATGGCCTGCGTCGGGCTCTTGGCCGAGGCCGAGGTCCAGGCCTTGCGCTCGCTCGAAGCCAGCGTGTGCGGGCCGGCGTTGTCGGCGCGCTGCACGGCACGCACGGTGCCGGCGCGGTCGACCACGGTGGCCGCCACGTTGTAGCCGTTGGCCGCGCAGGCGGCCACGGCTTCGGCCGCGATCTGGTTGGCCAGCGCGAGCGAGATGTTCTTTTCGGTGCGCACGGCCGAAGCCGCGGGTGCGGGCGTCTGGGCCTGGACCGCGGAAGCGGCAAGCAGGACGGCGAGGCCGCCGAGGCGAAGGATGGAATGCATTGTTCGTTTTCTCCAGTGGATGCGGGTGGTTGCGCCGGCTGTTGCCGACGGCTGCGCCACTGTAGAAAACCCGGCGCGCAACGGCCATTCGTACGGCTACGCGCGGTGCTCCGTAGTTCTACGGAGCGCTGTCCACCAGCACGGCGTAGCGCCGGATCAATTGCGCGAGCGAATCGCAGCCGAGCTTGGCGAACAGGTTGGCGCGGTGCGTCTCGACCGTGCGCGGCGACAGCGCGAGCGTGCGCGCGATCTCCTTGTTGGTCAGCCCCTGCACGATGAAGGCGAGCACCTCGCGCTCGCGCTCCGACAGCTGAGCCACCCGCTCGCGCGCGGCGTTGTCCGCCTGCGAGCGTTCGCGCGAGCGCACGTGCTGCCGCACGGCCTGCTGCAGCGCTTCGAGCAATTGCTCGTCGTCCACCGGCTTTTCGAGAAACTCGGCCGCGCCGGCCTTGAAGGCGCGGCGGCACATCTCGACCGTGCCGTGGCCGGTCAGCATGATCACGGGCTGGTCGACGCCCTGCGCCACCAGACGGTCGAGCACCGTCAGGCCACTGATACCGGGCATGCGCACGTCGAGCACGATGGCGCCGACACTCGCGCGGTCGAACCCGTCGATAAAGGCCTGCGGGTCGGCCCAGGCCTGAACGCGCAGGCCGACCGTACCGATCAGCAGCGACAGGCTGTCGCGCACCGCCTGGTCGTCGTCGATCAGGTGGACCAGCGGAGATTGCGGTGGATGGATGCTCGGCGTGTTCATGGAGACGGTGCGACCAGCGGCAGCAAAAGAGTGAAGCGCGCGCCGCGCGGCGAGGCGTTGGCCGCGCTCAGGCTGCCGCCCATGCCGCTGGCCAGGGTTTCGCTGAGGCTCAGGCCGAGGCCCAGTCCGCCTTCGCGCGTGCTGAAAAAGGGCTCGAAGAGGCGCGGCAGGGCCTCGGGGGCGATGCCGCGTCCGTTGTCGGTCACGGTCAGCACGCCCTCCTGCCCATTGCGGCCGACCGAGACGACGAGGCGCCGCTCGGCCGCCGGCACGAGATCGAGCGCCTGAAGCGCGTTCATCAGTAGGTTGTGCACGATCTGCTCGAGGGCCACGGCCTCGGCCTGCACGCGCACCGGCGCCTGCGCGGTGGCGTCGAACTGCGCGTTGATCGTGTGCTTCGCGAACTCCGGCGCCAGCAGGTGCATGGCGCTGCGCACCACCTCCTGCAGCACCAGCGGCTTCGCGTCGCCCGCGGCCTCTGGACGCTCGATGACGCGGCGCAGGCGTCCCACCACGCTGGCCGCGCGGCGCGCCTGCTCGACGGCCTGCCCCATCGCGTCGCGCGCCGTGGCCAGGTCCGGTGGCTCGTCGCCGAGCAAACGGCGCGCGGCCTGCACGTTGGCCAGCACCGCCGTGAGGGGCTGGTTGAGTTCGTGCGCCAGCCCGGCAGACAGTTCGCCCAGCGCATTGAGCCGCGCGACCTGCCCGAGCCGCAGCAGCTCTTCGGCCCGCCGCCGCGCCACGCGCTGGCGCTGCGCGGTCCACAGGCCTACCAGAAGCGCAGCCGCGGCCACAGCCCAGCCAGCGATGCCGCGCCACGGCAACTCGCCCCATCCCACCTGCCGCTCGGCCACGAGGTCGAAGGGCTGGCTCGGCGAGGCCAGCGCCTTGGTCAGCCCGAAGCGCCATCCGTTCGTGGCCGGTGCACCGGGTTGCAGCACGAGTTGCTGCCCGTCGCGCTGCAGGCTCACCCTCACGGGGCTGCGCTGCGGGTTCATCGGCCAGTCGCGCCACGGCACGGAGCCGGCCAGGTCGACGTCGAGTGCGTAGCTGAACGGCGTGGCGCCGATGACGAGCACATAGCGGCCATGAGCCAGGTCGAGCGCGGCCAGTTCGGGGCGCTGCAGGCTACGCGAACGCGCCTCGGCCGCGGCCAGTGCGCCGGCCTGCACGCCGTCTGCCCAGGGCTCGTCGCGGTCGCTCCGCTGCACGCGCAGGATGGACGAATACACCGAAGGCAGGCGCTGCTCCGGATGGTCCGCGCCGGTGCTGGGCTCCAGCAGCGCGAGCGTGGCCAGCACGGCGTCGTACTGCACCATCTGCTGGCTCATGAGCCGGTGCGCGATGCGCACATCGGTCTCGAAGTCCTGGTGCACCTGCGCCAGTTCGGCGCGCGCGAGCCACACCGCGCCAGCGGCGGTGAGCACCAGCCATGCCAGCCACCAACCACCCTGCGTGCGCAACCACTGTTTCATGGCGCGGATTGTGCCCGGCGCGGCGAGCCTGTCCGGGGTTGGCCGAGAATGCGGGCCCAGACATGGCTGACGTACAGGACTCTCTTTTTCCCGATCTTCCGCGCCCTGAAGAGGCGTCAGCGGCCGCGCCGGCGCCCGCCAAGGCGGAAGCCGAACCGCCCGCGAAGAAGAAATCGCGCACCGGCACGGTCGAACCCGCCCCCACCGATCCGGCACTGGTCGAGCTGGCCGCTGCGCTGCCGCCCAAGCTGCGGCTCGGCACCTCGTCGTGGAGCTATCCGGGCTGGGCCAACCTGGTTTGGGATGGCGAATATGCCGAGACCGTGCTGTCGAAGAACGGCCTCTCCGCGCTGGCGAAGCACCCGCTGTTTCGCACCGTGAGCCTGGACCGCAATTTCTACCGCGCCCTCACCGCCAGCCAGTACGCACGCTACGCGGCAATGGTGCCGGACGACTTCCGCTTCGTGGTGAAGGCGCCGAGCCTCGTGACCGACGCCACCGTGCGCGACGAAAGCGGCCGCGGCATGCAGGCCAACCCCGTGTTCCTCAGCGCCGAGATCGCGCGGCAGGAGTTCGTGCTGCCCGCGCTCGAAGGGCTGGGCCATCGCATCGGCGCGCTGGTGTTCCAGCTGAGCCCGATTCCCGGCCACCTGCTGGCCGACCAGCCCGCGCTGCTGGCGCGCATCGCCGAGATGCTCGACTCGCTGCCCGACCTCGCATCGGTCGCGCCCGATGCGGTGATCGCCGTCGAAGTGCGCGACCCGCAGCTGCTGAACCCCGCCTTCGCCGAGATGCTGCGCAGCGTGCGTGCCACCTTCTGCATGGGCCTGCACGCCAAGATGCCCCCCATCGAGGAGCAGTTACCGATGCTGCGTGCGCTGTGGCCCGGTCCGCTGGTGTGCCGCTGGAACCTGCACCGCCGCCATGGCCGCTTCGGCTACGAGGACGCAGAAAAGCTCTACGGCCCCTTCGACAAGATCGTCGATCCCGATCCCGAGACGCGCGCGGCGCTGGCCAAGGTGATCGCGGGAACCACGCGCGCGGGCCAGAACGCTTTCGTCACCGTGAGCAACAACGCAGAAGGCTGCGCGCCGCTGACCATCGCCCAACTGGCACGCGACCTCATCGGCCTGCCGTCGCGCTAGCCGATGTACTGCTTGGCAGCGACCGTCATCTCGACTTCGACCGTCGCATTTTTCGGCAGTGCATACACGCCGACCGCCGTGCGCACGTGCACGCCGGCCTCGCCGAACACACGGTGCAAGAGGTCGGAAGCGGCATCGGCCACTTCGCTCTGCTGGGTGAAGTCGGCCGTGCATTGCACGAACACGCCCACGCGCAAGACCTTCTCGATGGCATCGAGCGAACCGAAGGCCCTGCGCAGCAGCGCCAGGCTGCGCAGCGTGCAGATCTGCGCGCCTTCGCGGGCCTTGTCGAGCGACACTGTGTCGCCGACGCGGCCGGTGACCACCACCGTGGTGCCCACGCGCGGCACCTGGCCGCTGAGGTAGACCGTGCGGCCGCCGCGCACGAGCGGCACGTAGTGGCCGCCGGCAATGATCTCGCCGTCGAAGCTGTGGCCCAGCTCCGCGGCAATCTGGTCGGCGATCTGGTCCCGGGTCTTTTCTGCTGTCATGGCGCTTCCGTGAAAGGGAGGTTCATTGTCGCCAGCCCTCTCACCGCGCAACAGATACAGAGACTGCAGATCAGCGGCAGAACAGATCAGCCCTCGAACGCGAGAAACACCCGCCCGCCCTCGATCTTCACCAGGTAGCTGCGCAGGTCTTCGGTGAGCGGCGCGCACATCGCCTTGCCCGTGCGCACGTCGAAGCGCCCCTGGTGCAGCGGGCATTCGATTTCGTGGCCCTCGAGAAAACCATCGCACAGCCGCGCATGGCCGTGCGTGCAGATGTTGTCCGTGGCGTGGATGCCGTCCTCGGTGCCGTAGAGGGCGATGTCGCGCCCCTGCACCTCGATGCCCACCACGTCGTCGGAGGGAATGTCGTCGACGGCCGCGGCGTCGACCCAGGTCATGGTGCTCATGGTCGCTTTCAGATGGGATAGATGATGGAGTTCGGGATCATTTCGCTGTCGAACACGCACAGGCGCGACGCGAACTTCAGGCCTTCAGGTGTGGGCACCACGGTGTCGATGTAGCGGCCGACGTTGAACACCGTCGAAGGCCCGTCGAGCTTGGTGCGGAACACCGCGTAGTTGGCCTCGCTCTGGATCGTGCCGTCTTCGTCGACCTTGTGCACCAGTGGCAGGCCAACGACGTGGCGCTGGTAGTACGGATCGTGGAACAGCGTCTCCTTGATGCCGTAGACCCGGTCTTCCAGCATGCCCCGGCTCTCGAACGAGAGCGTGGCCAGGGGCAAATTGCGCTCGTGGTTTTCACGCGGCTGAAGGCGGTAGCTGCATTGCTCCGTGAAGAACGCGGGCCACAGGTCCCAGTGACCGGAATCGACCGCATGGGCATAGGCCGCATAGAGGCGCGAGAGCTCCAGGTAGGCGTTGGCGTCGAGGTTCTTCATGCTTCCATCACCTCGCGCCAGTAGCGGTACATGCCGCGAATCAGTGTCTCCGTCACCATGTGGTCGGTGTTCTCCACCTCGCGCCCGCCGAGTTCGGCCAGCGTGCGATGGAAGGGCTTCTGCTCGAAGCCTTCCTGCGAGAACTCGATGACTTCGCCGTCATCGGCCGAGACGAAACCCGCGGGGCCGAACAGGTTGGCCTGGCGCAGTCGCCGTTGCGTCATCTCCTCTGTGTCGTCCTCGAAGCCGAAATGCGTCCAGACGAAATCGAAGGCCTCGTGTCCCACGGGCTGGATGTGCCGGGTCGAGACGCTGTTGACCTGCTGCTGGAGGATCAGGCTGGGGAACAGCGTCATCATCACCGCGGTCGGCCCGCCCCACCAGGGCTCGGGCACGATGTCGAGAAAGCGCGGGTCCTTCAGCTGCATGCTCTCCTTGAAGCTCGACACCTGCGTGACCTGGGCCGCCTTGCCGCCGGTGCCGCGCGTGGAGATCATCGCGGCGTGGCGGCCGTGCGCGTCCATCTTCAGTTCCGACCTGTTGTCGGCGCGCCAGAGCCCGAAGGTCACGAACCAGGTGTGCAGCAGGCCCGGGTGGTACGGGTCCTTGATGTTCTCCTGCATCAGCTTCCAGTTGCCTGGAATGCGCTGGCGGCTGTAGCCGAGGATGGTGAGCTTGCGGCCGTCGAACAGGCGGTCGAAGTAATGCAGGATGTCGGGCCCGAGAAAGTCCTCGAGCGACTCGATGCCGTGGTCGAATGACGCGAACACCACGCCGCCGCGCGAGGCCACCTTGAGCTTGGTCAGGCCGTGCTCCTCGGTCTTGAAGTCGGCCGGCATGCCGCCGTTGACCTTGCCGTCCTGCTTCACGCCGCGGCGGAATGGCACGCCCTGCAGATCGCCCTTGAGCGTGTAGTTCCACTGGTGGTAGGGGCAGACGAACTCCTTGCGGTTGCCATGGCGCTCGCGGCAGAACTGCATGCCGCGATGCGCGCAGACGTTCTCGAAGACGTGGATCACGCCCTCTTCGTCGCGCGACATGACGACCGAACGCTCGCCGATGGCAGTGCGCTTGAAATCGCCGGGGTTCGGAATCTCGGCTTCCAGACCGACGTAGCACCAGTGCTTTTCGTAGAAGAAGCGCTGCAGCTCCTTCTTGTGCAGCGCCTCGTCGGTATAGGCCATGAAGGGAATGCGACTGCTCTTTTCGCTTTCCCATTTCAATTCGATGGGGAACACGGTTTGCGTGGTCATCGCGGGTCTCCTTTTTTCTCGTGGTTTCTTGCTTCAGATGCCTTGCAGGTAGAAGGCATCGGCGTGGATCTGCTCGGTCGCGAGGCCGCGGCCACGCACCAGCTGGGTCACGGCCTCGACCATCGGCGGCGAGCCGCACAGGTAGGCGCGCCAGCCATCGAGGTTACCGGACCAGTCGGCGCGGATGGCATCGGTGATGAGACCCACACGCTGGTTTTCTTTCGCGGGGCCGGTGACGACCACCACATGCACATTCAGCCCCGGATGCTGCGCCTGCAGTTCGCGCAGCTCGCCCAGGCCGTAGACGTCGGCATCGGAGCGCACGCCCAGGTAGAGGTGGACAGGCTGTGTCAGCCCGGTCGCTATGGCACCGCGCACGATCGAGAGGATGGGCGCCAGCCCCGTGCCGCCCGCCGCGCAGAGCATGGGCCCGCGGTGTTTGGTGCGCAGGTAGGCGGTACCCAGCGGCCCGCTCACGCGCACCGAATCGCCAACGCGCAGCTGCTCGAAGATGTGCGCCGTGACCCGCCCGCCGGGCACCCTGCGCACGTGGAATTCAAGCTCGGCGTCGCGGCTCAGTCCGGCCATGGAATACGGCCGCGCCAGATCAGGCGCGAACTGCAGCTGCGCATACTGCCCCGGGGAAAACTCCAGCGGCTTGTTCGGCTTGAGGCGCAGGCGGCGGATGTCGTGCGTGAGCACGTCGATGCCGGTGACCGTCGCCTTCAGGATGCGCGCCGGATGCACCACCACTTCGTCGGGCTCCGGAATCTCGATGGCGCAGCTTTCGGTCAGCGTGCTCTGGCAGGCCAGTACGTAGCGCTCGCCCTGCCCGTCCGGTCGGATCGCGTCCTGGCCGCCGTCAAGCAGCTGGCCCGACACTACTTTGCAGCGGCAGGTGCCGCAGCGTCCCGACATGCAGCTGTACGACACCGGCACATGGTGTTCCCGCAGCACTTCGAGCAGGTTCGCGCCGGGGCGAACCTCGAGAGTGCGGGCAAGGGGGTGAATGTGAAGGTCCATCGTGGGGTTCTCTTGCGCCGGTGTGGATCCGGCTTGTCTCCGGGCCCGATGATGCTCGGCCCCTGCCGATTGACCAATAGAATTTGGTGAATCATCTGCATCACTGTGCTGAATAAAGGTGCGCCATGCAACTCAAGGACATCGACCTCAACCTGCTGCTGGTGTTCGACCGCATGCTGGCCGAAAAGCGCGTGTCGGCCGTGGCTGAATCACTCGGGCTTTCGCAGCCGGCCATCAGCAATGCGTTGGCGCGGCTGCGCAAGCTGCTGGGCGACGAACTGTTTCTGCGCACCGCGCGCGGCATGGAGCCCACGCCCTTCGCGCTGCAGTTGGCCGAGCCGGTGGCCTACGCCATGGGCGCGCTGCACACGGCGCTCAACCAGCAGGTGGTGTTCGACCCCGCCACGAGCACGCGCGGGTTCACGCTCGCCATGACCGACATCGGCGAGATCTACTTCACGCCGAGGCTGATGGAGGCGCTGTCGGTGGCGGCGCCGGGCGTGACGATCAGCACGCTGCGCAACAACACCGCGACCAACCTGCGCGACGAGTTGGAGGCCGGCCACGTCGACATCGCCATCGGCCTGCTGCCGCAGCTGAAAGCGGGCGTGTTCCAGCGCCGGCTGTTCCTGCAGCGGTACGTGTGCCTGTTCTCGAACGCGCATCCGCTCGCGCACAAGCGCAGCGTTTCGCTCAAGGACTTCAGCGCGGCCGATCACGTGCAGGTGCTGGCTGCCGGCACCGGCCACGGCAAGGCAGACGACGTGATGGCGGCACAGGGCATCCAGCGGCGCATCCGGCTCAAGGTGCCGCACTTCGTTGCCATCGGCCACATCCTGCGATCGAGCGAGATGATCGCAACCGTGCCCGAACGGCTCGCGCAGAGCATCGCCGAGCCGTTCGGACTGGTCTGGCGCCCACATCCGGTGGCGCTGCCGCAGATCGCGATCAACCTGTTCTGGCACGCGAAGGCGCATCGCGATCCGGGCAACCAGTGGCTGCGCGGGCTGTTGTTCGACAACTTCGCCGATGGTGACTAGATGAGGCCCCTGAACGGCGTTGTTGCATAACCCTGCGGGAGTGGCCTTCGATCGCGGTTAGGCTAGGCAGATGAGCAAGCCACCGCGGGCGAAGTACCGCACGACGAACTGGAGTGAGTACAACGCGGCGCTCAAGCGCAGGGGATCATTGATGGTTTGGCTCGATGCCGACCTTCAATGGCTGGCTCCTGCCAGTGGTCGCTCGGGCCGGCCCGCTGTGTTCAGCGATGCTGCGATCCAGTTCTGCCTGACCTTGAAGTGCATGTTCGGGCTGGGCCTGAGCCAGGCGACGGGCCTGGCCGAGAGCCTGATCAAGTTGGCCCACTTGGACTGGGCCGTGCCCGACTACAGCACCTTGTCGCGGCGTCAGAAGACATTGAGTGTGGCCATTGCCACGCGCCGCAGCAGCGCGAGCCTACACTTGGTAAGGGAAGGCTCGCCCTGAATTCGGGTTGTGCAACAGCGCCCAGTTTCTCGATAACTAGCGATAGTCCCCGAAGGGACCCGATTTCACTCCCACTCCATCATCAACAGGCCGCCCAAACCCGCATGGTTAAGGGACTTGGCTGTGATCGACATGGGTCTTTACCGTCGCTTTTACCGTCAGAACCGCAGATCTTTTGCTGGCGCGGGAGATGGAGCGATCTGCGGGGCAGCAACTCTTTCGCCGCCATCGTCAATCGGATTGAAGGATACAGGAAATTCGTGCTAGCCAGTGTTCCGAATTTCTGTCGAAACCAGTACTTGAGCGCCGAAGAGCGATGCGATTTTCCAGAATCCGTTCCGCAGCTGTTACTGTTGTGAGACGGAACGTTGTTGGCACCACAACAGGGCTAGAGTCGTTATGCAGAGTGAGGCAGAAACTTTCAACTTCCGGATCTCGTTCAAGATTTCCGGCAGCAACATTAACCTAGATCAAGAGAGGGTCAAAATTTTCGAGGACAAGGAAATCTTCCTCACTGCCTCGACCAAGGGGGCTTTGATCTCCCAGTCCAACCAGTTAGCCATAGAGGGCGATGGATTCGCGACCTACCGTGCCGCTGGTATCGAGATGCTCAAGCTTGAGCAGGCGATAAAGCTGGCGGCGCTTGAGCAGAATTTCGGCATTTGTACTACCAACAGTGGGCATGATGAGTACCCTCTCAATGTTGTACTGAGAGAGATGGAGCATAGCTACATTCTTAAAGGTATTATTTTTAAGCAACTCGCTTCTCGCCGGGCCTACCCAGCGAGCATGATAGTGTGGGACCCAGAATCCTCCCAGGAATTCGAGAGCATTGATTATTCAAAGCTTTCCGCGGGGGTCGCGAGCTACTACTCTAGCTACTATGTGGCACTCCCGATTTCATCAGCAATCGACATGCTTAGCTCAATTCACTTTGAATACTCAAGTATGGTTCGGCTAATCCTTTCTATGACAGTGATTGAAATGCTGGCTGGATCGGGAGGACACAGAAGCAATGAAGAGCAAGCGGTTGTCGATGAACTTGTGCAGAAAATCCAAGAATATTCGCTGAGTAAGGACCAAAAAGAGTCCTTGGCACTGGCCGTGGGTGGGTGTAAAAAATACTCCATTGGAAAGTCATGCAGAAAATTTGTCAGTCAGAAACTCGGTAAGGACCAAGCAAAGGCTTTCAACGACCTGTATAACTATCGTTCAAGGCTGGTCCATTCGGGTGAAATCGATGAGCCACTCATGAGCGAAGAAGAGCGTGAGGCGCAGATCTACAAGGCCGCTGGTGAGGCATATGCAATGGCGTTCAAGTTGGTTGATGCTGTGATGGAGTCACATAGAAACATCGGAGAGCCGGAGTTTGCGGAGGATGACTAACTGCCACTCCTTAGGCAAATGCCGTCGATCTCCCAGACGGTCGAAGGTGCACGGCCTAGATCAATCAGGCTCATACTTCGGCTTCCCAGGGGCGGCGCACAAATCGGATGTAGACCCCCATTTCGTCAACTGGTGAAGCGTATTTCCTGATCCCAACGTCGGAGCTCACCAGTAGGATTGGTGAACTGGGGGCTGCGGGAACCAGTTGCACCAGCCACGGGGCACAGCTTGGGACTGTGTGCCGAAGCAGCGCTGTCTCGCGCCGCAGCCCCAGTGCTTCGCGCACATTCTCCTTCGATGACATACGCACATCCTTACAACTGATGCCTGCGTAAACCTGCGAATGTGTGGGGCGCTCGCCCGAACAAGGCTCAAGGACGCAGACGTCGAGTTCGTGTCGAGCCTTGCGCGGGGCCCTCCCGGGAGTTCCGCCGCAGCGATCCCAACTCAATGACTCAAATTCGACTGAGGTCCATGCTTCACCCAGGTGATTGCCAGCGGCATCAAGCAGATCAAAGTGCGAAAACCGCTTGCGATCGGCCAGGGCGGGCTTGCTTGCCACGATCACCTCGGACGGCTTACCTCCCTTAGACGGCGGTTGGTGGACGATTGACCCTTTGGGATGCGCGCGCCGAAAAGCCCGCAGTAGTCGAGCAAGAACCAGCATTTCGTACAGTTTGTCTCGGGTCATTGCTTGCAATTGAAGGGGCGACGGCGCCTTTGCCGCAATGTCGAAGAGCGCACCTACTGCTTTGACTAAATCCGGCGGCGCAGGCTGCTTCTTCTTTTTCTTGGCGCCTGTCGCCACGGCAGATGTCATACTCATAGCTGATCCGTGGTTTGTCGGGGGAGAAATTCGAGCAATGCATTTCGCAGGGCGACTTGCTGCTTTGTCGGGCGTCGCCCCAAATTACGTCGTAGGCTGACTTTTCGGTTCCCGACGCGTATCAGCAGGGAATCGATTTTCTGCTCGCGCCCCAGTACCTGGTTGAGCTCATGGCGTACGGCTTGTTCGGTTCCGCTATTCACCGGGAAAGCGAGGACCATCAGCAACGACAAGGCTTCTTCAAATCGCTCTTTGATCTCCCGACGCATGGCATCTGCAGCGACACCATCACGTGGCGCACCATCCAAGGAGGCTGCTTCAAGGGGCTCATCCGGCTCGACCGGCGCACTGAGTCTGGCCAACTCCATGAATTGGTGCATTAAGGGCCCCTCATACTCGCAGGCTCGTCGATGAATTTCGTGGAGCGCCTGCTCCAGGTCGTCCTCGCCTTGAAATCGGATTTGCATACTCTCTCCATGAAAATTGCAGTGCCCAGGACCTGGTAGCAGTACAACATTTTTTGCAGACGCCAATGCGTGCCCTGGTACCTTTCACGATCAGCACCTCAAGTCAAGCGCTTGCTTTGCGCGCGGCCAGTTTTGCTTCAAGCAGACGATAGGCCCTCTTCTCATCGAGCTTCTGAAGGTTTGGCTCGTTCTGCAAGAGATCTGCAATCACCGCTGTCACGACATCGAACAGCGCTGACAGCAGTGCTTCACCGACTGCGCGCGGCTCTGCCAAGTCTTCCATTAGTCCCGGCATTTCGCCGTGGGCGAGCTTATTGCGACCTTCGCGGTAAACCTTGTGGACGGCAGCTTCGACCGTAAGCGCGCCCTCAGGTAAGGCCTCTCCGTCGGGCTTGAGCGCAGTCTCGGCGAAAGCGATCATGTCCTTGGCGTACCCTCCGGCGCCAGAAAGGCCATCGGCGGCACAGCCATAGTCCACAACAGCCATGAAGTCGGAGGCCTCGCGACGAGCTTCACCGACCCAGTAAAGTGCATTGGCCCAGCGTTCGACGAGATGCAGCGCATGTCCGCTTCGTCGTCCATCGACATAGTGCTGCAAGATGCATCCGGCGGCATGCAAGAAGGATTGCTCGCCCGCCATCTTGGCTGCCAGCGCTCCGGGGCGTCCGCCAAGGCCAGGCATCTGTATGCTCGACCCACGCAATACCCGTCCGTCCAGCGTGGTCGCGAACCGGTCCTCTGCAAAAAGATGCTGCCGGCCGGCTTTCGTAAATCGTCGCGCATCCTCGACCTGAAACCTCAGTCCGATTGCGTCAATCGCTAGTCCCACCACCACCGATGCTTTGAAATGAGACCGCGCATGCTCATGTCCTTCCATTCGGATGGTCGCTACCCAGCTGTAATGGCGCAGCGTACGCAGAACGTCCAACGCATGCGAAGCACGGCGGCCACCCTCGGTGGCAGCTGATTGCGCGATCAACTCCTCCGTGTCCAATTCACGGGCCTCGACCCGGCGGATGAGCTCGCGAACCTCCGAGTCCTTGACAAAGGAATCGAGCCATTCCGCTCTCGGGAGGAATCGCACCGGGCCCACGGCGAACGCCGGCACGGCCTGATCCGAGTGAAACAGATGACAAGGGATATGCCGGTCGACGTCCGGACTTGCGCTGGCGGCCAGTTGCTGCAGGCGAGACTGGTAGTCGTCGGCGAGCACAGCGTAAAAATCGTCACTGAGCACCACGTCCTGCTCATTCTGACCGTCCGGCACTGTTGGAAGGCGCGATTGGCAATCGCGAAGCGTGTCCCCGATGGCCTGGAACGAGAGCTTCATGAACGCCTCCCGGTCAATTGTCTGGCGCAGGGCTTCGCGTGATTTCCAGCTTCGCTGTGACAGCAAGTGAGCTGCGTCCACGCCAGCTTGCGTGACCCGATACTGCCCGCCTTGCGACACCGGAATGGCAAGCGGAACCAAGGGGTTCGCGCTGAGGGCATGCCACTGTGCAAAGGTCATCGCGTTCGCCTTGATCACGTCCTCGACGATGCTCTCCATGAGCTTTCCAGCGGGTGTCTCTTTTGCACCGCCCGAGCTTGCGAACTTGTTCTCTCTTGCCATTTTCCCCTCCTACTTAGCCCAATATGGGGCTGGCGCTACACACAACCAGCTTCATTGATCCGCGGGTCATGGCCACATATAGATGCTGTGCGCTCATGCCCTCCGTATTCAGCACGACCGCCACTTCCGCCTCCAGCCCCTTGAGCAGCAGCGTGCTGCCGACTGCACGCTTGGGCAACGGGCGGCCCAACAACCGGTTCTCTTCCCGTACGCGCCTGGCAGCCTCCGCAAGCGGGACGTTTCCTGCCGTAGCTGCACGCAGCGCCTTGAGCACGCCGTAAAGAATGGCAGGCCGATGCACGCGCACATTCGGCATTTCGCGCAGCTCCGACAGCAGTGTTGCGGCAGCGGCGATAGACGGGGCGCGCTGGAACGCCAAGGCACTGCTCTCCGCTGCGGACGGTGGATTCCTTGCGGTTCCTCGGGCCAACGACTCCAGACGCCGTGTCAGCTCTGCGACGCCCACGTTGGTCATGACGCTTTGCGCCAGCGCCAGCAACTGCCCCATGGCCCCCGCAGACGCAACATCGAAACTGTTGCCGAAGGCGATGAGGTCTTGCAGGTCGACTGCCTCAACGGTCGAGGCCCCTGGCGTCTGGCTTGCGAAGTTCTGCTGGCTCGAACGGTTACGGCTGTCGGCGATGATCAGCACGCGCCCGTCCGCGGTGGGCGGCAGTGTCCGCGCGGCAGCCAGTCGCTGCGGGTGGTCGTTGGGCGGAATGGTCTGAACCCACGTCACATGTGCTGGTGGTCCAGTGCGCAGATCCACCGACTGACCAGCCACCAACAGGCGGCGAGCTTCCAGCAGCCATTGTCCGAGTGCTTCCGCACCAGCATTGCGCCACCGCCACGGCGTGGCCAGTTCCGCCACGACCGGGAAACGCGCGCACACTTGCTGCTCCCAGTTGGCCAAGGCGTTGCCACCGAAGCCGAAGATGCCCTGCATTGGATCGCCAAGCACGCAGGTCGGCAGGATCAGCGAGAGAAAGTAGACGAGATAGTGCTGAGGCACCGAACAGTCCTGGTACTCGTCAACAATGAGGTGCGCATAGGACGCTTTCAGTACCTCGCTGACGTGCCCGGCCTGCAACAGCTTCCAGGCGAATTCGCGTATCGCCGGGTAGTCCCGCGCAGGCGTGGCAAGCCGCAGGATGTCCGGGTCGTGACCGCTGCGACTCGGAAAGCTCGCAATCAACCGAATGGCCCAGCCGTCGATGGTGCTCAATCGATAGGCACTGTGCGGCACACCGGCACGGTCCAGCCGGCCACGAAGTGCCGCCACGCCAGCGTTCGTGTGCGTGAGCACGAGAATGGGTTTGCGACCTCCGTGCGCGGCCAGGGCGTGGGCAATCAACTGCGTCTTGCCGCACCCGGCCGGTGCCGTAACCGTGCCGCGGGCAATCGCGCGCAGGTCGATTTCAGCGGGGCCCATGGGCAGCCCACGCAGATACCAGGTCCACCAGTGCCTTGAAGCCTGGATCGCATAGCGGCAAGTCCGGCGCCACGATGGTCCTTGCGACGTCCTCCATCCAGGAGATGGACTTGAACCAACCGGCCTTACGGATGCGCGCCGCCTGCCCGAGCATGGCTCGGCTTGGCACTGACAGCGCCAGCGTGTTCTGGATTTCGTCCCAGACGGCCTGAACGGTCAGCGTGTTGTTCGAGACCGTGCGCAGGTGTTCGTGGATCAGGTCGCCATGCAGTTCGTATGCGTAGTTGATTAGCTTTTGACAAGCCGCCGGGGTAAGGCTGCCAAACAGTTCGTCCTCCAATGCGCGGCCTGCGCGGTAGGCGACGACCGCACCACCGGCCTGCAGGAATGCCTGCTCGATGGCAGGCGTAGGCTTCTTGTCGTCATCCCGTACCACCATCACCCTGTAGCCTAACGACTGGAATGCGGCCGCGCGGGCATAGGGCCGATCGGGCTCGCCACCGCCACAGTCGACCATCGCAATGCCCTGTGCTGCCAGAGACACGCCGCCATGTTCGACCCGGTGCAAATCCAGACCACGCAGGAGCCCGATCTCGCTGGCCCCTTCGCACACGATCACGGAGCCAGCCAGAAAGGCCTCGGGATAGAGGCGAATGGTGCTCTGCGTGTCGCTATCGGTGCCCACCAAGCGGGCCTCGTGACCGTGGAGACTGCGGCGCAGCACGAAAAGCTGGCCGCCCGACAACTCCCTCAGCGCCACTGGCGAATGCGTGGTGAGGAACGCTTGCAGCGGGGCCGCTTCCTTCGCCCCGAGAGAGCCGAGAAACCGAGCAATGCGGTGCGGCTCAAGGCCGTACTCCAGTTCGTCCGAAAGGACGATCGACGCTTGGCTGGCCGCCTTGCGCTGCAGACCAGCGACCAACAGGCGCGTGGACCCGACCCCGAGACTGCGAAGCGGGATGCCGCCCTCGTTGTGCAGAGAGATGGTCCCGCCGCCGAACGACACGGAATGCGAGTCGAGCAGGGCCCTCGCCTTCGCGCCAATGTAGACGCCGAGTTCCTGCGCGGTCGCGGCGACGATCCCCAGCGCTTCTCCCAATTGCTGCTCGGCCTGGTCGCCAAAGGTGCCGCGCGCATCGCGTGCAGCCTTCACGAGTGCCGCCGAAGCATCAGCGCGTTCCTCCGAGATGCGGTTCAGGACCGAGCCCCGTTGCCAGGCCAAGTTGTAGTCAGCGAGCGCACCGATCCGCGTCGGCGCCAAGGCCAGACGGTCCTTCCACGCGAGTGTCTTCACCAGCCCTTGCTGGGAGGCACGGTCGGAAATGAGAGTCCAGGATGGCTCGAGGTCGCTGGCGACGGTCAAATTAAGGCAGAGAACCACTTCTGCACCGGCGGACGGCTCGTCTTCGACGACGCCCGTGACGGCGCGATAGCCGCGCAGAAAGGCACCGAAGCTCTCCAGCGTACTCATGCTGTCATCCAGCGCGCCCAGTGTCAGCGTGATGCTGATTGGAACGGTGATGTCCAGGCCGAAAAAGTCAGCGTCGGAAATCTGGACATTGCGCCTAGCGCCCAAGCACAGATCGATCGCATCCAGAACCGTGGATTTTCCGCTGTCGCCCGTGCCGATCAGACAGTTGATGCCAGGCGATGGACACCAGGCTAATTGCTTGATGCCACGGAAGTTGGCGATCTCGATCTTTCTTATTCTTGCCATTGGGTGCCTGTTCCGCTCTAGAAATTTTTGGCGAAGAAGCACTTCTACGCACTTCTCGAATATTTCCGCAGCCTGAAAGCGGCCATGCTGCAGACAACTAGCAGTACCTACGCAGCCAAACCGATGACACTCGCTATCGCGATCGAGCTTGTGTGACTGGCGCTCACCAACCAATGGGCGATCCCCCGCTCACTCGCAATTTTCACCAATCGGCGGTGTAGCACGACAGCCGGTGCGCCGCTCCGCTGAGAAACAACCTCGACATCCGTAAAAGCGATGCCATCGCCCCAACCCGTGCCGAGTGCTTTCAGTACGGCCTCCTTGACGGCAAAGCGCGACGCAAGTCGTTCTGTTCTGTCGCCGCCCTCATCCGCGGTAGCCAATTCTGCAGTCGTGAAGTAACGATCCAAGAAGTCGCTCGCCTGTTTGTTCACGAGGCGAGCAAAATCCGCGGTGTCGACAACATCTAAGCCATGGGCCACGACATTCCGAAAACTCAAAAACTGCGTCTCATCGGTCATTCCRGGGCCTCCTGTCACTAGTTCATTCGAAAAGCCGTTAAGGCTTGTGAGCAGGCTTCCGCCGAGCGCTCTTCGGTGGACCAAGAAAGGTCAGGCTCTTCGCGTCCTGATCAACCAATATCTTCCCGCCACCAGCACTCAGAACTTGGCGCCAAACCTCGAATCCGACCAAGATTGCACGCTGCCACTCCCCTAGGGAACGTCTGATCAAGTCGTAAATTGGCTTGATGACGAGCGTGTGTGTCTGGCCCGTTGCGCTCGCAGGCTCGTCCACCGGGCATCCCATGCGTTTGAGAGCCTCTGTGGCGCATTCACGCTGCCTGCGGGCGCACCTGCCCCATCATCGCAATCAGTTTCCTTCTGGCCATCCACAGGTTCGACAGCGCAAACAGCGTGATCACATGCGCCGTGTTCTTGGCCAGTCCCTTGAACCGCACCTTCGCTAGGCCGAACTGGCGCTTGATCACGCGGAACGGGTGCTCCACCTTCGCCCGGATGCTGGCCTTCTGGAATTCCTGCTTGCGCGCTCTGGCCTTGGCCCGGCCCTCTGGCATCTTTGCCATGTCGCTGGGGCGCCCCGCAATGTGCCATTGCACATCCTGCTGCACCCGGCCCTGTGCTCCGCGATAGCCCGAGTCTGCCCACACCGCGTTTTCTTTGCCGTGCAGCAGATCGCTTACCTGCTCCACGTCCGCCTCGTTGGCGGCCGTGGTCGTCACCGTGTGCACCAGCCCCGAATCCGCGTCCACACCGATGTGCGCCTTCATCCCGAAGTGCCACTGGTTACCCTTCTTCGTCTGGTGCATCTCAGGGTCTCGTTCGCCGCTCTCGTTCTTGGTCGAACTGGGCGCCGCGATGATCGTGGCGTCCACGATGGAGCCTCTCTTCAGAAGCAACCCCTTCCTGGCCAGGTGGGCGTTGACCTGCTTGAAGATGTCCTCGGCCAGGTCGCTGGCCTCCAGCAGGTGGCGGAAGTTCAGGATCGTCGTCTCGTCGGGAATCGACTCCAGACCGAGTCCGGCGAACGTGCGCAGCGAGGCGATCTCGTACAGGGCCTCCTCCATCGCAGGGTCGCTCAGCGCGAACCAGTTTTGCATCAAGTGCACACGAAGCATCGCTTCGAGTGGATAGGGCCGGCGTCCGCGACCTGCCACCGGGTAGTGCGGTTCGATGACTTTGAGCAGCGCCCTCCAGGGCACCACCAGTTCCATCTCGGCAAGGAAAATCTCCCGGCGCGTCTTCTTCCTCTTGCCAGCGTACTCGGCATCCGAAAAACTGATCTGGCTCATCGTTGGCGATCCTTCAGCATGCGTGATCAACGTTCAGATCGGCCATCCGTGGACTTGATCAGACGTTCCCTAGCGACCGCTCACGCACTTCGAGGAGCGATGTCACGCCTTTGACCGTGCGCAGCAACTTGTAGTCCAAGTCGGTGACACCTTCGAGCCATCGATGCTCCTCCGCGTAGTCGAAAACCAGCGCCGCAACACCCTCATCCAGAACCTGGGCTCTACCGCCGTCCTGCACCTCGTCTACTTGGGGATCGCTCTTGCGCTTCCTTTTCAGAAGTTTCCGAATAACAGGCGACCAGCCGAGTACCGCGACGTAGCCCAGATGGAAGACGTCGTGAAATCGATAGCCATCCGGGTCATCGGCGTTGTCGGTCAAGTCGTCACCGATCTTCTTGCCGTTGACGCGCATCCGAATCTTCGTTCGCCCCTTGACGATGACCTCGCTGAGTTCAACTTCGAAACGTCGAGGCAACCGCTCGTTCTCGTCGAACTCGGCATCGAAAGCGAGCGCCCCTGTATCCTGCGGCCCCCAACGGTCCCGGGTCTTCTTCAGATTTGCTTGCGCGACATCGCTCAGTTTGAGATCGAATTTCGCGGCGACGTTTGCGATGTACCAGAGCAGATCGCCCAATTCTTCCGACACGCGCTCCTTGAACAGGAGATGGGAATCACCGTCTCGAAGGTGCTTCTTGTACTCGCTGAGCAGTTCGCCCGTCTCACCTGCCAGCCCGAGCAAGGGAACCACGAGATCGGTTCCTGCATCGCCACTTTTCTGTCGCGAAGGAACGCGATCGGTCTTCTGTGCTTCTTGCTGGTAGGTGTTCAAGTTCATTACGAGCTTCCTAAGTCCAAGGTTGACTGAGCAATTGACCTGTTCGCAGACTTCTCACCCTGTTTAAGGCTGGCACGGCCCAAAAGGTCTGCCTCGATCTTCGAATTGATACCCCATTTGGGTGGATACCAAGGCAGGTCCAACGGTCCGGTGGGAGAAAACTTCTGCTTGATGCGTGTCCGCCCCGAGATGCCGACCACGTCCGGATGGGCCACCCGCGCGTACTTGTCAACCTCGCAAAAGAGGTTTTGGCAATCGATCAACTGCAGCCTGCGTCCCCACAGGGATTGAAACTTGATGCCGAGCCGCTCAAACTCGCGCTCTTGGTTGTCAGCCATCAATCGGATCAGCTCTGCCTCATTGAGGCCCGCACTGTCGCTGAAACACTTCCTGAGGCCGTCGCGCGCACCAGGGCCTGGTATGACGAAATCCATTTCCGAGAAGTCGGTGACTTCGCTGTAGTTGATGTCCGTCACGAACTGGTATGCCAGAAAGTCCCCGATCGTTGGGTAGCTTCTGAGCAATTCGAACGCGGTCTGCATCTTCTTCAATTGCGCCAACTGCCCCCCAAGGTCGTCGGCCATCATGCGTTCCAGTAGGCGCAAATGGTTCTGATGCTTGGCCGTATGCCCGAAGGCAGAGCCCCCAGGCGGCATGATGTAGGCGGCCGAATAGATTCGCCCCCCTGCCCTCATCGCCTGACTCAGAACCTTGTCGTAGTGCTCGAACTTGTAGTTCTTGAAGGTAATCTCACCAAAAGTGTGTTCAAGCAACTTCCAGGTCTCGATCTTGTTGAACAACTTGAACAGCAACGTACGGAAGAGCACTTCGGACGTCGACTGTGGAAGATCATTGCGGTAGATCACATGCCTGATCAGATACTGGCTGACGCGATCCGAAGCGCGATACGCGTTCGTAAACTTGTGAACGGAGATCACCGGATCACCGGTCCACGGCGCGGGCTCGCCCTTCAGCCTCTGGCAGAACACGTTCTGCCGCTCCACTGCGAACCGCCAGTAGCTATCAAACACCGGCGTGACCTTGATCGGCAGCAGGTGCGACGCCCCCCCGGTCGGTGCTGGAGCGGCCACGGGGTCATTCTCCGAAGGCACACAGCTCTTGCTGGCTCCAACCCTCACGCTGCAATCTCTACGTCTGTCGCGAGCACATCGCCAGTGTCAGCCTCCTGATGCTTCAGAGGAAAACTCGCACGAGCCGCAGCGATCAGCGGTTGTAGGTCCAGATCAGACTTGGAGATGCGCTCGAACTTCGCGACGCCGACAACGACATTCATTCTCAAAAGCTTGGTTTTCATTTCATGGGCCATGAAGGCGCCTAGTTGGGCAATGCCAAGGTAGTTGCCATATGCCTTCACGAACAACTGCTGCGTTGCGTAGAAGGCGTTGATGACGAGTCCCTGCTTGGTCGGTTCGAAGCTGACGTGCTGAAGACAGGGAAACTGAAGCTGAGCGTCAGCTACGTGGTCTCGGGCTGGATCAAATACGCTCGCCTGAAACATCGATCTCCGCACGCCCTCCCGTCCTTCGAACTGGGAAAGGATCCATTCGAGCTGGTTGCCATCGCAAGGGCCGCGCCCGAACCCGGTCATTCGCTCGAAATAGAGACCGCGGCGGTTGTCCCGCGGATTCATCGCTTGGTAGCGAGGAAATGCATCCTTGTAGTACCGAAACAGCGCGGTGCGATCGCCCTGGGCCACCTGCCACAAGCGCTGCGGAAAGATCGTGAACGCCACATCGTCCACGCTGCGCATGCGTTTGGCCAAAAGCAGCGTATCGAGCGCCTCGCGGATGGCCGGCGTTTCCGGAATTGCACCCCGTTCATCGAAGCCAGTCACGCTCAAGATCAGGGGCGATATCTCGGGACCCGCGTGATCGACGACGTGGAGCACGGCCTTGGCCCAGGCTCGCGAAATATCAGGTTCGTCGACGAGGAGCGGGCCGATCGAATGGGGAAGCTTACTCATCTGCAGTCTCCTCAAGATGACGGAATCGAGCCAGACCAACGTACTGGCGCCGGGCGATACGGACATAGGTTGCCCACGGGGTGCCGGGTATTGCTACTCGCGTGATGCCGCACTTTGCAGCGCGAAAAAGTCGTCCGGCAGCTAGCTCCCGTTCTGGCACGAGCATTGAGGCGTCCACAACCACACCCGATGGAAGGAGCAGAAGTGCATCCTGTTCAATGTCGAGCGTCGGCGAATTCCAGTGCTGATCCGCTACCGTGAGCGGCGTGGAAACGACCTCCCCCAGCAGTTCCGTGCGGATCATCTTTGGCGTGATCCGCCCGAGGCGATCACGCTGCACCTGGTTGATCATGTTGATGCCGTAGGCGAGGTGATTCACAAGAGTCGCCTGCCCTACCCCGAAGTTGCAGGCAATGGCGTACATATCGAGGGCTGTTGCGCGGTTCGGGTCCAGGCCGCGCTTCGCAAAAGCTTCCCGCAGGCCAAGCGTTGGCATCAGGACGAAGGCCGCGAAAGCGTCAGCCAGGATCTCGTTCGGAGGGCGGTCGGCGCTATTGGCCTGATCTTCCCGCAACTCGTCGATTGTCGAGCCGTGCCCGAAAACGTGATGTCCCAGTTCATGCGCGCATGTGAAAGTTCGTCTCGCCAAAGGCCTGAGGACAGAGACATGGATGCGCGGCTTCGGCGTCCGGTCGTACATGCCCTCCATATTGATATCGTTGAAGCGCACCGCGACGTTGTGCGCCTCGCACAGACCATAGATGCAAGTGGGACTCTTGAGATCCACGCCCGCCTTCACGCGCGCCGTGATCGACGCCTGCATGCCTTGCATCACCAGGGCTTTTCGCCCCGCGGCCGACGTGTTCGAGAGCTGAGCACTCATTTGCTCTCTCCTCCCTCTTCGGCATCCGAACTGCGCATCGACGCCAGCAGCCGCAGCAGTCGATCCAGGTCGTCGGGCTTCAGCTTGCTCAATTCGCGCGCGGCAAGCTGAAGTCGCGGGTCATTCATTTCGAGCTGTTCGGCTGTTTCGCCAAGCAGCCACGAAACGGTGACATCGTAGGTCTCCGCAAATTTCACGAGTTCTTCTGCTGAAACACGGCGATTGCCGGCCTCGATCTCCGAAATCGTCGGGCGATGCATCTGCAGCAGCTTGGCCACCTGGCCCTGAGACAGGCCTGCGGCCTTTCTGGCCTCTCGCAGTCGTTCGGCGATCGCCGAACGCTGGGTGTCCGGGTTGTCCGTCATTGCCCGTTCGCTTGCTTAGGTTCAGCCACGACTTGCGCTTCTGCGAGCGCGACGACCTTTGCCACGATCTCGTCGATCGTCAGCGCGACGCAGGAATCATCCTGCCGGAAGATGTTCACGTCATTGTCGATGGTGATCCCGAGCTTCGCACCCAACATGCCAATGGCTACGGGCCAAATCTTGCTGTCGAACTTCGGCAGTTCCTCGATGGGCTTCGTCGCACCACCAAGTGGTGGGCACTCAAGTTCACTCGTCGCTTGTATGTTCTGCAGGACTTCCACCAGCGTCGCCTGAATCAGAGCAGCATCCATTTGGATCTCCATGTAAGCCATTACGGCCGGTAAGAATATCTTACCAAGCCTTTGGCATCTCCGCAAGCGGCACCGTGGACGCACAACCATGGATTGCGAGATCAGTCGCTGGGGGCGGCGTAGTGCGCACCCCGATGCTCCCATCGCTGGCCGATAGCTGACTTGAAAAGTGTCAGAAATTCCATCATACTTCTACCATCCCTAAAGTTATCGCCATGCAGACCCTCGCCAAACAAGTTTTAGAGCACGCCGCCGGGTTGCCGGAGGGCTCACCCTTGGTTGCGAAGGAGCTGTTGCATCTGGGGAACCGGGCGGCCGTGGACCAAGTCCTGTCCCGCCTCGTGCAGCGCGGCGCCCTGCTGCGCGCGGGCCGCGGCATCTATGTCCTGCCGGTCGAGAGCCGCTTCGGCTCCCGTGCGCCCTCGACAGCCAAGATGGTCGAGGGGCTGGCCAGCCAGCGCGGGGAAACCATCGTGTCGCACGGTGCATCGGCCGCCAACGCGCTGGGTCTCACCACGCAGGTACCGATGCGGGCGGTCTACCTGACGTCAGGCCCCAGCCGCCGCCTGAAGCTCGGGGCTCAGACCGTGGAATTGCGGCATGCGCCGGTGTGGCAGTTGATCTTTCCAGGCCGCGCCGCCGGTGATGTGGTGCGGGCGCTGGCATGGCTGGGGCCTGAGAAGGCCAGCGAAGCGCTGCGTGCGCTGCGCGCCAAGCTACCACCGGCCGAGTTGAAGGAAGTGGCGTCGGCACGTGCGCGACTTCCGACGTGGATGGCCCAGGAGGTCAGTGCGCTGGTGCCGCATGGCTGAGTTCTTCGAGCTCTCTGCCGGCGAACGCCTGGAGGCCCTTGTCCAGGCCGCCAACGCGTCCGGGCGTCCTCCCCACCTTCTGGAAAAAGACGTCTGGGTGGTGTGGTCCCTGCGGCACCTTTTCGCCGCGCCCTATGCGCCGCATATCGTCTTCAAGGGCGGAACATCCCTGTCCAAGGCCTACGGCGTCATTCAGCGCTTCTCCGAAGACGTGGACCTCACTTACGACATCCGCGCCATCGCTGCTGATCTGATCGGCGATGCGGGTACGCCGCTCCCAGCCAGCAAGAGCCAGGAAAAGAAGTGGAGCAAAGAGATCCGCACCCGCCTGGCCGACTGGGTGGCAGCCGAAGTTGGCCCGCGGCTCCATCATGACCTTGAGGAGCAAGGTCTACCGGCCACGGTTCGGGTCGAAGGCGACAAAGTGTTTATCGACTACGCAGCCCTGACCTCGGGAACGGGGTATGTCCCGTCGGCGGTCATGCTTGAATTCGGCGCTCGATCCACCGGCGAGCCGTCGGAATCGCGCCTCGTTCGCTGCGATGCCGCCACGCATTTGTCAGGGGTGGAGTTCCCAGAAGTGACGCCACAAGTGATGCGTGCCGAGCGAACCTTCTGGGAGAAGGCCACGGCAGTTCACGTTTTCTGCGCACAAGGCGCCTTTCGAGGTGGAGAACGATTCGCTCGACACTGGCACGACGTGACTCGGTTGGACGCCGCTGGCTTCGCCGACGCGGCGATCGCGGACAAGGCGCTCGCGAAGGCTGTGGCAGATCACAAGAGCGTATTCTTCGCCGAGAAAAGTCCGGAGGGACCGCTGATCGACTATCACGTCGCCACTTCGGGCGGCCTGCGCCTGGTTCCCGACGATGACGCCTTGGTGAAGTTGGCAGACGACTACCGGCACATGGTCGATGATGGCCTGTTCTTGGATGAGGTCGAATCCTTCGACGCCCTCCTCCATCAATGTCGCGCGATTCAAGAGAAGGCGAATGCGGCATGAGGCGTGGCCGATCGGTCATCCTAGACGCCGTCGATGTACAGCGGACATACCATGGCCGCCATCTCTTCCATTGAACGGCGCAAGCTGGAGCGGCTGTTCCGCATGGGCAGCGGTTATGTGCTCAATTTCTCGGACCGGACTTTCAGCGAGTTCTTTGAAGAGCACACTCGCCGCGATATCGATGCTGCGGTCTACCGCGAACGCGGAACCTCCAAGGCCAACCGGCTGCGCGGATTCTGGACGGTCGAAGGCAATCACCTGGTCGGCAAAGTCATCCAGGCGCTGATCCTGTATGGGCAGGCTGAAGACTGCCTGCCCGACGAGCCCGGATTGACGGACTTGACCATGGACTGCTGGAACCTCGGTGAACGCATGCTGCGGGACACGCCGGTGGCCGAACTGGATGCCCTCACGGCCACCGCCGACGAGCGCGATTTCGAGACCGTGGCGCAACATGTGCGCGAAGCGATTGAAAAAAACCAACCTGAAGCCGCCCTGGATCGCCTGCACACCTTCGTCATCAAGTACCTGCGCACCGTGTGCGCGCATCGCGGTGTCGAGATCAATCGCGACAAGGCGCTGCACAGCATCTTCGGCGAGTACGTGAAGCGCTTGCGCGACGCCGGGCTGCTCGAATCGCTGATGACGGAACGCATCCTGAAGTCCAGCATCTCCGTGCTGGAAGCCTTCAACGATGTGCGCAACAACAAGAGCCTGGCGCACGACAACCCGATCCTCAACTATGAGGAAAGCCTGCTCATCTTCAACCATGTGGCCAGCTCGGTGCGCTTCATCAAATCTCTCGAGGCCAGGGCCAAGTCAACGACTTCCTCCCAAACGACTGCAGACTTCGCCGACGATGCACCGTTCTAGCTGTTCAGAACACGGTCAAATTTACTGTGCAGCAAACATGCAAAAAAAACGAAGAGACCTATCCGAAGAAGCCACATCAATGCCTACCCAACCCCGTCGTCTCTACAGTCGATTGACCCGAGCAGGCGCAGACGCTGCGGACATCACGGGCTTGCTGGATGAGGTTGCCGCTCTGGACGCCGAGCAACAGGCGCATGAACTGGGCGACTGTATGTCTGCCATCATTCAGTCGCCAAGCTTGTCCGTTTGGGCTTTGGGCAGGTGGCTGACCACGAACACCGATATCGCGGCAGCCAAGCGACTGGTGCACGAACTCAGCGTCAACTACCTCTCCGCAGACGTTGCAATCCGCTTCGACCTATCAACGCTGAATCCATCCAATGCTGTGCTGGCCGGTTTCAGACTATGTGCCTTGGGGGCGACCCCTCCCGTATCGTTGGGATGGGTGCTCGCCTTGCTCGGCTTACCCGACGAAGCGGCACAGGCTGATGCACTGAAATTGCTGCAGCACCATATGCAGGAATACCCATATACGACTCAACGCTTGCTGGATGGTGCAAACGGGGAGCTGAAGACTGCTCTCCCGGTCCTGGCAGAGGCTGCATCGATGCTGAAACAACAGGCGGACGCGCTGGAACAAGCACCCCGTCTGAAAGAGTTCGCTCTGTCACGCGAGGAACGAATTGCCTTGCAAGGCTTGAAACTGCGGGAACAACGCGAAATCCATCGCCATGCCGAACAACACTCGGTACTGCGGGCATTCGTGAAGCAGTCGCATTTCAAGTATTCGCGAGATGCGGTGGTCGAGATCACAGCGCAAGGTCAGACCTTCGAGCAGGTTCTCTCCATGCAGTCGCATGGCGTATCAGTCGAGCTTCCTCTTTCGGAGCGACTGGAACCACTCACCGGTGCGTTGCGACGCAATCGACTATGGGGAGGTACGGCATCGTGAGCATGCGGCTTGTGCTCTCCCACTACCTGGAGTCCCTGCGCGAGCGCGATGAGCTGGACGCGTTGCTGCCCGAGTTGCTGGTGGCGATGGGCCACTCCGTGCATAGCCGTCCGCAAATCGGCGTAGCGCAGGGCGGAGTCGATGTCCTGTCAAGCTTTCCTGTCCGCGGAGCCGACAAAGAAGCCTTTCTGTTCATCATCAAATTCGGCAACGTCGGGCGCGAGGACCTCTACTCCGGCAAACAGGCCATCCAGCCTTCCGTTCGAGAGGCCTGCACCGACTATGTGCGAACCCGGTTGCCACAATCGCTTCGCAATGTCAGAAAGCGCCTGGTTCTGCTCACCAACGGTATCTTGAAGCAAGAAGCGCAGTCGGGTTTCTCTGCCCTCACCGAGGAAGTGGCCGCGACACCGGGCTGCTCCCTGGAACTTTGGGGCAGCGATCAACTGGCGCCGCTGATCGAACAGCATCTGTTTGATGAGTCATTGCTCCTGAAGGCTGGCAGAGACCATCTGCGCAGCGCCATCGCCACGCTCGACGACAGCGATGCATCGATCAGGCGTTTCGTACAGTTCGTGGACAGCGCCGTGACGGACACCGCTCCACCGCAATCGGCGAGTCCGGCAGCGCGAAAGCGGCGCTTCCTGAAGCGCTGCGCCACGGCTGTCGTGGGATGGAGCGTGTTTGCAGCCTGGGCGGAAACCGAAGGCAATCTGAAACCCAGTGTCAATGGTGGCGAATACCTGGCGCTTCGGCTTTGGGCCGAAGCGATCAAGCACGGATTTGTCGAGGACAAGACTTTCAGAGAGCGGTTCGGCGTTGTGAAGATCCTGCTCTGGAGCGCGCTGCATCGCTATTTCGACAAGGTCGCGCCTCAGCTGCTGGATCCCCGGATGGTACTGAGCTACCGACACGAATGGGTCCTGTACAGCAGGCTGCTGCTCGAGGAACTGGGGCGACTCGGACTTTTCCTTCTATTGACACCAAAGTCTGACGAAACCTCTGAGCTTCGCTCCAGTATCCGGCGGCTGCTGATCGAATTGCTGAACGCGCATCCCGGTTGTCGATTGCCCGCGATGGATGGCCAGGCCATCGACGTATCTCTGGTGCTGACTGCACTGATGTCGGAGGAAGACTGGGCTGGTGTTTCGACCTTGGTGACGGATATTGCCGGGCGGATGCGTATCGCTGTCGAATCGAAGCGCTACGTCCCCGTGGACACGGACCTGCTTGAAGATGCCATCGCGGCTCATGCAGACAGCCACGATGTGGGGCCCTTCTTCCAGACCAGTTCGCTCGTGCCCATGCTTGCAACCATCACATCCATGATCGACGATGAGAAAGTCCTGGCAATGCTGCGTTCTGAACTACATCCCCTGATTCGTGATGTCACACTCGAACGGTGGTTTCCCAAAGTCGAATTGGAAGTGCTCGCGGCCGACGAGCAGCCGGTACAGCGACTGGGAATATCCAGGGCCCTGAGCGAGTTGAAATCCTCATGCGCCGAAGAGGCATCAGCCTCTATGCACCTACCGAATGGAGCAGCGCCTGCAGCCGACTTCAAGTGCATGCAGCTTGGCCATGATGAATTGATTGCCATTTCCGCCCGGCTCTACAGGCACCCTCTTCCCACTTGGTACATCGAGCGCTTCCGCCGGCCTGCCAACGCTGAAGGAGTACAAATTTGACTGAGCCCAAGATGCCGAGATTCAACCTCGACGCCCTGCAGCAGGCGCGGACGCTTGATATTTCGCGCCAAGCGATCGAGGTGCTGCGTGGCGCGACGGGTTTGTCCACCGCGGCAGAGCAGGCCAAGGCTTTGCTGGCTGAGAACAGTGCCACCGCACAGGCTCAGCGTTTCCTGCGGGAGAACTCGTTTAGCGCATCAATCGCTGCCATGGAACTCAAGCGCGCGGAGGAAATAGAGAAAGTCCTGAATCCATACGGAGACATTCAGCGGCTACTCCAGAGGGATGTCGGCGTGCAGGCCACGATCGAAGCCGCCATGCGGCAGGAGAGCCTGACTGCAAAGATCAGCACCGAATTCCTGGCAGCTCAGGAATTCGCCAAGCACCTGGACCACTATCGCGATATCGCGAAGCAGTGCGAAACAAGTTTTCGCCTGCCTTCAGCCATGGAGGCAAGCCGGTTCCTGGCCGACATGCAGCTAGACGGGGGTACCGTGGCCGCCTATGCGCGGAAACAACTGGGTGGCATGGCCTACCAACAAGATCTTGTCGCGTCCATCACGCGTCCTTGGATGCGGGAGATGGATGCGGCCCGCTCGGTGACGGCGCTCACGGAGCTGCAAGGTTTGGGCTCGGCGTTGCGATCCATCCAGGGCTTTGATAGCGCGCTGACGACCGCACTTCGAGCCGATCTCGGTGACTGGCGTGACCGCATCGCGTTCCCGCAGGTGATATTCGAGGACCCGGTTGCGCGAACCGAGTTCTACGTGGAGCGCGGATTCAACTCCGCGCTGACTGACTTTCCTGAAGAAGCCTTCCGAGAGAGCCTGGTGCTCGTCGGGCTGGACACCGACTCGCAGGAAGTGATCGAGTGGCCGGAGACGTTCCATGCAACGGATGCAATTGAGGAGATGGCATTCCGACGAACCAATAAGTGTCACAACTACCTGCAGAGGTTAGAGCGAAGACTCCGCCAGTTCATCGACGTAGCCATGACCGCACAGTACGGCGCCGACTGGCCGAAGAAGCGGCTGACGCCGCAAATGCTGGAATCTTGGGAGAACAAGAAATCCCGGGCGGAGAACTCAGGTATCGTCCTCAGCACGTTCATTGAGGTCGCCGACTTCACCGACTATGAAGCGATCATCTGCCGCAAAGATCACTGGAGAGAGGTCTTCCAAGGCCGATTCAAGCGGCAAGAAAGCGTGCGGGAGTCTTTCCAACGGCTATACCCCATTCGCCTTGCAACTATGCACGCTAGGTTTGTGACCAAAGAGGATGAGCTCTACCTGGCTGCGGAAAGCATGCGGTTGCTCAGCGCCATCGGCGGTTGAAGCGCCACACATTGCCGTAGCTGCATCAACCCCCGTGCGCAGCTTTCGAAGACAGCAATTGACCACCGCCGCCGCGCTGAATATCCGACGACGCATGGGCCACTCCCTTTCTGAACTCCCGGTCGCGCGCCATGAACGCGTGCAGCATGTGAGGGATCAGCACAGCCGCATCGACGATCTGACCATATTCCCGGCTGTGCAGGTCCGCGTACCGATCCAGCGTCGTTTTCAGCTCAGCTGACACTGAGATCGTTAGCTTGACCACTTCCGTTTTCGGCAACGGGCCCAACCGAAGTTTGGCTTTGTTCATTGCAAACTCCCGCGCACAAAAAACAGCGGCTGATACGGTCGCAACACCAGATCCTTGTTCACCATCACCCGCATCGGAAACCCCGGCCGGATCGTCAGCGTCGGCTGCACGCTCATGTTGCGCTTGGTGATCTCCTGCCCGACCTGGTTCACCGCATCCTGCACGCCTTCCCGTGTAGCGATCACGATGCGGTTCCCATCGGTGCGGCTCTCGGGCGCCGCCAGCTCGGCGCCCACGCCCAGCAGCGTCGACAGCGCCGCTCCTGCCAGTATGCGATCCCAATGCCAATCGACACCATCCTCCAGCCCCGCATACCCAGCCGGATCGATCCCCGGCAGCCGGTCCAGCGCCACCGACGAGGTGTCCGGCAGAATCAGCCGCGTCCACACCAGCAGCACCCGCCTCTGCCCGAACGCCACCTGGCTGTCATAGCGCCCGATCAGCCGCGAGCCCTGCGGGATCAAGAGGTGCCTGCCTGTGGCCGTGTCGTAGACCGCCTCGGTCACGTTGGCGATCACCTGCCCCGGCAGGTCCGAGTTGATCCCCGTCAGCAGCGCCGCCGGAATGATGGTCCCGGCCATGACCTGGTACGGCGAAGCCGGCAACTGCAGGCTGCCCGGATTGCGCGTCGCGCCGTCCCCCGCCTTCGCCAGAAACGCCTCCTTCGCATCCTGCCGGTTCTGGACCGCGGTCGGATCGGCCGGGGCCGACTGCGGCGATGCCACCCCCATCGGATTGAAACCCACGTTCCCCGCAGCCAACGCGGACGCCCCGGCTGGTGCCGCAGCGACTACCGCCGTCCGGCCCCCACCGCTGTTGCCGCTGCGCCTAAAAAACACCGGCGACCGCGCCGCGTCCTCGGCCGCCAGCCGCTCGGCCTGTTCCGGATCGACGCCGCCGCCCGGCGGGCGCATCTCCATCGGCTGCTGCGACTTCACGATGGCCGGCCCCAGGTCGCCGGGCAGCGGCTCGCCCAGCACCGGCGGGGCCGCCTTCGGCACCGGCGCCAGCCCCGCATAGTCCTTCGGCAACCGCTCCAGGTCCTCGGCCCGCGCGATACGGTCTACGTTGAACAGCTCGGTGCCGGCATTGCGGTCCCGCCGGCTCGGACTCAATGACCACAGCGTGGCCCCCAGCACCGCGGCACTGATCCCGCCCACCAGCACCGCCAGCATGCGGCGGTTCAGCCGCGTGACGGGCCGTGGTGCAGCGCGCAAGGCCATGGCCTGCGGATCGGCCTTCGGCGCAGGCGGAGCAGCACCTTCTGGGATGTCGGTCGCGCCCATGCTCAGTTCCTCCGCGCCGCGCTCACGCCATCCGTGCGCTCGATGCGCACCACCTGGGCCTTGTCCCCGCCCAGCCGCAGCTCGGCCGCGCCGAAGAGGCGGTCCACCACGTAGTACGGCGCGCGGAACCGGTAGTTCACCAATTGCCCATCACCCTGCGGCCCGATCACGAACAGCGGCGGCAGCTCGCCCTGCGCGATGCCGCCCGGGAACTGGATGTAGACCTTCTCCCCGTCGTCGAAGGCGCGCAGCGGCTTCCAGGGCGGGGAATCGCCACTGACCGCGTAGCGGAAGCGGATCTGCTCCAGCGTCATGCCCGTTTCCACCGGCGCGCCGGCCTGCGCCTCGCGGGCCTGCTTCTGCAGCGCCAGCATCCGGTCCTTGGGGTAGTCCCAGGACACTGACGCCATCCAGGCCTGCGGCGTCGAGGACATCTCCAGCAGATAGGTCCGGCGGTTCGTCGTGATGACGAGATTGGTCTTCAACCCCACCCGCGTGGGCTTCACGAGGACGTTCACGCGCAGGTCCGCGCCCGATCCGCTGGCCGTGTCCCCCACGATCCAGCGCACCGTGTCACCGGCCGAGACCGTCACCAGTTCCTCGCCAGGCTGCAGCGCGATCACCGTGACGCGCCCCGGGCTCGCATAGACCTGGTACAGCGCGCCATCGGCATAGGGCCAGACCTGGATCGCATTGACATAGCCCTCGCGCGTCGGCGCGATGCGCGCCTCCTCGTTGGCCCGCGACACACGCAGCTTCTCGTCGGCAGGCTCGGGCACTGGTTTCGCATCGGCCTCGCGCCCCACCGGTTTCAGTTGCCCGGGCAAGGCCAGCGGCTGCGGCACGGCGACGGCCTCCACGGGTGTGGGCGCCTCCGGCAGCAACTGCGCCGCCCTCTCCTGCTTCGGCTCGTCGAGCGAGATCATCGGTGGCGGCTTGCCCCGGGTCGCGCAGCCCGCGAGCAACGCAGCCAGCAGGAGCAACGGCAAGACGCAAATACGGCTTTGTGTTTTCATGGCTTCTTCACTCCTTCGGAGGTTTCGAGTTCCCGGCTCCACGACAGGCCGTTGACGTAGATGCCCAATGGGTTCTTGCGCAGACGCTCCTCGCTGCGCGGCGCCTGCAGCACGATGGACAGCACCGCGGTCCAGCGCTCTAGCCCGGCCGCCTCGCCGTTCACGTAGCGCCTCTCGGTCCAGCGCACCTGGAACGAGGCATCGCTGGCGCGCACCACGCTGTTGACGGCCACCGTGACCGAGTGCTGCCCGATGCGCGAAAACGGGTCGGCCGCGCGCGCGTAGTCGTTGAGCGTCGCCGCGCCCTTGTCCGTGGTGTAGTCGTAGGCCTCGAGCCAGTTCTGCCGCACGACGATGGGATCGATCGAGAGAGAACGCACGTCCGTGACGAAGCGCGCCAAGTGGAAGGCGATCTGCGCGTCGCTGGGCTTGTAGGGCGTGGCCGCCTCGCCCACGGCGCGCACCTGCCCCGCCTGGTCCACCTCGATGACGTAGGGCGTCACGATGGACTGCGCCGAGCGCCAGACCAGTCCGCCGGCCATCAACAGCGCCAAAGATAAACAGCCGAAGGCCATCAACCGCCAGTTCTTCGCCTGCACGCGGGCCGAGCCGATGCGCTGGTCCCAGACCTGCCCGGCGGCCTGGTACGGGGTGACGGGCTCGGGCGTGTCCGAGTACCGCACCTGGGGTCGTTTGAATCGCATGGATGCCTCTCTTTCGGGAAATCGATTCAGGTGTTCGAGCTGTCATGCAGGCTCGGGCTGGCACCACTGCCGCCGTGGTCGCCCGAGCGCAGCGCGTGGATCGCCGTCGTGGCGGCATGGCTCGCCTGCTGCCGGCGGCGCATGCGCCGGGCCCAAGCAGGTTCGATGGGAGGAGAAGTGATGTCAGCCGCGTCGACGACCGAAGCCGCAGTCGCAGGCGCAGCGGCCTCGGAGACGAAGTCCGCCATGCGGTCCTTCATGGCCTTGGCGCCGGACGCGACCCGCTGGCCTATGGCGCCCGCTCCCGCCTTTGCGACGTTGGCCACGCCCGCCCCAGCCGCGCGGATGCCACCAGCGCCTGACGCGGCAGCACCGGCCTGGTAGGCCGACTTCGCGCCGCTGGCCACGGCGCTGGCCGAACGTGCGGCGCCGGCACCACCGCCGATGGCAGCACGCGCTGCACCGGGCGCCATGCGTGCACCCGCAGCCACCGCGGACCCCGCGCCCGCCACGGCCGCGCCACCGGCCACGGCCAGGCCCGCGGCGCCCAACGCCGTGCCCGCGGCCGCACCCGCCCCCAGTTGCGGTGCCCCGGACACCAGCCCCGTCGCGATGCCCGGCCCGAAGATCCCCAGGCCCAGCATCGAGAGCGCCGCGAGCATGATGGCCAGCGCATGGTCGATGCTCGGATCGGCACCCGGCGGCGTGCGGAACTCGGCGAACAGCCCCGAGCCGATCCCCACGATCACGGCCAGCACCAGCACCTTGATGCCCGACGACACCACGTTGCCCAGCACCTTCTCTGCCAGAAAACTGGTCTTGTTCCACAAGGCGAACGGCACCAGCACGAAGCCCGCGAGCGTGGTCAGCTTGAACTCCAGCAGTGTCACGAACAGTTGCACCGCAAGCACGAAGAAGCTCACGATCAGCACCAGCCACGCGAGGAACAGCACGGCGATGGTGTCGAGGTTGGCGAACACGTCGGGGAACCCCGTCATGTCGCTGATCTGCGCCATGATCGGCCGCCCGGCCTCGATGCCGACCTGCGCGAGCCGGCCAGGCTGCAGCAACTGCCCCTGCGAGAGAGCCGAGCCCGAGGCCGCCAGCCCCAGTCCGGCAAAGGAGTTGAAGACGATCCCCGCCAGCCGGTTGAAGTTGCCCAGGATGTAGGCGAAGGCTCCCACGTAGAGCACCTTCTTGATGAGCTTGGCCATGACATCATCGCCCTGGCCCGAGGCATGGCTCATGGCCCAGAACAGGCCCGCCAGCGTCATGTCGATCACGACCAGCGTGGCCGTGAGGAAACGCACCTCGCCGCCGAGCAGCCCGAAGCCCGAGTCGATGTAGCGCGAGAACACATCGAGGAAGCGGTCGATGACCGCCACGTCGTTCATGACGGCCCGTCCTTCGCCGCTGGCGTCGATGCGGGCGGCTGCGGGGGCCGCACCGGATCGTTCGCATACGGCGAAGGCACAGCACGCATGAAGCGCTGGCGCGTGGCCTCGGCCACCGCGTTGCACTGGGCGTCGCCGACCTTCGCGTGGTCGGCCTTGCACTGCGCGCGCAGTTCCTTCAGCCGGTCCGGGTTCGCCACCAGCGAGTCGACGGACTCGATGGGCGCAGGCTTGCTACAGGCTGATACCAGCAACGCCAAGGCAATGAGCAGGGGGTACTTCATGGCTGCTCCCTCATTGCCCGTAGAAGTTCACGGTGGTGGGCGTGTACGGCGTACCGCTCCCCATGAAACGCCGGCGCACCTCGCGGGCTCGCTCCTGCACCGCCACCTGGCGCGCCTGCTCCAGCGCCACGGCCCGGTCCTGGGTGATCTGCAGCTGCTGCGCCTGCATCGCCTGGCGCGACTGTAGGGCCAGCAACTGGTTCGTGGCCTGCATGGCCTGCAGGGCGCCCACGGCCGCCTGGCTGCGATTCACGAGGTCGGTCAACGTGCGTTCGTCGGCCGCGAAGTTCTGCACCGCCTGCGACTGCACCTGAGTGGCGGTGCGCAGCGCCTCGAGCGACTGCTTCCATCGCGCACGCGCGTCGGTCGCCATCTGCGTGCCCGATATCGCAGCGGTATACGACTCGGGATAAAGGCGTTTGAACTCGCCCTCCATCTGCTGCACGTTGAACGCCAGCCCCTGCGCCTGCTGGATCAGCTGGTTCGTGGCCGACAGCGCCGCCTTCAGTTCCGACAGCGCGCTGAAATCCAGCCCTGTCAGGTTCCTCGCCTGGTTCCTGAGCATCTGCGCCTCATTCTGGAGCTGCTGGACCTGGTTGTTGATCTGCTCCAGCGCGCGGGCCGCCGTCAGCATGTTCTGGATGAAGTTGGACGCATCGAACACGGTGTCGCCGACGCCGAAGATGGCATGTGCCGGCGGCGCGACACCGAACGCGATTGCGCCAGCGGCGACCAGCGCGGCCAGCCTGGGCTTGAACAACGAAAACTTGGGATTCATGGCATGGCTCCTTCAGGTGGTGGGTGGAAGCGGTGGAAACGAAGGGATGAGGTCGGCGGCCCAGTCGAGGCCGCGGTGGCGCAGCCAAGCGGCCGCGAAGTCCGAAGATGGAACGGAACCGGAGACGGCATCGATGGCCCGCTGGTCCTCGGGCGACGAAGCGCCCGCAAAGGCCAACGCCACAGGCCCCAGCCCCAGGTCAAAGACCCGGTTGCCCAGCCGCGACTGGTAGTAGTAGTCGCGCTTGGGCGTGGCCTGCGCGACGATGTCGATCTGCCGCCCGTTGAGCCCGAAGCCCTCGTAGATCACGCGGATCTGCGGCTCGGTCGCCTGGGGGTTGGGCAGGAAGATGCGGCTTGCGCAACTCTCCACGATGGCCGGCGCAATGATTGAGTCCTTGATGTCCGCGAGCGACTGCGTCGCGAAGATCACCGAGACGTTCTTCTTGCGCAGCGTCTTGAGCCACTGGCGGATGCGCGCCGCGAACACCGGGTCGTCCAGGAACAGCCACGCCTCGTCGAGGATCAGCAGGGTCGGCGCGCCATCGAAGCGCTCGTCGAAGCGCGCGAACAGGTAGGACAGCACGGCCATGGTCGCGGCCTTGCTGTGCATCAGCTCTTCCATCTCGAAGCCCTGCACCTCGGCCGAGCCCAGCCGGTCGTGGTCGGCATCGAGCAGACGGCCGTGCGCGCCTCCCAGCACATAGGGCTGCAGCGCCTGGCGCAGCGCATTGCTCTGCAGCAGCACCGACAGACCCGTCATCGTGCGCTGCTCCACGGGTGCACTGGCCAGGCTGTTGAGCGCAGACCACACTGCATCCTTCTCGGGCGGGCCGACGGCTACGCCTTCGTGCCTGAGCCGGCCCTCGATCCACTCGGACGCCCAGGCGCGGTAGCTCTCCTGGTCGATCCGGGCCAGCGGCTGGAAGGCGATCTCCCCGCCCTCCTCTGCGCCCTGGCCCAGGTCGTAGTGCTCGCCACCCAGCCCGAGGATGGTGGCGCGAATCGAGCGCCCCATGTCGAAGGCCAGGATGCGCGAGCCCGTATAGCGCCGGAACTGCAGTGCCAGGGTGGCCAGCAGCACGGACTTGCCCATGCCCGTGGGCCCCACCACCAGCGTGTGGCCCACGTCGCCGATGTGCGTGACCAGCCGGAACGGCGTGGCGCCGTCGGTGCGCGTCACAACCAGGGGCGGGCCATCGAGGTGCGTATTGCGCTCCTGTCCCGCCCATACGGCCGACACCGGCATCATGTGTGCCAGGTTCAAGGTCGAGACGATGGGCTGGCGCACATTGGCATAGGCATGGCCGGGGATCGAGGACAGCCAGGCTTCGACCGCGTTCAGGGTCTCGGGGATGGTCACGAAGCCCCTGCCCTGGATGGTCCGCTCCACGGCCCGCAGCTTCTCGTCGGCCGCGGTCGCATCGGCATCGAGCACGGTCACCGTGGCGGTGACATAGCCGAAGGCCACCTGGTCGCTGCCCAGCTCCTGCAAGGCGGCGTCGGCATCGGCCGCCTTGTTGGATGCGTCCGAATCCACCAGCGGGCTCTCGTGCTGGAAAATGGTCTCGCGCAACAGCGCCACGATGTTCTTGCGCTTGGCGAACCACTGGCGCCGCAGGCGGACCAGTTCCCTCTCCGCCTCGGCCTTGTCCAGGCACAGGAAGCGCGTGCTCCAGCGGTAAGCAAAGCCCAGGCGGTTCAGATCGTCCAGAATCCCCGGCCAGGTCGATGTCGGGAAGCCGCGCACCGTGAGAACCCGCAGGTGTCGCGTCCCGAGCATCGGCGCCAGCCCGCCCGTCAGCGGCTTGTCGGCCAGCAGCGCGTCGAGGTGCATCGGCACCTCGGGCACCGCGACCGGATGCCGGCGCGTGGACACACAGGCATGCAGGTAGGTCAGCGTCTGGGCATCGTCGAGCCAACCGGTCTCCGGCATCACGCCTTCGAGCAGCCCGAGGAAGCGTTCCGACTCGGCCACGAAGGCGTCCAGGCGTTCGCGCCAGTCCACGCCTTCGGTGTCGCGGTTCTCGTACAGCAGCCGGGAGGCCCGTGCCCGGGTCTCTTCCGGCGGCAGGGACAGCAAGGTCAAGTGGTAGCTGCTCTCGAAGTGGCTGGCGTCCTCCTCGAACGCGGCGCGACGTTCCTCATCGACCAGCCAGGACAGCGGCTCTGGAAACACGGATTCGGGATAGTCCGCCGCCTTGCTCCGCTCGGCCTCCACGAACAGTGCCCAGCCAGAACCCAGGCGCCGCAGCGCGTTGTTGAGCCGCGCCGACGTGGCGATCAGCTCGCCCTGCGTGGCACTGTCGAGGTCCGGCCCCCGAAACCGCGCCGTGCGCTGGAACGATCCGTCCTTGTTCAGCACGACGCCGGGCGCAACCAACCCGGCCCAGGGCAGCCAGTCAGCCAGCAGGGCCGGCCGCTGCCGGTATTCCGTGAGGGACATCATGGTGTGGTCCTCACACGTCCAGCAACTGCCGCTGCTTGATGTGCCGCGCAAAAACCTGCATGAACTGCGCATCCATGCGCGCGCCCCAGACCGCGAGCGAATGCCCGACGATCCACAGCACCAGGCCCGGAATCCACAACTGCAGCCCGAGCCCGACCGCAGCGGCCAGCGTGCCATTGGCGATCGCCACGGTGCGCGGCGCGCCGCCGAGCAGGATGGGCTCGGTCAGGGACCGGTGCAGCGGCACCTCGAAGCCTAGCGCACTCATGCCAGCACCGCCCCGCCCGAGAACGAGAAGAACGACAGGAAGAAGCTCGACGCCGCGAAGGCAATCGACAGCCCGAAGACGATCTGCACCAGCTTGCGGAAACCGCCCGAGGTGTCACCAAAGGCCAGCGTCAGTCCCGTGGCAATGATGATGATCACCGCGACGATGCGCGCGACCGGCCCCTGGATCGATTCGAGGATGGACTGCAGCGGCGCCTCCCAGGGCATGTTGGAGCCGGCGGCCTGCGCGGGCAGCGCGACGGCCAGCAGCAGCGCAGCCACAGCAGCGGCCTGCAAGTACGGTTTTACGAAAAAACGGGAATGCGTCATGACGGTTCTCCTGAGGTCGATGAAGGTGAAGGCGATGAAGAAATCGAAGGGAATGCAGGCCCGAGCGAGGTGTCGAGCTGGTAGCCCTGGCCGTCGCAGCCGATGACGCGCGCGATCTCGCGCACGCGCCGTGCGCGGCCCCGGCCGGCAATGAAGACGATGACGTTGACGGCTTCCGCGATCAGCGCGCGCGGCACGGTCACGGAGACCTCCTGCACCAGCTGTTCCAGCCGCGTGAGTGCGCCCGCCGCAGAGCCTGCGTGCACGGTCGCGATGCCGCCCGGATGCCCGGTGCCCCAGGCCTTGAGCAGGTCCAGCGCCTCGGCGCCGCGCACTTCCCCAACGACGATGCGGTCGGGCCGCAGGCGCAGCGTGGCGCGCACCAGGTCGGCCATGGTGGTCACGCCCGGTTCGCTGCGCATGCCCACGTGGTCGTCGCTGCGGCACTGCAGCTCCACCGTGTCTTCCAGGATCAGGACCCGGTCGCCGGTGTCCGCGATCTCGTCGAGCAGTGCGTTGGCCAGCGTGGTCTTGCCGGTGCTGGTGCCGCCCGCCACCACGATGTTCAGGCGCTCGCGCACGGCATGCCGTAAGAAGGCCGCCTGCGCTTCGGTCAGGATGCCGTCGGCCACATACCGGGCCAGCGTCAGGATGCGCAGCGCCCGCTTGCGGATCGCGAACGACGGCGCGCGCACCACGGGCGGCAGCACGCCCAGGAAGCGCTCCCCCGTCTCGGGCAGCTCGGCCGAGAGGATAGGCAGGCCCGCATGCACTTCGGCGCGCACATGGGCCGCCACCAGCCGGATGATGCGTTCGGCCACCGGCGCGGGCAGATGGTGGCCCGTGGGCGAGCGGCCCGCACCGAGCCGGTCCACCCAGAGCGAGCCGTCCGGATTGAGCAGCACCTCGACCACCTCGGGGTCCTCGAGCGCAGCCGCGATCTCCGGCCCCATGGCCGTGCGCAGCATGCGGATGCGCCGCGCCAGCGATGCGTCCGCGGAACTGGGTTCAGGCTTCGGGCTCAAGGTCGGCCTCCTCGGGTTCGGTGGCAGGCGCTGTGGAGCCGGTGGAGGCCTCGGGTGCAAGGTCCTCGTGGACTTCCCGCACCAGGCTGCGCCCGCGCTGCAGATGGCGCGCGAGCTGTTCGATGAACTGGACGTAGCGGGCGCGGCCCTGCGCGCGGGCCGCGTCCTGCTGCCCCTCGGGCACCGGGATCGAGACCGTGAGGAAATAACGGACGTAGAGCGCCACCGTCTCGATCAGCACGTTCTGGTCGCGCTCCAGCCGATCGAACTGGCGCGAGAGCCGGTCCAGCCGCTTGGCAAGGGCCGCCTCGCGCTGGTCGCCCCCATCGGGGGAGAGGAACGATGCCAGCGCCGCCGCAATCACCGCCGACTTGGAGACCCCCTTGTGCACCGCCAATTGGTCCAGCCGCTTGGCATGCTCCGGCTCGATGAAGATGTTCAACCGTGCCCGGCTCATAGTGCGATCCCATCGTCCGGGTCCAGCGCGGCCAGCCGCGCGGTGCGCATCAGCTGCCGGTCCACATCCTGCGGCCGCAGCGGCACATCTTCCTCGTCGTCGAGCTCCAGCAGGTCACCCGTATCCGAAGATGCGAGTTGCACCGGTGTGATCTCCAGTTCGGGCTTAAGCTGATGTCCGCCCTCATCGGCAAAGCCGCCTGCATCGCCTGCTACCTCGGCCTCCGGAGCCGCCAAGGGCGCCAGCCCGCTCCAATCGTCCGGCCGCGCCGCAGGACGGTCGGCATACAACCCAGCCCGCAGCACCGGCGCCTTCAGCACCCTGCGCGTGAAGTTGCGGTCCTGGTAGTAGCGCAGCTTCCTGGCCTTGATCGGCGGATGCCCCGAGACCATCACAACCGCGTCCTGGGGTGGCAGTTGCATAACTTCCCCAGGTGTGAGGAGGGGCCTCGCGGTTTCCTGGCGCGAGACCATCAGGTGGCCGAGCCAGGGCGACAGGCGATGGCCCGCGTAGTTGCGCTGCGCGCGCAGCTCGGTGGCGGTGCCCAGGGCCTCGGAAATCCGCTTGGCCGTGCGCTCGTCGTTGGTCGCGAAGGCGATGCGCACATGGCAGTTGTCCAGGATCGAGTGGTTCAGGCCATAGGCCTTGTCGATCTGATTCAACGACTGCGCGATCAGGAAGGCACGCAGGCCGTAGCCCGCCATGAAGGCCAGGGCCGACTCGAAGAAGTCCAGCCGGCCCAAGGCCGGGAACTCGTCGAGCATCAACAGCAGCTTGTGGCGGCGCGCGATGCCGTCCGAACCGTCCAGCGATTCCGTGAGGCGCCGCCCGATCTGATTCAGGATCAGGCGGATCAGTGGCTTGGTGCGGCTGATGTCAGAGGGAGGCACGACCAGGTACAGCGACACCGGCGCTTCCGCCGAGATCAGGTCCGCGATACGCCAGTCGCACCGCGAAGTGACCTCGGCCACCGTGGGGTCGCGGTACAGGCCGAGGAAAGACATGGCGGTGGACAGCACGCCCGAGCGTTCGTTCTCGCTCTTGTTGAGCACCTCGCGCGCGGCCGAAGCGACCACCGGATGCGGCGCACCGCCCTGCTCCCCAGCCAGGTGCCGCGTGGTCATCATGCGGTGCAGCGTCAACTCGAAAGGGCACGCTGGGTCCGAGAGGAAGTTGGCCACGCCGCGTAGCGTCTTGTCCTCGCCGGCGTAGAGCACGTGCAGGATGGCGCCGACCAGCAGCGCGTGCGAGGTCTTCTCCCAGTGGTTGCGGCGCTCGAGCGCCCCTTCGGGGTCGACCAGGATGTCGGCGATGTTCTGCACGTCGCGCACCTCGTGGGCGCCGCGACGTACCTCCAACAGCGGGTTGTACGCGGCCGACTTTGCATCGGTCGGGTTGAACAGCAGGCAGTGGCTGAAGCGGCTGCGCCAGCCGGCCGTAAGGCTCCAGTTCTCGCCCTTGATGTCATGGACCACGGCGGAGCCGGGCCAGGACAGCAGCGTGGGCACCACGAGGCCCACGCCCTTGCCGGAACGCGTGGGCGCAAAGGCCATCACGTGCTCGGGGCCGTCATGGCGCAGGTAGCCGCTGTCCTTGTTGGAGGTCTTGCCGAGGAACACGCCAACCGGCTTCGTCAGGCCGGCCTTCGCGATCTCCTCGGGCTCGGCCCAGCGGGCGGAGCCATAGGTCGTGACGCGCTTGGCCAGGCGCGCGCGCCAGACGGCCATGACAATGGCCGCACCCGTCGCCAGCATCCCGCTCGATGCTGCGATGATCCCTCCGCGCTCGAAGACCTTGGGCGCATACGCATCGTAGAAGTACCACCACTCGAAGAGCTTCCAGGGCTCGTAGACCGGCATGCCGGAGAGGTCGAACCAAGCGAGGCCGAGCCTTTGCTGATATCCCAGCGCGTGTGCCGTCCACTGCGTGGCCGTCCACACGCCGCCCAGGGCGACGCCGAGCACAACAAAGATCTGTCCGAACAGGATGCCGGTCGCTGCCGTCGGCATAGGGGCCACCTCCTTGGCGTATGGGTTCCAGCGCACAGGTGCCACCGCGGCACACAGGCATCAAGTCTGGAATCGAACCGCCGCGGGGCACACCCGTTGGGGCGTGGCGCGGCGTACGCTGGCGGGGTTGGCTGGCTCGCGACTCCTTTTGCTTCTGAAGGCGCAAGCCTTCAGGCTGTCACGGTGGGGAGCATCTCAGCGGCATCCCTGTGCGTCCACGGCCGTTGGCGCGGTCCACAAGACACGGGAAACGCCTACCGTAACGATCAATGCAAAGTGGTTGCGTGGGTAAGAAAGCGTTGCAGCGCTTCGGGCAGGCCGTTGGGCTGGTGCTTGTGCAGCACGTAGGTCGTGAAGTGAACCGGCTCGGCAAGCGGCACGACCACGACGTCCGTGCGCTGCAGGGCGCGCATGTGATCGGCATCGGCCACCCCGACGCCCAGGCCAGCCGCCACACGGGTGAGATAGCCGGTCAATGAGCGCGCCTCGCCGGCGATCGTTGGTCGCAATGAATGCCGCTCCAGTATCGCTTCCATCTGCCGGCACAACCCCGGGTGGGAGGCCTCGTGGCAGGCGATGGCGGGGAAAGACAAGAGCTCGGCCAGGGAAATCATCTCGCGCGCAGCGAGTTCATGGGCCAGCGGCAACAGCGCCACGATCGGGCTCGCCCAGGCCGGCTGCTGGGCAATGGCGTCGTCGTCTGGCAGGCCGAAGGAGAAGCCAGCGTCCACCTCCTCGCTGCGCAGCGCGCCGAGCAACTCAGTCGTGCGCATTTCGGTGAGTTCCAGCGGGATGTCGGGAGCGACGGCTTGCCAGCGCGACAGACATTCGGCCAGCTTGGGCTGTACAAGGCTTTCGTCCACACCGATGCGCAGGGGTTCGCGGTGCAAGGCATGGGTTTCGCGGACGACACGTTTGGTGCGTTCCAGGCGGATGAAAATCTTGCGCGCCTGGTCCAGCAGCTTGACCCCGGCGGGCGTGAGTTGAAGCCTGCGCGGTGTTCGAACGAAGAGCGTCACGCCCAGGCGCTCCTCCAAGTCTCGAATGGTGCGCGACAACGGGGTCTGGTCGATGTGGATGCGATCGGCCGCGCGCCGGAAATTGAGTTCTTCGGCGACGGCGATGAAGTAGCGGAGGTGCCGCAGTTCGATCATTGAGTGTCAAAAGAACCAAGCGAGGAATCGGTCCAATCGCTCGAAGACCTTCGCGATGCCCTGCCGACAAGCAATGCACATCGTGACCAGCGCGTAGCGACCACCGGAGCGGTTCAGTTCCCCGCTCGCCTTTGCGCAAAGATCGCGCCCTCCGGGTGAAGATGAAGCCAAAGTAGCAAGTTGCTCGTCGCGTAGGAACGCTTCAACCAGCCAACGGCTCAGCAGCATTCTCATGCTGCATGACATCCACCCAACGTGCGTTGACGAGTTGCGCCATCCGCTCAGGCACTACTCTGACACCTGCATTGTTTGCGCCGGCGGCGGGAAGTACTTCGCTGAAGCTCCGCAGCGAGACATCGCAATAGACATCCAGTTGACTTGCAAGACCGAAGGGCCCGACGCCTCCAATGGGGTGGCCCGTTACCTTCTCCACCTCGCTCGCCGCCAGGAAGCGGGCTTTTGCCCCAAACTGATCTTTGTACTTTCTGTTATCCAGGCGCGCATCGCCTCGGGCGACGAGCAAGATCACTTGCTCGCCCACGCTCAGAGACAGCGTCTTGGCAATCTGTCCTGGAGCGACACCGAACGCTGTTGCTGCCATCGCGACCGTGGCGCCACTCGTTTCGACCTCAATGACTGAAAGATCCGGGGCGTGCTCGGCGAGAAAGTGTTTGACGGAGTCGAGGCTCATGATGAGAGTTGCGAATGAAGACCATGAAGGGTCGTTAGACAGGCACATAGACGAGTGCTACGTGTCGCTCTACGTGAGGCACATTGCGCTCTCAGTTTTGCACCTTGCAAGCCTGGCGTCCATTGGCTGAAACGCCATATTCATGGCTATTTTCGACACTAGAGACAATACTCCCCGATGCTGGACAAACAGAAAGTGAGCATCGGTCTGATTTCCGGGATAGAGATGCCCTGGAATTGCTATGAGCAGAGGTGTATCCTGGCTTACCAGGCGTGCTGTTCGTCGTTTGGGAACGAACCATCCTTCACCGCCGCAGCATACGCCGCAATGGCGGTATCCACGGCCGACGCATCGCTCATGAAGTTCCGCACGAACTTGGCCATGCGTCCCAGGTTGAGTCCCAGCATGTCGTGCATCACTAGGACTTGTCCAGCCGTACCGCTGCCAGCACCGATGCCGATCGTGGCGCAAGACTTCATGTCATTGGTGATGCGGGCTGAAAGTAGCCTGGGCACCATCTCGAGCACCATCATCGACGCGCCAGCAGCTTCAAGTGCCGACGCATCGCGCCGGATCTTGTCGCCGGCCTCCTCCTGACGCCCCTGTACGCGATACCCGCCCAACGCCGACACCGTTTGCGGCGTCAATCCCAGGTGCGCGCAAACAGGAACGCCGCGCTCGACTAGAAACGCCACCACGTCAACGGTCCATCCACCGCCCTCGAGCTTGACCATATGGGCGCCCGCCTGCATCAACAGCGCGGCCGACGCCATGGCTTGCTCTCGCGACTGCTGGTAGCTGCCGAAAGGAAGATCAGCAATGATGAGGGAACTGCCTTGCGAGCGTTCAATTCCCCGAGATACGCATCGGGTGTGATACCGCATATCTTCGAGTGAAACGCCGACCGTGGTGGTCCGGCCTTGACAAACCATCCCCAAGGAGTCGCCGACAAGCAGGCAATCAATGCCCGCGGCATCTGCGACTGCTGCGAATGTGGCGTCATAGGCCGTAAGCATCGCAATCTTCTCGCCACTTGCCCGCATTTCGGCAATTCGCGACGTGGTGACTCTCTTGCGTTTCGGGATTGTGCTGCGCTCGCCTCCTCCATACGGCACCGCCGCATCGCTGGCGCCCCAGGAATGTGCGCCATGGCTGTCTTTAGGTGCACTGTCAGTCACTGCAGAGGCTTCCTGAAAAAGAAATGGAAGAGGATTGAAGTCCAGTTGATCCCGGCTGCTCAACTCGACACTCATTCCTCAATTGCGCCGCCGATAGAGCGCAGATACTGGCGGAATGTCATGTTCTCGTCGGCTTTTCTTGCGGCGAGGAAATCATCGAAGCGAGCCTGTTTTCGGAAACTCGTACCGAGTTGCATGCGCGCCGCCTGACTGCGCTCGGTGTCCCGAATCGCAGTTGCCAGCTCCGCCACCTTTTGGGCCTGGCTCAGGGGCATGAAGATCACCCCATCGTCGTCACCAAGGACGAAGTCGTCGGAGGTGAGTACATGTTCGCCACACTTGGCAGAGATGAGAGCGTCGGCCTCCTGCGCGTCCAAACGCTGCGGCCCTGCAGGCAAGGTGCCCAAGCTGAAAATGGGCAGTCTGATGGTGCGCAACTCCGATGAATCGCGATGCAAGCCCCAGATGACGATGCCGCGCAGGCCAGCCAGGGCCGTCTCCAGAGTGACGAGGTCACCAACGCAGGCCTCGCCCAGACGCCCACCATTGTCGACCACCAAGACATCCCCGGGCGCGGCGCGGTCGATCGCTTCGAGAAACACGTCCACGCTGCCATAGTGCCGCGCAGGACGTACCCGACCCACGATGTGGGATTCACTCCACAGGGGACGAACTCCGGCAGGTGCACAACGAACCGCGATACCCAAACGCATGCATGCGTCCGCTACGTGCGGCGTCGTGAGGTCGAGGTAGGTACGTTGAAGTTTCACGGAGTCCATGTCATTGCTCCTCGGACAAAATGGTGCCGCGCAGATCGCGCAGCAAATGGTTGTTGCGGTTCGTCATCGCAATCGAATAGCGCCAGCCGCGCCCGATGCGGGTGGGGCGCAGCGTGGCGAGAGGCTCGATAGGCGCGTCGTAGATCGTCAATGCCGCGTCGCCCTGCCAGACGGGGCTGGCCTGCACGTTCTCGGCCTGGAGCCGGACGAGTTCGTAGACAGCCGGTTGATCGTGCTGGCCCTCGAACATCGACGGGAAGTGCCGCAAGGCGACGATGGGCCGGCTGCCGAACGTCACGGCGGAGCTGTCGGCAAGGGCTGACAATTTCACGTGACCTTCGGCGATGCGCCGGTCCTTGACGGCCACCGTGCCGGCAAAGGTGGCGCCGACCTCCAGCTTGGGCGATGCAATCGAGGGCATACCCATGGACCGTGTGATCCATACCGAGCCGATCTTCTTTGGATAGCCGAGCACCCAGCCGCGCGCCAGCGACGTGTCCTGATCAACCACGATGTAGGGGCAGTACTGCATGAGCCTGCCCTCGTACTGGACGCTCGCCAGCACGATGCATTCGCGGTATTGCGCGCGGATTGGGTCGAGCAGTTCGCCGCCGGTATCGGTACAGGCTTGCCAATCGACGAAGGAAACCGTCACCAGGCCCGCCTCGTCTGGGTGCAAGCCCAAGCCCGGCGGCAGCAATGCCTCGATGGCGACCGGGTCGACCCAGGTCTCGATCGTGATGAAATCAGCCGCATAGTGCCACGGTGGACTGGGGGCGATACTTGCCTGCCCATCATGGGAGAAGGGCCCCATGAAGCCTTGCGAAGCCGCGAATCGTGTCATACAGGTCTCCTGCTTTTGGTTTGAAAAAGGGCGGGGTGGCACTCCCGCAAAATTTGCGGCTTACGACAGCCGCTCCAACCAGCCGCGTGGATCTGGAGCGCGTCCGAATTGAAGGTCTGTCAGGGCGGCTTTCAGGCGCTGCGTGATGAGGCCAGGACTACCATCGCCGATGGTGAAGTGGTGATTGCGCCCTTTGACTCGCCCGATGGGAGCCACGACCGCGGCCGTGCCGCACGCGAAGGACTCCCGCAGCCGCCCGCTCGTGGCGTCTTCCTGCCACTGGTCAATGGAGTAAGGCTCCTCGCGAACAGTCATGCCGAGATCGCGGGCCATGGTGATCAGCGATTCGCGCGTGATGCCCGCCAAGATCGTGCCGGTCAGGGGCGGTGTTTGAATGGAACCATCTGCGAACACAAAGAAGATGTTCATTCCACCGAGTTCCTCAATCCAGCAGCGTTCCACAGCGTCAAGGAAGACCACCTGATCGCATTGCTCACGGATGGCCTCAGCCTGCGCGGCCAGGCTTGCAGCGTAGTTGCCGCCGCATTTGGCGTCGCCAGTTCCGCCGGGGGCGGCGCGCGTGAAATGGTCGGAAGCCCAGAGTGTCACCGCAGCAGCGCCACTCTTGAAGTACGGCCCCACCGGCGAGGCCACGACGCAGTAAAGATATTCGGCTGAAGACCTGACTCCGAGAACAGCCTCGGTGGCAACCATGAACGGCCTCAGATACAGCGCAAAGCCCGGCGCGGACGGAATCCAGTCGTTGTCCACGCGCGCCAGCGCACGCACCGATTCGGTAAACAGTTCCTCGGGCAAGAGCGGCATGGCGAGGCGCGTGGCCGAGTGGCGGAAACGGCGCGCATTCTGCTCGGGACGGAACAGGCCCGTACCTCCTCCGTCCAGCCGATAGGCCTTCATGCCTTCAAAGATCGCTTGCGCGTAGTGCAACACAAGCGCTGACGGGTCAAGGCTCAATGCCTGGCGAGGACCGATCTTTGCACCATGCCAGCCTTGGTCCTTCGAGTACTTGATGGTGGCCATGTGGTCGGTGAAAACCTCGCCAAAAACAGGACTCTCCAGCAGCCGCTGGCGTCGCCCATCACTCACCGGAGCGGGATTCTTTTCGATAGCGAAGGGCTGTATGTCAACCGAGGTCATGCTTTAACTCCGTGAACCAGAATTCCTCAAAACCCAAGAAATTCTAGGCCTCATGCTCCGCAATTGTTGTTCTTTTTGACCCTCTTATTTCCTAAAATAGGCACGCCATGCCCACATTTTCAGAAATACGAGCATTCGATTGCGAGACCATGAAATGATGAAAGATCTGGACAGAATTGATCGCCGAATCCTCCAGGCACTACAAGAAGATGGACGGATTCAAAACGTGGAACTGGCGGAGAAAGTCGGGCTGTCGCCATCGCCATGTCTGCGGCGTGTGAAGCACCTGGAGGAGTCCGGCGTCATTGAAAAGTACGTCGCGGTGCTCGATGCCCCGAAGATCGGACTGGGTCTGACCGTGTTCGTCCGCATTTGGCTGAAAAGCCAGGATGCCCAGACCATCGAGGCGTTTACGGCAGAAGTGATGCAGCTTGATGAAATTGTGGAATGCCACCTGATGGTCGGGGACTGCGACTTCCTGCTTCGCGTGGTGGCCGCAGACCTCGACGCATATAGGAAATTCCAGGGCGAGTATCTGACCCGCATCAAGGGAGTACAGAGCGTCAAGAGCGAGTTGCCCATGCAGAAGATCAAGATGACGTCGAAGCTACCTCTGTGAGTCGAATCCCTTCGCAGCTTGCAACGTGGCTCCTCGGGTCCCGAACTCACGGTGCGCCCTCCAGCCTGTGCAAGGCAACGTAGTCACGCAAGCGTGGCATGTGAACTGAGACGAAGCCCCAACTACGCTCACTCCGGACGAGCCCGGACCGCTTCAATGCATTGAGCGCCATGTTGACCCGCTGGCGCGACAGCCCACACATCAGGGCCAGCTGATGCTGTGGAATCGAAATCTCCTGCGCCCCGCTGGCTTGCCCGTCGGCGAGCATCATGAGCGCTTTCGCCACCCGCATCTCCGGCCCTAGCAACCGGGCAGCCTCCAACATCCCCACGAACACGCCCATGCGGGCATTCATGATTTCGCAAAGAAAGTGGTTGAACTCGATCGACGAGTTGCGCAGCAACTCGAAGGTTCTGAACGGTATCGTGCACAGTCTCACCGACGTAAGGGCACGCAGGTCATACCGGCGCGGCTCTCCTTTCAAGAGGGAGCCTTCACCGCCCCATTCGCCTTCTCTCAAGCAGTACAGCGTGGTTTCAGAGCCGCGAGCGCCGGTCACGTACATCTGCAGAAAACCATGCATGAGTCCATACCAATCCGTGCAAGGAGTTCCCGCGCGGGCGATGTACTCTCCTGCATCGGCCACGCGTTCGGTCGCCGTCCGCATGACCAGCGAACGCAATTCCGGACTCAGGGCCTGATACCACGGCCAGCGTTCCAGGAAAGAAGGCTGCGATGTCTCCGCTGGGTGGCCCGCTGCTCCCATGTTCATGCTCCTCGCACCTGGGTAGCAGCACCAGTCTCCCGCCGAGTGCGCGCCCAGGACCCGATGGCTCGCAGGCGCCTTGCCTCCTTACCCAGCGAGAGAATTGGCCTGTCGCGTTGCCACCGGTTGTGGGCGATCGCTTGCGCAGGCTGCCAGTGGCTTTCGCTCTCCCGAATCACGTCACCCGCGAAGGACAGGGATCCCGCCACCAGGATGTGCGCACGCGTGTCGCGAGGGTTCAGATCAGCACACACGTGGAGCATCGCGATAGCCGCAATACAGCGCTGGCACCATGTCGTCGGCCAGCCCCCGGACTGCGCCTCAGCGAACAGATACGCCAACGAGCTTCCCGTCACGAAGATGTCCTCCAGCACTCGGAATGGCTTGGCATGTTCGGCGTACCCATCGCCAGGCACCAACTGCTCAGGCGTCAAACGAACCGTATCGAAGCGGACTTCTGAGTGAGCGAGCTCGGGCACAACGGCCTGTGGGCGCGAATGCCCCCGGCTGACGCCGACGGCGCTGGACGGAAGACGCACCATCACGAGACTGCCGGGCCCCTTCTGAGGGCCATCGCTGCGCCTGGCAAGCACCAGCAGGGTCAAGTCTTCGATATTGGTCAAAGCCCATGACTTCTGCCCGTGCAAGCGCGGGATGCGGTCGCAGAGCTCCACGCTCGTCGTGACCTCGGTCATCTTTCGGCCAGCCTCGTGTACACAAAGCGCGCCGACGTGTCCGCCCTCTACCGAATCGGGAAAAGCCGATTGCAGCGCTCCCTGGTATCCACTGAAGAACGCCCAGGCAAGCCGATCGGCCTTGAGCGCGGCGATCAGGCTTGCAACGAACGGATCACGATTCGCGGATGCCGCCTGCATCGTTCGCCAGACTGGCAGCCACTGCGCCAACTCTGGGCACGACGTACGTTCGCCAACGAAAGCCAGCAAAGTGGCAAGGAGCGCGCGCATGGGCATCAAGTCCTTGCGACGCCGAATTCGGCGCTGGCCGCGGCGCGGTATGCAGGTTGCTCGAACAGAGCGGGCTCATCGACAAACTGTTGCGGTTCGCCAGGATCGCGATGCATCGAATCGCGCCCTGCTTTGGGGAGGACACAGAAAGGCCGGTCCTCGAGACTTGCCCAGATGCATGCGCGTATGCACGCAATGACAATCCGAGAATCCTGTTCCGAAGGCACGCTCCGCAAGGTGATCAACATGACCACTCCATCGTTGACGTTGTGAAACAGCAGGACCCGTTTGGCGTGTTCGAAGATCGTGCCTGTCCTTTCACGGACGCAGCGCGGCGAGCCTGGCCACAGCCTCCCGCAACTGCTCCATCGAATTGGCCGTTGAGAAGCGCACGAACCGCGCCGACTCGGCTGTGCCGAAATCGCGGCCAGGCGAGATCGCGACGTGGGCTCTCTTCATGGCCTCGAACGCAAAATCCCAGCTGTTCGAAACGTTCCAGGCATCGAACCACGGCGAGCAATCCGCCCAGGCGTAGAACGCGCCGTCGGGCACCACCGGAACCTTGAACCCGATCTTCTCCAGCTCCGGGATGAACCAGTCGCGGCGCGCCTTGAACTGCGCGCGGCGGCGCTCGTACTCAGCGATGCTGTCGGGTTCGAAGCAAGCCAGCGCGGCGTGCTGGGCGACGGTACTGGGGCAAAGGAAGAAGTTCTGCGCTAGACGCTCGATCACCGGGATCAGAGGTTCTGGAGCCACCACCCAGCCCAGGCGCCACCCGGTCATGCAGAAATACTTTGAGAAGCTGTTGATGCTGATCACGTTCTCGTCAATGGCCAGGCCGGTTTGACCGAAAGCGTCGTCGTGGCTCAGCCCGAGGTAGATCTCATCGAGCAACGTGACGCCTCCCTTGGCCTGGACACAGGCGTGGATGCGGCGCAGTTCGTCCGGATGGATGGACGTTCCCGTGGGGTTGGACGGCGAGGCGAGCAGCACGCCACGCGTCTTGCGGCCCCAGTGGGCCTCGACCTTTTCCGCGCTCAGCTGGTACCGCTCGGCTGCCGTGGTGGGCACCATGACGGGCTGGCCTTCGGCGGCAATCACGAAATGCCGGTTGCACGGATAGCTCGGGTCGGGCATCAGGACTTCATCGCCCGCCTCGATCAAGGCCTGACAAACGAGCTGCAGCGCCGCCGAGGCGCCTGCGGTCACCGCGATCCGGCGTACCGGGATGTTCACGCCGAAACGTTGCCTGTACCAGTCGCTGATGCGCTCGCGCAAGGGCTCCAGCCCGATGGCCGGTGTGTACTGCGTCGTGCCGTTTCGCACAGCGCGCACAGCGGCCTCCTGCACCAGAGGCGGCGCAGTGAAGTCCGGCTCGCCAATGGTCAGGTAGACCATTGGCTTGTCGCCATGAGCGACCTCACGCGCCAACTGCGAGGCAGCCTTGGCCACCTCCATGACGTAGAACGGCTCGATGCGCTCTGCGCGCTTGGAAATTCTCATGACTCGGCCTTGAACAAAAAAACTCAGGAAAAGGACCGAGGCTCTGTGCCGCGCTCTCAGCCCTCCAATCTGTCAACGACCGCTGTAGGTGTAGAAGCCCTGGCCAGTCTTGCGTCCCAGACGGCCGGCATCCACCATTTCCTTGAGCAAGGGTGCAGGCCGGTACTTCGGGTCGCCGAAGCCTTCATGGAACACCTGCATCACGGCCAGCATGGTGTCCAGACCGATCAGATCGCTCAATGCCAGGGGCCCGATCGGATGATTGCAGCCGAGCTTCATGCCGACGTCGATCTCCTCGGCACTGGCGAGCCCCTCCTGCAGGACGTAGATGGCCTCGTTGATCATCGGGCAGAGAATGCGGTTCACCACGAACCCGGGACTGTTCTTGACCGTGATCGCGCTTTTGCCGATCGCCCGTGCAAAGGCCAAGGCCTGCTCGTGTGCCAGATCCGAGGTTTGCAATCCGCGAATCAGCTCCAGCAGTTCCATCACGGGAACCGGATTGAAGAAGTGCATGCCGATGCATCGATCCGGCCGATTCAGGACTGCTGCCAGCTGCGTGATGGAGATCGACGAGGTGTTGGTCGCGATCACCGCATCGTCGCTGACCACTGCCTCGATGTCACGGAGGATGCGCAGCTTGATGTCGAGCCTCTCGGTCGCCGCCTCTACCACCAGCCCGGCACCACGCAGATCCTGGTAGGAGACCGTCGGACGGATCCTGGCAAGCGCCAGATCCTTGGCCTCCGCGCGCAACTTTTCTTTCTTCACCAACCGGTCCAAGCTGGCCGTGATGGTCGAGATACCTCGCCCGAGCGCCTCTTCGGAGACGTCGAGCATCGTGACATCGAGTCCGGCAAGTGCGCACACCTGTGCAATGCCGTTGCCCATGGTTCCGGCGCCGATCACGCCAACGTGCTGTCTGTTCATGATGAATTCGGAGGAGTAGGAACCATCAGTGTCCAGTTACTCAGCTCTGGCAGCCATTGGCAAATATGACATATTCAATGCCATATCCGTCACGCGAAGCGCGATTCCAGGAAGTCGCAGCTCCGGTGGTACAGCTCGATCCGGTTCAGTTCCAACACCATCGAGTGCGTACCGCGCGCAAGCACTTCCAGCCGTTTGTAGGGTGCCTGCGCGAGCTTGGAAAACAACTCCTGCGCCATGTACACCGGCGTATCAACGTCCCACTCACCCAGCAGCAACTGCGTAGGTACGCGAATCCGCTCGGGCTCATAAGTAGGCCGGCCGGCCGACCACAACTCCATCAAATCGGCAATTACACCGTTCGGCGCCAGTACCACCTGGCTTGCATCGCCGGGCTTGCCTTGGATGCCGGACAGCGCATCCCACCAGCGGTCGAACTCCGCTTGAGGCATCAGTTGTTCGGCAACGGAGGCAGCCAGGCCGCGCACCCAGCGCTGGCGCGCTTCTGTTTTGCTGATGGCGCGAAAGTCGCTCAGGTGGGCACCAGGGGCCAGCGAAGGCGGGAGGCCCGCCATCGCCCATCGCATCATGGTGATGCCGGGCGTATTGCGGATCAGCCACAGCGGGGCAAACAAGACCAGATGCCTCACCGCCTCGTTGTTCGCCGCGGTGAAGCCGCCTGCAAGCGCCGTGCCCCAGGACCAGCCAATCAAGTTGACACGGGCGTTGCCGCTTCGGGCACGCACGAAGTCCACCACCGCAGCAAGATCGACCTGCGCCTCCGAAGTCCGCGCGTAGGGCCCCCCATGCTGCGGAAATGTCCTGGGCATGCTCGGATGAAATGAGTGCCCATAGCCGCGCACGTCGAACAGGTATGCATCGAAGCCATGCGCGGCAAGATAGTCGAGCCAGGAGCCCCCCTCAAACGCAGCGTGATCGAAGACAACGCTGCCTGGGTAGGTTGCGCCATGCACGAACAGCACCACCTTGTCTGGATCCTGCGCCCCCTCCCCCGCCAGACGTTTGTTGCGCACATAGAGATCTATGCCGGGTGTTGCGCTGGCGATCCGATGGTCGGTGGCTACGATCATCAGTTCTGCGGTACCTGTTCGAGCACATACGAGCCAGGTGCAGCTTGCAGCGCGGGCCAGGCCTCGCTGCCCAACCGTGCGGGGGCAGGCATCAGCTTGCCGCCGGTCTTGGCGACCCAGTTGCACCATTCGGGCCACCAACTGCCTTGGCGCTTCTCGGCACCGGCCTGCCACACCTGCGGGTCGGTGGTCTTGGGGCCGTTGACCCAGTAGCTCTTGCGCGACTTGGCCGGATGGTTGATGACCGTTCCCGACACGTGGCCGCCTTCGGTCAGCAGGAATTCACACGGCCCGCCTACCATGTCGAGTGTGAGCAGCGTGGTCTGCCAGGGCACGATGTGGTCTTCGGTCGCAGAGACGACGCAGCACGGCATGTTGATGTTGCCCACATCCACCTTGCGCCCGCGCAGGCTCAGCGCGCCCGGTTCGCGCAACTGGTTGTGCAGGTACATGTTCTCGACGTAATACTGGTACAGGTCCCCTGGAACGTTGGCGGTGTCGCTGTTCCAGTACAGCACGTCAAACGGCGGAATCTTCTCGCCCAGCAGGTAGTTGTTGACCCAGAAGTGCCAGATCGAATCGTTGGCGTGCAGCATGGCCATGGCCTTGGCCAGATCCTGTCCGGGCATCACGCCCTTCATGCGCACGCGCGGCTCGAAGGAAGCGATCTGCGGCGCGTCCACGAAGATGCCGATGTCGCCGTGGTCGGAGTAGTCCACCAGCGTGGTGAGGAAGGTGGCCGAAGCCACTCGCTTCTTCTCCTCGGGCGACATCACCGCCAGCGCCGACACCGACAGCGCGCCGCCGATGCACCAGGCCAGCAGGTTCAGGCGCGGCGCGCCGGCGATCTCGCAGGCCACTTCCACCGCCTTATGCACGCCGTCGTAGACATAGTCGTCCCAGCCCTGGCCCGAAGCGCCCGAGCGCGGGTTGCGCCACGACATGATGAAAACGTTGTGCCCCTGCTCCAGCAGGTACTTGACGAAGGACTTCTGCTCGTTCAGGTCGAAGGCGTAAAACTTGTTGACGCAAGGCGGCACGATCAGGATCGGCGACGTGCGCACCTTGTCGGCCCGCGGCTGGTACTGAATGAGCTGGAATATCTCGTTCTGGAACACCACTGCGCCGGCGGTGGTGGCCAGATTGCCGCCCACGGTGAAGGCCTGCGGGTCGCTGGAAGCCGGCAGCGCATTGCGCTGCATGTCGGCCAGCACGCGAGTGACGCCGGCCAGCACGCTCTGGCCCTGAGTGTCCGCCGCCTTCGCCAGCGCCTGCGGGTTGGTCAGGAAGAAATTGGACGGCGACAGCGCATCGAGCGCGTACTGCACATAGAAGTCCCACACCTTCTTCTGATGCGGTGGCAGCGACTCGCCCAGGTGGCCGATCTGTTGCGCCGTCTGACCGGTCACCTGGTACCAGTGCAGCAGCAACTGGCCGTAGGGTGTACCGGCCCAGGCTGGATCCTTGAAGCGCGGGTCGTCGGCCAGCGGATTGGGGGCCGAGGCCCCGGCGGCGGGCGCCGTCCAGATGCGGGTCCAGCTATCGAACAGGCGTTGCAGGCTTTCGGGGGTCATGGTGCTTGTCTCCTGGATGTTCTGTTATGGAGCTGATACCTCACGCCAGGTCGGCCAGCGGGTGAGGCGGCTGGATGAAGGACTGGATGTGGCTCGGCATGACCTCGGCCAGCGTGGCGGGCTTCCAGCGCGGGTTGCGATCCTTGTCGATCATCAGGGCGCGAATGCCCTCGGCGAAGTCGCCGAAGCGTGCGCAGGCCACCGACACGTGGTACTCCAGGCGTAAGACGTCGGCCATCGACAGGTGCAGCACACGCCGCCACAGTGCGAACGACAGCGCCGCCGAGGTCGGCGAGCCGCGCATGAAGGTTTCGGCGCCCTTGGCCAGCCAGGGGTCCTCGTGCCCGGCCAGCCTCTGCAGCCGCCCGGCGATGTCGCCCAGGCTGTCGTGGCCGATGGTCTGGTCGATCAGGTCGTAGTGCTGGCGCAGCTTCGAGTGCGCCTCGCCCTGGCGCAATGCATGCTGGCGCAACAAGTGGCTGAGCCGGGCGGCATTCGGCTCGCCCTCGTCAAGCCAGTGGCCGGCGGCAATGGCCGCCAGCACCTCGCCGTACCGCTCGTGCGGCAGCACGAAATCCGCCAGGCCCACGAACCGCGCATCGGTACCGTTGAACGAGGCGCCGGTGAGCGCCAGGAACAGGCCAATCTTGCCCGGCGCGCGCCGCAGGAACCAGCTGCCGCCAACGTCCGGGTACAGTCCGATGGAAATTTCCGGCATGGCCAGCCGCGTGCTCGGCGTGGCCACGCGGTGCGAGGCGCCGGCCAGCAGTCCGATGCCGCCGCCCATCACGATGCCGTTCCCCCAGCACAGGACCGGCTTGGGGTAGGTGTGGATCTGGTAGTCGAGCCGGTACTCACGCTCGAAGAAGGATGCGGCTTCGCGTGGCACCTCGTCCGACGGCGTGCTGCGCATCGAGGCGTAGAGCCGCTGCAGGTCGCCGCCGGCACAGAAGGCGCGGTCGCCCTCGGCATCGAGCACCACCAGCGCGATGCGCGGATCGCGCGCCCACTGCGTCAGCTGCGGCGCCAACCGATCGATCATGTCGAGCGACAGCGCGTTCAAGGTGCCCGGCGAATTCAGCGTCGCACGGCCGAAGCGCCGCCCGCACGCGGTGGGAGTCTCCTCGAAGCGGACGCTCATGCGTTGCGCCACTGCGGCGCGCGCTTGCTCAGGAAGGCGTTGACGCCTTCGCGCTGGTCCTGGGTGTCGAACAGGTCGACGAAGGCCTCGCGCTCGGCCGCCAGCGTGGCACTGGGCGACTGGGTGCGAGCGCCGTGGATCAGCTTCTTGCAAGCCGCGACGCTGGTAGGACTCTGCCGCTCCACTGACTTGGCCATCGCCAGCGAGCGCTCCAGCGCCTGGCCGCGTGGCACCACTTCTTGCACCAGCCCGATGCGCAGCGCAGTGGCGGCGTCGACACGCTCACCGCACAGGATCAAGCGCTTGGCCCAGGCCTCGCCGACCTGCCAGGAAAGCCATTGCGAGCCGCCTGCAGCGGGCAGCAGGCCCACCGCGGCCTCAGGCAGCGCCATCTGGGCATGCTCCTCGGCAATGCGCAGGTCGCAGGCCAGCGCGCACTCCAATCCGCCCCCCATCGCGAAACCATTGATGGCAGCCACGCTCAGCCCCCGAAAGCCCGCGAGCGCCTCAAAGGCCTCGCCGAAGCGACGTGCTATCGCACGCGCCATCGCCTTGTCCCCGTCGGCGAAAAGCTTGAGTTCTGCACCTGCAGAAAAGAACTTCTCTCCCGCGCCAGTGAGCACAAGGCTGTAGATCTCGCGGTCGGCATTCAAGTCAGCCACGAGCTGGGTCAGCGCCGCGAGGCTTTCCAGCGTCCAGGTATGGGCGGGAGGGTTATCGAGCGTAACCAGTGCGATGTGGTCGCGCTTTTCAAGCTTGAGTCCAGGGTAGTCAACCATTTTCCATGTCCTTTCCTTACGATCTCTGTTCCTGCACCGCGCATCAGCCGTGCTTCTGCAGCATCTTGATCACGCTGGAGAAGTCTTCCCCGCCATGCCCGGCGATGCTGTGCGCGGCGTAGATCGCGCGCGCCAGGCCGCCCAGCGGCGTGCTGGCCTTGGTGGCCATGGCGTTTTCTTGGGCCAGGCCCAGGTCCTTGAGCATCAGGTCTGTGCCGAAGCCACCTGCGTAGCCCTTGCTGGCCGGGGCGTTCTCGTGCACGCCGGGGAAGGGGTTGTATTTTTCGAGCGCCCAGTTGCCGCCCGAGCTGCGGCGCATGATCTCGCTCAGCACCTTGGGGTCCAGCCCGTTGGCCACGCCCAGGGCGATGGCCTCGCTGGTGCCCACCATCAGGATGCCCAGCAGCATGTTGTTGCAGATCTTGGCGGTCTGGCCCGCGCCCACGCTGCCGGCGTGGAAGATGTTGGCGCCCATTTTTTCGAGCAGGGGGCGGGCGCGCTCCAGGTGGGCGTCGCTGCCGCCCACCATGAAGGTGAGGGTGCCCGCGATGGCGCCGCCGGTGCCGCCCGAGACAGGGGCGTCGATGAAGGCGATGCCCGCGGCCTCGGCGGCCTTGGCCACCTTCTGGCTGGTGGCGGCGGCGATGGTGGAGCTGTCGATCACCAGCGCGCCCTTAGCAATGGAGGCCAGCAGGCCCGGGCCGCTGCCGTTGCCTAGGAACAGGCCTTCCACATGCTGGCTGGCGGGCAGCATGGTCACGATGGCTTCGGCGTCCTGCACGGCAGCCTGCGCGCTGGCAGCTACAGCCACGCCATCGGCATGCACCTTGGCGCATGCGTCCTTGTTCAGGTCGAACGCGGTGACGGTGTAGCCCGCCTTGTGCAGGTTCGCGGCCATGGGGCCGCCCATGTTGCCGAGGCCGATGAAGGCGACTTTCATGTGTATCTCCTGGGAATGCTGGAATGGAGTGAATACAGGGGATTCAAGAACTAGCGAATCACGTCCGGCGCATCGCCGTCGAGCATGCGCCGCCCGATGATGACGCGCATGATCTCGTTCGTGCCTTCGAGAATCTGGTGCACGCGCGCGTCGCGCAGCAGGCGCTCCAGCGGGTATTCGCGGATGTAGCCGTAGCCGCCGTGCAGCTGCAGCGCCTCGTTCACCACGGTGAAGCCTGCATCGGTGGCGAAGCGCTTGGCCATGGCGCAGTAGGTGCTGGCGTTGGGGTCGCCCGCGTCGAGCTTGCTCGCGGCCAGGCGCACCATCTGGCGAGCGGCGACGAGCTCGGTCGCCATGTCGGCCAGCTTGAACTGCAGCGCCTGGAAGCTGGCAATGGGCTTGCCGAACTGCTTGCGGTCCTGCATGTACTGCTGCGCCTGCGCGAGCGCACCCTGGGCTGCGCCCACCGAGCAGGTGGCGATGTTGATGCGCCCGCCGTCCAGGCCCTTCATGGCGATCTTGAAGCCCTCGCCCTCGCGCCCCAGCAGGTGGTCGGCCGGGATGCGCACGTTGTCGAAACTGATGGTGCGCGTGGGCTGGCTGTTCCAGCCCATCTTCTCTTCCTTCTTGCCGTAGCTCACGCCCTCAGCGTTGGCCGGCACTGCAAAAGCGCTGATGCCGCTCGCGCCCGAACTGGCATCGCCCGTGCGGACCATGAGCACTAGCACGTCGGTGCTGCCCGCACCGCTGATGAAGGCCTTGGCACCGTTGATCACGTACTCGTGGCCCATCAGCTCGGCGCGGGTCTTGAGCGAGGCCGCGTCCGAGCCCGCGCCGGGCTCGGTCAGGCAGTAACTGGCGAGCTTTTTCCCGCTGGTCAGGGCCTCGCCCCATTCAGCGCGCACCCTATCGGCGCCCCAGGTGCCGAGCATCCAGGTCGCCATGTTGTGGATGGTGATGAATGCCGTGGTGCTGGGGTCAACCGCAGCCATCTCCTCGAAGACCAGCGTGGCGTCAAGCCGGGGCAGTTGCAGGCCGCCGATGCTCTCGGGCGCATACAGGCCGCAGAAACCCAGTCCGCCGGCCTTGGCGATCGCCTCGCGGGGAAAGACGTGCTTGCTATCCCACTCCGCTGCATACGGTGCCAATTCGGCTTGAGCGAATGCGCGAGCCGTGTCGGCGAAGGCGCTTTGCTCCTCGGTCAGTTCAAAGTCCATGTACGACTGTCTCCTCGCGTTTACCTCTTCCCAGATGGCTGCCAGCCCTTGGTGACAAGGTGCTGGCGGCCAAGCTTTACTTCAGGCTGATGGTGGTGTTGACGCCGTGGCTCGTGGTGCTGTCGTCAAACCAGCGCTCGGTCACCGTCTTGGTCTGCGTGTAGAACATCACGACCTGCTTGCCGTAGGGGCCCAGGTCGCCGAGCTTGGAGGCGCGCGAACCGGTGAACGAGAACAGCGGGACGGGCACGGGGATCGGCACGTTGATGCCGACCTGGCCCACGTCGATGTCTTCCTGGAACTTGCGCGCGGCCGCGCCCGACTGCGTGAACAGAGCCGTGCCGTTGCCGTTCGGGTTGCTGTTGATGAACTCGATGGCCTCGTCGATGTCGGCCGCGCCGGACAGGCACAGCACGGGGCCGAAGATCTCCTGGTCGTAGATGGCCATGCCGGGCTTCACGCCGCTGAAGATCGTGGGGCCCACGAAGTTGCCCTTCTCGTAGCCGGGCACCTGGGGCTTGCGGCCATCGAGTTCCAGCGTGGCGCCGTCGGCCACGCCACGCTCGATCAGTCCTTCCACGCGGTCCTTGGCCGCGCACGAGATCAGCGGCCCAACGTCCGTACCCTTTTCCGCGCCGGCGCTGACCTTGAGTGTCTTGGTCTTTTCGATCAGCTCAGGAATCCACTTCTGCGCCTCACCCACGAGCACCACCACCGACAGCGCCATGCAGCGCTGGCCGGCAGCGCCGAAGGCCGCGCCGAGCAGGGCATTGAGCGACTGCTCCTTGTTCGCGTCGGGCAGCACGATGGCGTGGTTCTTCGCGCCCATCATGCACTGCACGCGCTTGCCGTTCAGGCTGGCACGGTTGTAGACGTGCGTTCCAACCTTGGTCGAACCCACGAAGCTGATGGCCTTGATGTCCGGGTGGTCGCAGATGGCGTTGACCACATCCTCGCCGCCATGCACCACATTCAGCACGCCAGGAGGAACGCCCGCTTCGAGCGCCAGCTCGCACAGGCGCATGGTCACCAGCGGATCTTGCTCGGAAGGCTTGAGGATGAAGGTGTTGCCCGTGGCGATGGCCATGGGGAACATCCACAGCGGAATCATGGCGGGGAAGTTGAAGGGCGTGATGCCCGCGCACACGCCCAGCGGCTGCAGCACGGTGTAGGTGTCCACGCCATTGGCCACGTTGTTGGCCAGCTCGCCGAGTTGCAGGTTGCCGATGGCCGAGGCGTGCTCCACCACTTCCAGGCCACGGAACACGTCGCCCTCGGCGTCGGGCAGGGTCTTGCCCTGTTCGGCCGTCAGGATGGCGGCCAGTTCCTTGATGTTCTCGCGGATCAGCTGCTGCAGTTTCAGGAAGATACGCGCACGCTGGCCGATGGGCGTCTTGCGCCAGGTCTTGAAGGCGTCCTTCGCGCTAGCGACGGCGGCGTTGACCTCATCGGGCGTGGCAAAGGGCACGCGTGCCAGCACCTGCTGCGTGGCGGGGTTGACCACGTCGCGCCATTGCGCGGTCTTGGACTGCACGAACTCGCCGTTGATCAACAGCGGTACGTTGGGGAGCTGGCTGGACATGAAGGTTCCTTTGGATGAAGCGGCATCGAACTCGGTGCCTGGATTTCAGAGAGTTCCCGCCGCGGCAAGACACCGCGTGCGAGAAGTGACAAACGGTCAGACACGTTCGAAGATGGCGGCGATGCCCTGCCCTCCACCGATGCACAGCGTCACCAGCGCATAGCGTCCACCAGTGCGGTGCAATTCAGCGATCGCCTTCGTCGTGATGATTGCGCCCGTCGCGCCGACGGGATGACCGAGCGAGATGCCAGAGCCATTCGGATTCACCTTGTCCGGATCAAAGCCAAGCTCCTGAATCACCGCACAGGCCTGGGCCGCGAACGCCTCGTTCGACTCGATCACATCGAGGTCCTGGACTTTCAGGCCCGTGCGCGCCAGCACCTTGCGCGTAGCCGGGATGGGGCCGATACCCATATAGGCAGGCTCCACACCCGCATGCGCATAGCCCACCAGGCGGGCCAGCGGCTTGAGGCCCAGCGCATTCACACGGCCTCCCTCCGCCAGCACCACGGCACCCGCGCCATCGTTGATACCCGATGCGTTGCCAGCAGTGACCAGACCGTCCTTCTTGAAAGCGGGCTTCATCGCGGAAAGGGATTCGAGCGTCGTGTCGCCCCGCACGTGCTCGTCAGTATCGAATAGCACCACGCCCTTGCGGGTCTTCACCTCCACCGGAACGATCTGTTCCTTGAAGCGGCCCGTCGCAATGGCCGCTGCCGCGCGTTGCTGGCTGAGAACCGCCAGTTCATCCTGCTGCTTGCGCGAGATCTTGAAGCGCTCCGCCACGTTCTCCGCGGTAATGCCCATGTGGATCTTGTCCCAGGGGTCATGCAGGATGCCGAGCATGTAGTCAACCAGCGTCGTATCACCCATGCGGGCACCATAGCGTGCCGAAGTGTCGATGTATGGCCCGCGGCTCATCGACTCCGAGCCCCCTCCGATGGCAATCTCGCAGTCGCCCTGCGCAATAGCCTGCGCAGCCGAGACAATGGCCTGGAGCCCAGAGCCGCACAGCCGATTGACGTTGAATGCCGGGGTCTCTATCGGTATACCCGCATCGATGGCGGCGATGCGGCTGAGGTACGCATCCTTCGGATCGGTGGGGATTACATTCCCGATAACGACATGCCCGATGGCGTCGGGCGCAACACCGCTGCGTTCCAACGCGGCCTTCACCGCAGTGGTTGCCAACTGGGTGTTTGGCACGTCCTTCAGCGCACCGCCAAAGGTGCCGATGGCTGTACGAGCGGTGGCGACAACAAAGATTTCGCGAGCATTCATATAGGGCCTGTGAGAAGCTGAAGAAATGGTCGGGTTGCGCCGATGCATGGAGACCGCATGGCACCCGATAGCAAGTACTTTAGAAATTTCAGCCCCTGCCGGACAGTGGCTAAATTGACTGTTTCTATGCGTATTCCGTCAATCCGGAATCGCAAGGATGCGCGCCAGCATCCGCTTCTGGAGTCCAGAAAGAGCAAGAGCGCCTTGCACCCCTCCCAGGCGCTCAGGTCGAGAGATATCTCAGTCGCGACTCACGCAGACGCCGCGTCATTGAGACGTAGTTCTTCCTTCATCATCTCCCGCATCACGAACTTCTGGATCTTTCCGGTGACCGTCATCGGAAAGCTCTCAACGAATCGGATGTATCGAGGGATCTTGTAGTGGGCAATCTGCCCTTTGCAAAACGCCCGCAACTCATCTTCACTAAGCGTGGCACCGTCGCGAAGGACAACCCATGCGCACAGTTCCTCGCCGTATTTCTGGTCCGGCACTCCAATCACCTGCACGTCCTGGATGGCGGAATGGCGATAGAGAAACTCTTCGACCTCCCGCGGGTAGACGTTCTCGCCGCCTCGAATCACCAGATCCTTGATGCGGCCCGCGATGTTGACGTAGCCGTCCTCATCAATCGTGGCGAGATCCCCTGAGTGCATCCAGCCTTCTGCATCGATGGCCTCGGCGGTCTTCGCTGCGTCCTCCCAATATCCGCGCATCACGGAATAACCGCGAGTGCAAAGCTCGCCCACGGCCCCCACAGGAAGAATCTCCCCGGACTCCGGAGATATGACTTTCAACTCCAGGTGAGGCAGCACTTTCCCGATGGTGGAAACACGTTTCTCCAAGGGGGTGTCCGTGGTGCTTTGGCAGCTTGCCGGACTGGTTTCGGTCATGCCGTAAGCGATCGTCACCTCGCCCATGTGCATCTCGCTCACGACACGCTTCATCACTTCAATGGGACAGGGCGAGCCGGCCATCACCCCCGTGCGTAGCGTCGAGAGGTCAAACTCCTTGAAGCGCGGGTGGTCGAGTTCGGCAATGAACATGGTTGGCACACCATGAAGCGCCGTGCATCGCTCGTCTTGCACCGCCCGCAGCACCGACACGGGCTCGAACGCATCGTTCGGGTACACGATGGTCGCGCCATGCGTCAGAGCGGCAAGGTTGCCGACCACCATTCCGAAGCAGTGGTACAGCGGCACCGGAATGCACAGACGGTCATCCGGGGACAGCCGCATGGCTTCGCCAATGAAGAACCCGTTGTTCAGTACGTTGCGATGGGTCAGGGTCGCGCCCTTGGGAGAACCCGTGGTGCCACTCGTGAACTGAATGTTGATGGCATCGGTGTTCCGCAGTCGCGCGCCGAAGGAGCGGACAGCTTGATCGGCCGGATCGCCCATCGCGAGCAGATCCGAGAAGCGCATGAAACCAGGAACCGTATCGCTTCCGATCTGGACGACCGTTTTCAGTGACGGCAGTTTGGCGGACTCAAGGCGTCCGGGCACCGCACCGCTCACCTCCGGTGCGATGCTTCTGATCATCTCCAGATAGTCGGTCGTCTTGAAGCTCGGCATCATGATCAACGCCTTGCATTCGACCTTGTTCAGCGCGTACTCCAGCTCCGCCACCCGATACGCCGGATTGATGTTGACGAGGATGACCCCGGCTTTGGCCGTCGCGAACTGGGTGACGAGCCATTCGACATTGTTGTGCGACCAGATCCCGATCCTGTCGCCGGGCTTGAGCCCCATCCGAAGCAAAGCGCTCGCCATCCGATCGACTTCGCGCTGCAGCTGGAGGTACGTGTAGCGGATGCCTTGGTGACAAGAGACCACCGCCTCTTTGTCCGGGAACCTCTCGATCATCGCGTCGAAGAAAGCGCCGATCGTCTCCTCGATCAGTGGTGTGTCGGTCGCTCCGCGCGAATAGCTCGTCTCTAACTTGGTCATCGATTCAGTCTCCAAAAATTCATTCCCCCAAGCTCCACGCCCTTGGGAGCCGTGCCTAGCGCCACCGTGACCTGCCGCAATGAATAGATGCCTTCGTGTGATTGCGCCTGACCGCCCTTTTCAATAGCGCGGCAATGCTCTGGTGAAGTCTTGATGCACCTGCTCAATGTCCGAGCTCATCAACGGCTCATGAAGCACGTGCGGGGGCTGCGACGCCCTCCCTCGCCACATCTGCGCCGTGGACAGACGCGGCGCGGCGATGGTCGATCAAGGCTACCGCGACGACGCCGACGACTCCCGCCAAGGCGATCGCGATGAAGTTCTGCTCCAACGGCAGCTGCAAGGACATGAGCATGCCGATACCGATCGGCGCCGCGATCCCGCCGGCGCGCCCCACGCCCGAAGCAAAGCCCACCCCAGTGGAACGGACGGCAGCCGGATAGAACTGAGCGGCATAGGCATAGACCAGAATCCCGGTGCCCAGCGTGGAAGCGCCGACGACAGCGACAACCAGGGCCAGCGGCTGCACCCCATAGCCCAGCAGCGTCAACGAAACCACGGATGCGGCGAAGAAGGTGCACAGGACCCACTTGATGTTCAGCTTGTCGCCGAGCCATCCACCAAGCACCGCCCCAACAATGGCACCGCCGTTGTAGATCAGCAGGAAGTTCAGCGCGGAGCCAACGCTGTGGCCTGCCATGGCCATCAGCTTGACGAGCCAGGTGCTCAGTGCGTACATCATGAACAACGCCGTGAAGAAGGCTGCCGAAAACATGACCGTACTGAAGCCGCGCCCATCCTGGAACAGCTTGCCTACGGGCACGCCATCCGCCTTGCCATCCACCGGCATCTGAAAACGCGCATCGGCAGGAAGGAAATGGCCGGACCCGATGCGGGCAACGATCCGCCGAAGGCTTGCATCGTCATTACGCTTCATCAAGAAGGACATCGACTCAGGCATGCATTTCAGAATGAACGGGATCAGCACGACCGGCGCACCCGCGGCGAAGAACACCGACTGCCACCCATAGATCTCCAGGAACTGCTTGCCGATCAGCGTGGCAAGCACACTCCCCACCGCATAGCCGCATAACATCGCTGTCGCCAGCACCCCTCGCAGCTTCTTGGGTGCGTACTCGGTCATATGCGCCGTCGTGCAAGGCAATGCGCCACCAATGCCGAGCCCCGCGATGAAGCGCAGTACGCTGAAAGTGACGGGATCGCTCGCCAGGGCGGCTGCCGCAGTGAAGGCGCTGAAAAGAAGTACCGAGATCGAAAGCGCCCAGCGACGGCCAATCTTGTCGGCGAGCATGCCCAGGCCCATCGCGCCAAACATCATGCCAAACAGTGCCGAACTCGTCATGAACCCGGCCGTTGTCGGGTCGACCCTCATGTCCTTCATGATGGAGGGGAGCGCGATCCCTGCAACGGCCAGGTCGTAGCCGTCGGCGACGATGATCGCGGCACACAAGAAGAGAACAACAAAGTGGAAGCCGTTGAAGCGGGCTTCGTCTACAAGTTTCTGAATGTCGATGCGATGCATACGTCTGTTCCTCGATAGTTCGGGGAAAGTATGGTCTCGACCATGTCTTCTGACTGTTCTGTACAAAACACTTGCGGGGCGGGATTTCCCGGAATTTCAGCGAAGTAGTTCGACTCGCTATCGCTCTGGCCGGTGGTTCAGAACGCTTGCTCAACGCGCCTCAATGAGGAAGCTTTTTCAGCGCCATACGCTGAGCTACCCGGTTGGCAAATGCTGTCAGAAGCCGAGCATCGGCCGAATGGATCCAAGTCGCCGATGCACCGCGCCGCACCAGCAGCCGCGGCGCAACGATGCCGCCGAACGCACCCCAGTGCACCAGCTTGATCTGCGTGATCTCGGCCGCATGGACGCGGCGGCCCCAGATCCATGTCTGCGTGAGCACGTCGCCCTCGAGCCGCGTACGGCTGTGGACGATCCAGAAGCCCACCCACACGATGCTGAACACCGCGGCGCCGAAGAGCAGCAGGCCAGACATGGACCATTTGACGCTGCGCAATGCGGGCAGGCTCCAGAGCCCGAAGGCGACGAGATTCACCACCAGCACCACCGCGAGAATGCGAACGAAGCGCGGGTAGGCCGGGCTTTCCAGCACGACGCCCGCCACTTCCTTCTCCGCGTTCACGGCTTGGGGTCGGCCTTGGGCGTGGGCGACTTGGGCTCCGGCATCAGCAGTCCGTCGGGCTTCTTGTTGCCGAAGGGGTCGTCCATGTTGATCCCGCCGGTCTCCGGGCCCGGGATATCGGCGGGCATCTCCAGTTGGACCTTGTCGACATCCACCTCAACCTTCTTATCCAGGAACACGGTGACGGTCTGCGGGAAGAAGATCACGATGCCTACCAGCAGCAGTTGCAGCCCGACCCACGGAATCGCACCCAGGTAGATGTCGCGCGACTCGATCTTGCGTGGCAACGCGCCGTTCTTGAACAGGGTGTCGGCAATCCCGCGCAGGTAGAACAGCGCGAAGCCAAACGGCGGGTGCATGAACGAGGTCTGCATATTCACGCACAGCAGCACGCCGAACCACACCATGTCGATGCCGAGCTTGGCCGCCACGGGACCGAGCAGCGGCAGGATGATGAAGGCGATCTCGAAGAAGTCGAGGAAGAACGCCAGGAAGAACACGAAGATGTTGACCGCGATCAGGAAGCCAATCTGGCCGCCCGGCAGGCCCGACAGCATGTGCTCGATCCACTTGGCGCCGTCCACGCCCTGGAACACCAGCGAGAACACGCGCGATCCGATCAGAATGAAGACCACCATGGCGGTGAGCCGCATAGTGCCATTCATGGCTTCCTTGAGCATCGGCCAATTCAGGCGTCGATGGACGACGGCCAGCACCAATGCGCCCACTGCGCCCATCGCGCCGGCCTCGGTCGGTGTGGCAATGGCTTTGTCCATGAACGGCAGGCCGCCCATCGAGCCGAGTACCGCGAAGATCAGGATGGCCGAGGGAATGATGCCGCGCAGGCACTTGCCCCACAGCGCCCAGCCGTTCAGCGTGCGCGCGCCGACTGGCAGGCCCGGCACAAAGTGCGGGCGGATGCGACCGACCATGAAGGTGTAGATCGCGAAGATCAGCACCTGCAGGATCGACGGCCCCCAGGCGCCCTTGTACATCTGGCCCACGTCGGTGCCGAGTTGGTCGGCCATCACGATCAGCACCAGCGAGGGCGGCACGAGCTGCGTGATGGTGCCCGAGGCGGCGAGCACGCCCGTGGAATAGCGCATGTTGTAGCCGTAGCGCATCATCACCGGCAGCGAGATCATGGCCATGGCGATCACCTGGCCGGCCACGGTGCCGGTGATGGCGCCGAGGATGAAGCCCACGATGATCACCGAGTAGCCCAGGCCGCCGCGCACCGGGCCGAAGAGTTGGCCCATGGAGTCGAGCATGTCCTCGGCCAGACCGCACTTCTCGAGCACCGCGCCCATCAGCGTGAAGAAGGGGATGGCCAGCAGCGTCTCGTTGGAGAGGATGCCGAACACGTTGAGCGGCAGGTTCGCCATGAAGCCGGCCGGGAACCAGCCCATCTCGATCGCGAAGAAGCCGCAGAACAGGCCCAGCGCCGACAGCGAGAACGCCACCGGGAAGCCGATCAGCATGATCACGACCAGCCCCGCGAACATGATCGGGGCGAAATTTTCCATCTGCATTTCTTGTCCTGGGAAGCGGAGCTTGTGGTGGGCGGCGCTCACTGCACCGGCTTCTCGTAGTGGGTGTCCATCTCGATCAGACCGCGCAGGTAGGCAATGCGCTTGATGATTTCGGCCACACCCTGCAGGAACATTGCACCGAAGCCCAGCGGCATCATCAGCGCGGCCGGCCAGCGGATCAGTCCACCGATGTTTCCCGACATCTCGCCCGTGCGCAGCATGTTCACGAAGAAAGGGAAAGTCAGCCACAGCATCAGACCCATCACTGGCAGCAGGAAAAACAACAGCCCGAACAGATCGACGTACACCGGGCCGTGGCGCTTGAGCTTGCCGTAGAGGATGTCCACCCGCACATGCTCATTGAGCTTGAGCACCAACGGTGCGCCGAGCATCACGGTCGCGGCGAACAGATACCACTGGATCTCGAGCCAGGCGTTGGAGCTGAAGTCCAGCCCATATCGTACGAAGGCGTTGGCGGCGGAGATGAGCGTGGCGACAAGGATCGCCCATCCGGCAAAACGGCCGAACTGGGCACTGATCCAGTCCATCACCAGCGCAAACTTGAGAAGTGCGGACAAAGGTGTCTCCTGTCTGGATGAAGCGTCGGCAAGTAGTTGCGACCTCCTGCAATGCGACGCGAAGCGTGCCTTCAAAGCTCCTGGACCAGTTCCGGCACCACCGTGAACAGGTCGGCCACCAGCCCGTAGTCGGCGACGCTGAAGATGGGGGCCTCTTCGTCCTTGTTGATTGCCACGATCACCTTGGAATCCTTCATACCCGCCAGGTGTTGGATCGCGCCGGAGATGCCGCAGGCGATGTACAGTTGCGGCGCAACGATCTTTCCGGTCTGGCCGACCTGCCAGTCGTTGGGCGCGTAGCCCGCATCCACGGCTGCGCGGCTGGCGCCCAGGCCGGCGTTGAGCTTGTCGGCCAACGGCGTCATCACCTCATTGAACTTCTCGGAGCTGCCGAGCGCGCGACCACCCGAGACGATGACCTTGGCTGCGGTCAGCTCGGGACGATCACTCTTGACGATCTCGGCGCCCACGAAGCTGCTCTTGTCCGAGTCGGCCACGGCGGCCATGCTCGCCACAGCCGCGCTGCCGCCGGTGGCGGCAGCGGCGTCGAAGCCGGTGCCGCGCACGGTGATGACCTTGGTGGTGTCGGCCGACTGCACGGTGGCGATGGCGTTGCCGGCGTAGATCGGGCGCTCGAAGGTGTCGGGGCCGTCGACCCTGGTGATGTCGCTGATCTGGGCGACGTCGAGCTTCGCGGCGACGCGCGGTGCCACGTTCTTGCCTCTGGCGGTGGCAGGGAACAGGATGTGGCTGTAGCCGGAGGCGATTGCCAAGACCTGGGCTGCCAGGTTCTCGGCCAGGCCGTTCTTCAGGCAGGCGCCGTCGGCGTGAATGACTTGGGCGACTCCTTCGATATGGGCTGCAGCGTTGGCCGCCGCTGCGCTTTGAGCGCCTGCGACAAGCACATGCACTTGCCCGTCGTCGAACATGCTGATCTGGCGGGCGGCCGTCACGGCATTCAGCGTGGCGCTCTTGATGCTGGCGTTGTCGTGTTCTGCAATAACGAGTACGGTCATGTTTCTTTTCTCCTGTACTGCGGCCTTAGATGACCTTGGCTTCGTTCTTGAGCTTGTCGATGAGGGTGGTCACATCGGGCACCTTGACGCCGGCACCGCGCTTGGGCGGCTCGGAGACCTTCAGGGTCTTGATGCGGGGCGCGACATCCACGCCCAGGTCGGCCGGGCGCACCGTGTCGAGGTGCTTCTTCTTGGCCTTCATGATGTTGGGCAGCGTCACGTAGCGCGGCTCATTGAGGCGCAGGTCAGTCGTGATGACTGCGGGCAGCGAGAGAGAAATGGTTTCCAAGCCGCCATCGACTTCGCGGGTGACTGTGGCCCTGTCGCCGGCGACTTCGACCTTGCTGGCGAAGGTGGCCTGGGGCAGATCAGCCAGCGCGGCCAACATCTGGCCCGTCTGATTGGCGTCGTCGTCGATGGCCTGTTTGCCAAGGATGACCAGCGAAGGCTGTTCCTTCTCGACGAGCGCCTTCAGGAGCTTGGCGACTGCAAGAGGTTGCAGTTCTTCAGAGGTCTCTACGAGGATCCCGCGATCCGCGCCAATGGCCATCGCAGTACGCAGCGTCTCCTGGCACTTGGCATCGCCGCAGCTGACGGCAATGATCTCGGTGGCCACGCCCTTTTCCTTCAGGCGCACCGCCTCCTCGACCGCGATCTCGTCGAAGGGGTTCATGCTCATCTTGACGTTGGCGATGTCCACGCCGGTGCCGTCGCTCTTCACCCGCACCTTCACGTTGTAGTCGACGACCCGCTTGACAGGGACCAGGACCTTCATATGTTTGCCTCCAAGTTGATCCAAGGGGAATTCCAAACGGGCCATTCGGCTTGCTCGTTTGCGAATCCGCCAGCCTTAATTCATCAGAGCCCTCCCAAGGGCTCATATCAGACCGCTACGGCCTTGCGCCATCGGGCCTCGTGCTCAGGAGCACGGACGCTCTAGGGCATCCAGGAAAAAATCTTTCCCGGATTCATCAGATTGCGAGGGTCCAGAGCTTGCTTGACGGCGCGCATGCGCGAGATACCCGGCTCAACCGTGATGGACAGGTCGTCGGCATTGATCGACAGCACACGATTCATCCCCGACATGTCGATCGTCACTCCGCCTTGTACCGCAAGCAAATGGCCCTCCTGCGAAGATCCGTTGCCATACGGAATGATCGGAACGTGGTACTCCGCGCAGGAGGTTTACGGTGAACTGCACCTCTTGCGTGCTCAGCGCGAATACGACCGCGTCGGGCAACTGGGGGACAAAAGGCGATTCGCCGCGGCCATGGTGCATGCGAACTGCCTCGGCGATCGAGACCCGATCGCCCAGTTCCGCCTTGAGCAACGCGAGTAACTCGGCAGGAAATGGACGGCGCACGGACGCCGGTAGTGTCGGGTGAATCACGCTTGTCTTCTTGTGTTCTTCGATTTCTTCACGCTTCAGTCGTCACGACGCAGTGCGCAGCCTCATTGCGGGGCGAAGGCTCGGCGCTGTATTGCCACGGGGCCGCCTCCCAGCGACGCCACTGGATCGGACCGAGCCGCCATCACAGCTGTTGCTGCTGCATGAATCGGTCGAAAGTGCCTTCTGCAAAACGGAACCACGCGTTCTGGTCCGCCAGGAACCTGGAATAGTCGGTGTAGACCTTCTTCCACTCGGGGTTGCTGTTGTTCAGGTCCGCATAGATCTGCTGAGCCGACTTAAAGGTCGCGCTCATTACGTCCTGCGTGAACGGACGCAGCTTGGTCCCTGATCCGACAAGTTGTTTCAGCGCAGTCGGGTTCTTGGCGTCGTACTTGGCGAGCATTGACACATGGGCATGCGAGGCAGCCGCCTCCACCACGGCCTTGTACTCAGCCGACAGGTCCTCCCAGGCTTTGGTGTTGATGTAGAAGTCCACGTGCGGACCGCCCTCCCACCAACCGGGGTAATAGTAGAACGGAGCGATCTTGTTGAAGCCAAGCTTCTGATCGTCATAGGGACCGATCCACTCCAGTGCATCGATCGTGCCCTTTTCCAGAGCGGGATACAGGTCTGCAGCGGGAAGGGACTGGGGGATCACGCCGAAGGGCTCGAGTACCTTACCCGCGAACGGGTTGGTCCGGAACTTCAGGCCCTTCAGGTCGGAGACCGACTTGATCTCCTTGCGGAACCAGCCGCCCATCTGCGCACCCGTGTTGCCCCCCGGCAGGTTGTAGATGTTGTACTTTGCGTAGAACTCACGCATCAGCTTGAGGCCATTGCCTTCGTACATCCACGCACTGATCTGGCGCGCATTCATGCCGAAGGGCACCGAGCTGCCGAGGCAGAAAGTCGGGTCTTTGCCGTAGAAGTAGTAGCCAGCCGAGTGCGCCATCTGAACGGCCCCGGTCTGCACCCCGTCCACCACGCCGAAAGCGGGCATCAGTTCGCCGCCCGCATGCACGGAAATCTGGAACTTTCCGCCGGTCATCTCGCCCACCTTCTTGGCAAAGAGTTCGGAGGTACCGAAGACGGTATCCAGCGACTTGGGAAAGCTCGAAGCCAGGCGCCAGCGAATGGCGGCTTGCGCATGAACTGACGGTGCGATACCCGCAGCCAGCACACCTGCGATGCCTGCGTGTTTGATAAGAGAGCGACGATTCATTGGGGCCCTTCGAGTCTTGAAACAGAAAATTTGTCTGCTACGCCTTGTGGTTGTCGAAGCGAAGTGTTCGCTTTCATTCCTCAAGAGAATGGAGGAAAGTGTGACGACGATCAGGCTGCAAGACTGTTTTGAACAAGACACTTGCCGGATGGGTTTTCCCGATCCCGCAGGGACAGCAATGCGGACATCTCTGCAGCACGACGCCTGATGGGGGGACAACGCGCTTCGGCGCCTGGCCACGCGCGCAGACCATCAATATCAAGCACTTCGATGCCGCCGTAGCGAACGCGCAGCAGACCCGCCTCTTGTAGTTCGCGGAGTGCCTGATTGGTGTTCCCGCGTGCCAGCCCGGACAACCGCCCAACCTCTTCCTGCGACATCTGCACCCGGCTGCGCATACCGGGATACAACTCCTGGTTGAACAGTTCGGAAAGGCTGTACGCCAAGCGCCCGGTCGCATCGTTCAGCCTGGTGATCTGCACCAGCGCCATGTAGTGCGCAAGGCGCTCGTTCAGTTGGTCGATGACGAATCGGCTGAAGGCCGAATTGTTCTCGAGCAACCACAGGAATGTGCTCTGTGGCACGAAGACGACCGTGCTGTCCTGCAGCGCTACGAAGGAATACGGCCGAGGCTCATCCTTGAGCACCCAGCCTTCGCCGGCCCACGCGCCTGCCGGCACGGCCCCTAACGTGGTTGAGCGACCGGTCACCTCGATGGACTCGCACTTCAGGATGCCCTCGGCAACCCCTATCCAATGGGCAGAAGGAGTACCTTGCTCGCAAACGGTAGCGCCTGCCGGGAACACGCGCTCGAACATCTCGCTGCGGACATACTCATGTTGTTCTGTCGTCAAGCAGGCTCCCCAGGAGGAGCTCGCAAGCAACCGCTCGCCTTGCGCTGTCACGAACACCGTCCTCTCAGGAAATTCACGCCCAGTTCCGGTGCAACGCCAACCAGAACAACTTGATGAGACGCCCCCGTTTCTGCGGAGGCTCGTTGGCATGCGTCAGGCCGACATGTGCCGCTGATCCAGATAGCGATTGCGCGGCGGCATGGGCAGACCCGACGCGCGACCTTACTTGCGCTTGTGCATGATTTCCTGCCGACGGCGATCCTGGGCCTGCCGGTTGCCGGGGTCGCTCATGCCATTCGGCAGCAAGGCATCGAGAGCAACGGTGCGCTCGTCGATCTGCTTGTTCGTCGCATCCTGCAGCGCCTTCTTGGACATCGCATAGGCGACGTTGCAGTCGGGAGTGATGCAGCGCGCATAGCGAATGGCCGTGGACAACAGCTGGTCCGGCTCAACCACCTCATGGAAGAACCCCAGTCGCTCGGCCTCTTCCAGACCGTACAACTCGCCCCGCAAGGTGGTCAGCGCACCCACCTTGTCGCCCAAGGCGTACTTGATGATCTCCACATAGGCGGCAGGCATGGGAATGCCGATGGGGACTTCGTTGAGTCCGAACTTCGCGCTCTTGCGGGCCGCGATGCGGAAATCACAATCCAGGGCAGTGATCAGGCCACCCGCGATGGCATGGCCGTTGATGGCCGCCACCGTGGGCCGGGGGTACCGGAAGATGCGCAGATTGGTTTCGCGGTAGGCCTTGTACCAGTCGCGGATCTTGTCGAGGCTGCCGCTCCCGAAGATCTCGAAGCTGTACTGGAAATCGATACCCGCCGAGAACGCATCGCCCTGGCCCGTCAGGACGACGGGCAGTTCGCTGAACTCGCGTTCGAGGCGATCGAATGCTGCGTGCAGGTCGGCGAAGAACTGGTCGTTCTGGACGTTGACCTTGTTGGTGTTCATGCGCACGACGGCGCACTCATCAATGACTTCGATATCCCATGCCATGTGGCGTCTCCTTCAGTTGAAAAATCGAAACAGCGGCCGGTGGATTCACTCTTCCAGCTTGAACGCGTGACGTGCGTTACCCGCGAGGAACCGGGGGAGCACATCGTCTCCGAGCTCCAGCGCCTGGATGTGCTTCAAGCATTCTGCGGGGGTCAGCATCGGAAAGTTGGTGCCGAACATCACCTTGTTCTTTCCCGGGCCGCGCATGTAGGCCACCAGCTCCGGTGGAAACCGGGAAGCCTTGTAGGCAGAGGTGTCGACGTAGACATTCGGGTGTTTCATCATGAGCGAGATCATCTCGCTCACCCAGGGGAAGCCGATGTGCCCGCCGACGATGCGCAGTTCTGGAAACTCGTGCGCGACGTTGTCCAAGTAGGGGATTGGCCGCCCAGGCTCCGAAGGCCGCATCGGGCCGGCATGGCCCACCTGCAGGCAGAACGTGATGTCGAGCTCGACGCATTCGGCATAGAGGGGGTAGTACCTGCGGTCGTCGGGAGGGAGCCCCCACAGCCAGGGCAGTACCCGCAGGCCCTTGAAGCCGAACTCCTTCACGCATCGGCGCAGTTCCCTCACCGCGTCCATTGGCCTGTTGATGTCGACGGACGCAACGCCGACCACATATCCGCCGTGCGCCTTGACCGCGGCGGCCACTTCGTCGTTCGTGATCATCGGCCCCGCGGGCCCCCACCACGCGCTCGCGATCGTCCGCGAGACACCTTGCTCGCGGAATGTCTTGAGCGCCTCGTCGTGCGAGATGTCCGGGTTGTCCTGCGCCAACGTCCGCCAAGCCGTCGGCCATCGACGCAAAGAATCGAACATAGGGTCCAGCAAGTACGCCTTGTTCGGAAGCTGCATCCATGCATCGATGATTTCGGTCATCTCACTGCTCTTGAGTCAGGTTGATGAAGTCTGCGCCACCTTGGGCCGGAACTGGTCGTCGAAATCATCCAGGCTGGGCATGGGCAGTACCGGCCGGCTGTCGATGTTCTCCACGGCGTGGAAAAGCTTCATGAGCATGCCGGTACGCTCCGTGTTGTCCACGTAGGGGACGTGGTACGCAAAGAACGGCTCATGGACGGAATAGCCTACATACCCCAACGTGCCTTGCAGGAGGTGCTTGAGCATGTCCTTCAGGTCACCATGGATCGAGTCAGGGCCAAACATGTAGTCCCGCCCACCCAGAGACGCTACGACCATCGCGCGTTTGCCGCGCATGCCGCCTTGGTCGTAAACCCGCGTTCCACCGTAAAAGACACCGGACAGGAACACCCGGTCGATCCAACCCTTGAGTTGAGCCGGTACCGAGTACCAGAAGATGGGGAATACCAGCACGAGCAGATCAGCATTGCGCACGGCCTCGACCTCGGCGGCAATCTGCGGGTCGATGGTCTGGTTTTGCCAGGCATGACGCTGCTCTAGTGGGTAGACCAGGTAGTCCTCGCGTGACCTGGCACCAAAATCATCTGCACTGGCCACAGCATTGAAGTTGATAGCCTGCAGATCGGTCACGCTCGTCTGCCAGCCATCTTTCTCCAAGGCCTCCTTGGTCATGTCGCGCATGGCTGCGACGAACGAATTCGGTTCGGGGTGCGCGTAAACGATATGTGCGCGTTTCATTGCGTGCTCTCCATTGCCTTTCGACGGCGGCCGACGGCCGCGTTGATTTCGATCACCTCTTCGTCTATGCGTTGGTGATACTCGCTGCTGGGATGCAGCCAGTCCTTGATGCGCCGAAGAATCGTGGGATCCTTCGAAGCGAGAAGCTTTGCACGCTCCCAGCCTCGTGCATGAATCTCCGCCGCGGGCGAGACCTCTGCGACAAGTCCCCACTCGCATGCCTCGGCGCCCGTGAACTTCTCGCCGCCGAGGAGCAGGCGCTTGGCCCGCGGCAGGCCAACGGCCCGCTGCAACAGCAGCGTGCTGGCCGCCTCCGGAGCAATGCCCAGGTCGACGAAAGGAAGCCGGAAGACCGTGTCGGCACTCGTCACCACCCAGTCGGCATGCAGCAGCCAAGTCACGCCGATCCCGGTGGCGGAGCCATGCACCGCGATCACGACAGGTTTCCTCACGTCGGCGATGGCGTGCAGGAAGGTTGGCACGGCATCCTGCGGCTGCTGAGGCCATTCGTCGAAGGCCTTCAAGTCATGCCCGGCGCAGAACACGTCGCCCGCCCCCGTCACCAGAATGCAGCGCACGTCGTCTCTTTCGTCGGCAGCTCTCAGCGCCTCGGCGATGGCCGCGAACATGGGCATGGTGAGCGCGTTGCGCTTTTCAGGCCGGGCTATGCAGAGATGCCATACCCCGTCCTGCACACTGCACTGGATGGATTCAATGCTCTCCATACTCACGACGAGGCTCCTTGCAAACGGTGTCCATGGGTCATCGGCGGAATGTCCTTGCCGGTAATCTCGCCCAGCAAGGCACGCTGGCGTTCACGCGCCTCCTCGATGGCTTTCAATTTCACGTGCCCGAACCCACGGATCTGCTCAGGAATGCGTGCCAGCTCCAGACACTTCTTCGGCTGGACTGCGATGAAAGGCAGCGTGGCCTGGATACCCTGCTTGTATTCGTCGATGAGCGCGCGCTCCGTCCTGCGCTCGTGCGTGTACCCGAACGGATCGAACAGCGTGCCCCGCAGGAACTTCAGCTTCGCAAGGACTGTGAACGCCGACGCCATCCAGCCGCCGTACAGCCGCTTGCGCGGCAAGCCGTCCGAGCCGCGCCGGGCGAAGAGTGGCGGCGCCAGGGAGAACCCAACTTTGTATTCGCCATCGAACTGGCTTTCGATCAGCTTGCGCAGCTCCGCGGACGAATGCAGGCGCGCCACCTCGTACTCGTCCTTGTAGGCCATCAGCTTGAAGAGATTCCTGGCGACGGCCTGTTCGTAGCCGTCGAGCATCGCAGCACCGGACGAACGTACCTTCCGCAGAAAGCCTTCGTACTGCTGGGCATAGCTGCTGCCCTGGTAGGCCACCAGCCGGTCGCGGCGGTCTTGCACCAGTTGCGGCACGTCTTCCTTGCCGGCCCTGGGGATCCATTGCACGACCGCAGCGGGCTTCGCCACCAGCCGCTCTGGCGACGCCACGTACTGCCGGCCGATCTTGAACGCGCGCAAGTTGGCATCCACCGCCTGCCCGTTCAACTCGATCGCGCGGCGCAGCGCATCGTGCGACAGCGGCACCTGCCCAGCCTGCCAGGCCGCACCCAGCAAGATCATGTTGGCGTAGACGCTATCTCCGCAGTAGCGCACCGCGATGTCATGGGCCGGGATCTTGGCCAGTCTTTTCTCTGCGCACGCCTGCTCGATGGTGGCCCACAGCGCCTCGTTCGGCATGCTGAAGTCGCGGTTGCGCTGGAAGTCGGAGGTAGGCGATACATTGGTGTTCACCATGGCGCGGCAGTCGGACTTCAGCCGGCTGATGGAGTCCGGATGCGCGCTCACCACCAGATCTCCCCCGATGAGCGCATCGGCAGCGGCGTCCGGTATGCGTGGCGCATGGACGTCGTCGGCCGTTGCCGCGATGCGCACATGGCTCCACACCGCGCCGCCCTTCTGGGCCAGGCCGGCCATGTCCATCACGGAGCAATGCAGGCCCTGCAGGTGCGCCGCCATGCCCAGGATGTTGCCAATCGTCAGCACGCCCGTGCCGCCGATGCCGTTGACCAGCACGGCGTAGCTGGTGTCCAGCGCGGGCAGTTGGGGATGGGTCGGCTCGGGCCAGGCTGCCGGATCGCCTTCGGAGCCGGCACCGGAGTCGACCGGCTTCTTGCGCAAAGCTCCGCCCTCCACGGCCACGAAGCTCGGGCAAAAGCCGTCGGCGCAGGAGTAGTCCTTGTTGCAGGAGGACTGGTTGATCTGGCGCTTGCGGCCCAGCGGCGTCTCGAGCGGCTCGATGGAGACGCAGTTGCTCTTGACGGTGCAGTCGCCGCAGCCTTCGCACACTTCCGGATTGATGACGTAGCGGACCGGAGGATCCGGGTACTTGTTGCGCTTGCGCCGGCGGCGCTTTTCGGCGGCGCAGGTCTGGTCGTAGACCAAGGCGGTCACGAAGGGCAATTCGCGCAGTTCGCGCTGGACGACGTCCAGGTCGCGCCGGTGATGGAAGGTCGTGCCAGGCGCAAACGCTGTTTCGTGCCCCTTGTATTTCTCGATGTCGTCACTGACGACCACGACGCGTGCCACGCCTTCGGCATGCAGCAGTTGCGTCAGCATCGGTGCCGTGAGCGGTCCGTCGTGCGGCTGCCCGCCCGTGAGCGCCGTAGCGTCGTTGAACAGGACCTTGAACGTCATCGGCGTCTTGGCCGCCACGGCCTGACGGATGGAGAGCGAACCCGAATGGAAGAACGTGCCGTCGCCCATGTTGGCGAACATGTGCGGCCGCTTGGAGAAGCGGCTTTGCCCCACCCACGGAGCACCCTCGCCGCCCATGTGCGTGTAGCTTTCGGTACGGCGATCCATCCAGTTGGCCATGTAGTGACAGCCGATCCCGGCCGTGGCGCGCGAACCCTCCGGTACCTTGGTAGAGCTGTTGTGCGGGCAGCCAGAACAGAAGTACGGCGTGCGCATGAGGGGCGCCAGGAGCTTTCCCTTTTCTGGCGTGTAGGGGAGCGCCTGGCATGCGTCCATGCCTGCGGCATGCAGCCGCGCCTGCAACGCCGCCGCGATGTCCACGGGCGCGAGTTCGGCATCTCCGCGCAAGAGGCGCTGCTCATGCGGAATCTCGAATTCCGCGCATTGGAGCCCACCGCTGGACTTTCCCACGACCTGGGGCGCTTTCTCGCCGCTTGCGGCAAGCGGGTAAAGGATGTCCTTGACCTGCTGCTCGATCAGCGCCCTCTTCTCTTCGACAACGAAGATCTCATCGAGGCCCTGTGCGAACTCGCGGATGATCTGCGGCTCCAGGGGCCAGACCATGCCGAGCTTCAAAAGGGCAATGCCCCTCGCGGCCAGATCCTGCTCGCCGATGCCGAGCAGCCTGAGTGCTTCGCGCACGTCGTTGTAGGGCTTGCCGCCCGCAATGATGCCGATGCGGGAACCTTCGCTCTTGGCCACGATTCGGTTCAACCCGTTGGCACGGCAGTAGGACAGCGCCAGGGGCAGCTTGGTGCGCACGATCCGCGGCTCCTGCGTCGCCCACACGTCGGGCCAGCGGATGTGGACGTCTTCCGTCGCCTTGAAATCCTCGGGCGGCCGGCATTCGACCCGGAACGGATCAACGTCCGCGATCGATGTGGTCTCGACGATATCCCCCACGCACTTGAGCCCCACCCACAGGCCCGACGCGCGGCTCATTGCCCAGCCATGAATCCCGTAGTCGAGGTATTCCTGTACGTTGCTCGGGTACAGAATGGGGATGAACGACGCAACCAGCAACTGTTCGCTCTGGTGCGCGAACGAGGATGACTTGGCCGTATGGTCGTCGGCGGCCAGCACGAGCGCGCCGCCATGCGGTGAAGTTCCAGCCGCATTGGCATGCTTGAGGGCGTCCGCGCTTCTGTCGACGCCAGGCCCCTTGCCGTACCACATGGCGAACACACCATCGACCGTGGCCTCCTCCGGGTGCTGCATCAACTGCTGGGTTCCCCAGCAGGCGGTCGCTGCCAAGTCTTCGTTGAGGCCCGGGATGAACTCGATCTGCTTTTCCTTGAGCAGTTTCTGGACCCCCCAAAGCACCTGGTCCAGGCCCGACAGCGGCGACCCGCGGTAGCCACTGACGAACCCGGCGGTATTCAACCCTGCCGCGCGGTCGCGAGCGCTCTGGTTGAGCAGCAGCCGGACCAGCGCCTGCGAACCACTGATGTAGGCGGGGCCGCGGTCCAGCTGATAGCGGTCCTCGAGCTTCGCAGGACGCAGCAATGCTCCAGGCAGCGGCGCGACCTCAGACATGCCGCACCTCCCCATGTTGGGCGCTGCCGGCGACAACGGCACTGGGGTGTGCTTCGCGCGAGGCGGCTGCACTCGGTGACAGGCTCATGGGGAACTCCTTGTATTTGTTGCTCGGGCGGGATACTGCCCCTCTATTAACCGACACCTCGCTCCATTCGTACATTGGCGAAATTGACTTTGTTTGTGCTACTTTCGCCATCATCCATCGAGCTGCGCACGGAGGGGGCGCTCAGAACGACAGCCCAAACACGAAATAGGCGATGCCGGCCACGGCTGCCATCGCGATGGCGGGAACGGCCACCAACGCATAGCCACGATAGAAATCCTGCACCTGGCTGGCGGGGACGACAGCGAATCCGTGGCAGCTTCCCAGTACGGCAATTCGGTCGCCCCATTCACGAGCGGGATAGGGTTCTCCGTCGACGACTTGGCGAGAGTTCGCCTTCGTCTGGGGCTGCAAGGCTTGATCGCAGCCAGAGACGTCACTGTGCAATGACGCAACGGGTATGTCGCTCATCTCCGTGCTCCTTTTTGTAGTCGCTGGTCTAGAGGCCAGCAGGGCTCATTAGGCGGATTTCCACGTCTTGGTGTAAATTGTCGAAACTGACATGTTCTATGCCATTTACGACCAATGCCACGTGCCGCCATCCTTACCTTCGACGGCTGCTACGCTTCCAGCGTGGCCGGGTTTGCCGACATCCTTCAGATCGCGAATTCGCATCTGAGGCTCGAACAAGCGCCGGCGAAAGCACTATTCGAGTGGCGTTTCGTGTCGCCGTCGGGCGAAGCGGCGATTGCCAGCAACGGCCTGCCTCTGCAAACCCACAAGTTGGGGCCGCGAGAACGGTATGACTTGGTGTTTGTTCCCAGCTTTCACTATGGCGGGCACCGACAGTTCGACCAGTTCCTCGACCGGCAGGCCGATGCCTGTACCTGGCTGACGGCGCAATGGCGCGCAGGATCATGGGTCGCCGCGAACTGCACGGGCACCTTCATCCTGGCCCAGACGGGCTTGCTCGATGAGCGCGTTGCAACAACCACGTGGTGGCTTGAACGGCAGTTCAGGGAGAAGTTTCCACGTGTCGACCTGCAACTGCGTCCTGTGATCACCGAGATGGACCGCCTGATGTGCGCGGGCGCGTCAGCGTCGTATCTGATTCAGACCATTCGCGTCATTGAGCGCTTCTCGGGGCCGGTCATTGCGTCGCAGTGCGCGAAGGCCATGCTGATTGACGTGAGTCAAACCAGCCAGATTCCCTATCTTCCATTGCTCGCCCAAAAGAACCACTCCGACGCGCTGGTGCATCGAGCCCAGCGCTGGCTGCAGGGCAACATGACCAAGGATCTGAGGATCACCGAGCTCGCCGATACGCTCGCGGTCAGCGACAGAACCCTCATCCGGCGCTTCCGCAGCGTGCTGGACCAAACGCCGCTGGCCTATCTTCAGGATCTTCGGCTGGAAGCTGCGCGTGCGCTGCTCGAGACCAGTTCGCACAGCGTCGAAGAAGTGGCGAGCCAGGTCGGATACAGCGACACCAGTTCCTTTTCCAGACTCTTCCGTCAACGCATCGGGATGAGTCCGGGGGCCTACCGCGGCCGCTTCCAGATGGACTCCTCGCTCTAGTCCGGGCCAACACGATCACCAATGGCTGAGGCTTTGGAAGCGAATGATGGAGCAAAGAATCACCCAATCACCCGCCGTGGACGAAACATCCACGGCAAGCATGGCCGAATTCCTCGGGAAATGGCCATGGTTCCACGCGCTTTCCACCGAACTTCGGGCCCTGACGCTAGAAACGTCAGTGGAGATGAAGGTGGCCGCCGGCCAGTATGTCGCCCGCGCTGGCGAGCCCAGCGCATACTGGTACGGCGTCGTGAGCGGCCAACTGCAGATGTGCATCGTCGGCCCGGAAGGGGACGAGACGACGCTGTACTACCTTCGAGAAGGAGAATGGTGCGGCGACGGATCCTTGTTGAAAAGGGAATTGATGCAGTACGACCTGCGCTCGCTGACCTCCGCACGTCTCTGCCTCGTTCCTGCAAATACCTTCCATGTGCTGCGCAGTTCGTCTCTTGAGTTCAGCAACTTTCTTTGCGATGTCATGAACGCCCGAATGGGTGAGTTCGTCGGGATGCTTGTGGCGTCGCGCCTGCTGGGGCCCGAGAAGCGGGTTGCGAAGGCGCTCCTGATGCTCGCCAAGAGCGGACGCGAAGATGCGCTCAGGCTATCGATCCATCAGCGCGATCTGGCGTTGATCTGCGGCCTCTCGCGCCAGCGAGTGAACATGGCACTGGCATCGTTCAAACAGGATGGAATTGTCCGAACCGAAGGCTCCAAGGGATTCCTGATCGTCCACACGCAGCGCCTGCGCGACTACATTGGGAATTGATAGTCCACCAGGCGCTAAGAATGGGCTATCCCGAGACGACGGCTAGCTTTGCGAAGCCGCGCCCCGGATCGCGGATTCAAGCAGATCCATCCTGTCTCCACCCCAGAACATCTCCCCCTTATAGATGAAAGTCGGAGCGCCAAATACGCCCAGCCTCTCGGCATGTGCGAGCGCCCCCGTCAAAGCTCCCTTGGCTTCTCCTTGCAGGAACTCGTTCCACTCCGAAGACGACAGTCCCGCGTTGACGAGAGCCGCCTCCACCTCCACTGGGGACTCCAAGTCGAACTCGCGCCGCCAGAATGCCGCGAGCAGCGGGTCACAGAACTCCCAAAGCCGGTTCCTGGCCTTGGCAAAAAGGACGGCCTGACTCGCGAGCGTCGGATCCCAGAGCTTCGTCGTAGACCGCACCGTCAACCCCTGCAGCTTTGCGAGCCGCCGGCAATCCATGTAGAGGTACTTCAGCTTCGCGACATCACGGCTCGATCGCTGCTCGACTTCCCCGCCGTATGCGGACTGGAAGTCGGTCACGTAAGGCCACCAATCGAAGGCGACGCCGCTGCGCTGAGCGAGCGCACGGGCCGGGCCGAGCGCGAGGTAGGAGTATGGGCTTCGCAGATCGAAGAACGCTTCCACCCGGGCCGTGTCGATCGACATGGTCAGCGGTTCTTCTGGAAAAGGTTGAGCTTCGCTTCGTCGGACTTCGTCACGTCCACCCATTGGTTTCTCAGAAGATCCAGACCGCGGCCGACGCCGGGGCGGCTGCGTACCCGGCCATACCAATCCTGCACACGAGGGAACTCATCCAGCGGGACACCGGTCATCTTGTGGATCCGGATCCAGGCGAAGCTGGCCATGTCGGCAATCGAGTACTCACCGCAGATGAACTCGCGACCATCAAGACGGTCATCCAGAACCTTCAAGAGACGTCTTGTTTCCGCCTGGTAGCGTGCGATGGCGTAAGGTACTTTTTCGGACGCATAGCGGAAGAAGTGCTGGGCCTGGCCCATCATCGGACCGATCCCGCCGACCTGCCAGAACAGCCATTGAAGTACTTCGCTGCGCTGGCGCAGTTCGGTGGGGAGAAAGCGTTTCTCCTTCTCGGCCAGGTAGACCATGATGGCTCCGGTCTCGAAGACCGTGAACGGCCCGCCACCGTCGGTCGGCGCGTGATCCACGATGGCTGGGATTTTTCCGTTCGGATTGATCGCGCGATAGGTGTCCGTGTGCTGGTCGCCCGTAGTGATGTTGATCGGGATGACTTGGTAGGGAATCTCCAGTTCCTCGATCAGGATCTGCACTTTGTGCCCGTTCGGTGCCGCCCAGCTGTATAGATCGATCATCCTGTCTCCTTTTGTACGAAGCTGATCCACTCGGGTCCGTGGATTACTAAACTCAACTCCGTTTCAGGTTAGCAGGGATAACTGGATCGCAATGTCTTTTCAACGACAGATCGGTCCGCCGAACTGATCTGCGCTGGCGAACAGCCATGAGCATCCAGATCGCAGGCCAGTGCCGCAATGGCCTGAGCATCGCGGCCCTCGGTGACGAAGAGCACGCGGCGAGCGACAGCGTCGGCGGCCAGGGTGACGTAGTCGTGCCCCCGAGCACGCGAAGTCTCGCCGATGGCCAGCGCGGTTACTCCGCTGAAGTCGGCCAGCCCCAACGCCTCACATCTTTTCGAACCGAAGGTCGGCAACAATCTTTGCCCAACGTAGGTTCTCCGCTGCCACGAACGCAGCGAATTCCTTGCGCGGCGTCGGGCTGGGAACGGCACCTTGCTTTTCGATTGCGGAGACCACGGCAGGATCACTCAAGGCCTGATTCAGAGCGCGATTGAGCTGATCCAGAATCTCAGTCGGTATGCCTGCAGGCCCGCCGAGCCCGAACCAGGATGGATTGTTCATGGCCGGCAGCCCCGTTTCGGCATAAGTCGGCACTTGCGGCAGCAACTTCAGGCGGCTCTTGGCGGCAACGACCAGCGGCTTGACACGCTTCGCCTGAATCAGCTCCATGGACGACGGGATGTTGTCGAACACGACATTGATCTGTCCGGCGAGCAGATCGGACAGGGCCGGTCCCAGCCCCTTGTAGGGCACGTGAAGCATGTCGGTGCCGGTGACATGTTTGAAGAGTTCGCCGTTGATGTGACTCAACCCACCGTTGCCGGAGGAGCCGAACGAGTATTTGCTCGGTTGCTCCTTGAGCATCTTGACCAAGCTCTGCACTGACTCGGCCCCAAGGGCGGGATTGGTGACGAGGACATTCGGCACATCCGCGATGTTTCCAATGGGTGCGAAGTCCTTGACAGGGTCATACAGGCTCTTCGCATACACGTTGGGGTTCACGGCGTGCGAGCTCTCCACCACCATCACGAGCGTGTATCCGTCCGCCGGCTGCTTGGCCGCCGCAGCCGAGCCCACCGAGCCCCCGGCTCCGGGTCGGTTGTCGACGACGACTGGTTGCCCGAGGATCGTCGACAGCTTCGTCGCCACGATGCGGGCCAGCAGATCCGTGGTCCCGCCTGGCGCATAGGGCACGATCAGCTTCACGGGTTTGGAGGGATAGGCCTGCGGGGAGGCAAGCGCGTTCAAGGCCGCGCCCGCCAACCCGCCGAGCACCAAGTGTCTTCGATTCATCGATATGCCCTGGTTCAGGTGTCGTAACCCGGATTCACCCGGTCGAGTTTGCGCAGCAAGGCAGGCCAGGCCAGGCGCCCCAGGCTGGTCTGGCCCTGCATCCGCGCCAATGCATCTTTGACGCCGGCGAGTACCTGCGGTGCGACCATGATGAGTTCACCGCCGGCCTGTGCTGTGACCTGGATCTGGCAGGCCGACTCCAGCGTGTACATGCGCTTGAACGTATCCGCCACGGTGCCGCCGACCGTCAGAAGGCCGTGATTGCGCAGCATCAAGTGATCGTGATGGCCGAGGTCGCGTTGCAGGCGCACCTGCTCGTCCTCGTGCACGGCGAGGCCCTCGTAGTCGTGGTAGCCAAGCGACCCCAGAACGAGGGTGGCTTGCTGCGAGATCGGCAGCAGGCCGCAGCGTTGCGCGCTCACGGCAACGCCCGAGCGCGTGTGAGTGTGCAGCACGCAGGCTACGTCTTCCCTTCCCATGTGCACGGCCGAGTGAATGACGAAGCCGGCCCGGTTCACGTCGAAGGGCGACTCGCTCAGCTTGTGACCATCGACGTCGATCTTGACGAGCGACGAGGCAGTGATCTCCTCGAACATCAGGCCGTACGGGTTGATGAGGAACTGATGCGCGTGCGTTGCGCCCGGCGATTGAGGAACGCGGGCGCTGATGTGGGTGGCAATCATGTCGCTCCAGCCATGCAGAGCCACCAACCGGTAGCACGCGGCCAGGTCCACGCGAACGGCCCATTCGTCCGCGCTGACGACTTCCTTGAGAGATGGAATCTTCATTTGCGTGCTCCCCTTTCCTTGCGTTGTGCGAATTCCGCCATGAAGCGCTGCGGCTCGCCGGTATCGAAGGCCTTCGCGAATTCCTCCACGCCTTCGAGAATCGCGGTGTCCAGTGGCTGTTGCTGCCATTGGCGCAGAAGGCGCTTCTGCTGGCGCATCACCTGGGGCCCATGGCCTGCGAGGCGGGCGGCCATGCGCGCGACCTCTGCATCGAGCGCGTCCAGTGGAACCATGGTGTCGACCAAGCCCCATTCCTTCGCCTTCGCGCAGTCGATGTTCTCTCCGGTCAGGAGCATCCAGCCGGCGCGCGCTTCCCCGATCAGCCGCGGAAGCAATGCCGCATGGATGATCGAGGGAATGCCGACCACCACTTCAGGCATACCCAGGAATGCAGAGTCGGCAGCGATCCGGAGGTCGCAGGAGAGTGCGAGTTCGAGGCCTCCTCCAAGCGTCCACCCCGGAATGCGTGCGATCACCGGCGTGGGGCACTGCCGAACGGCTTCGCAAAGGCGGCGCAGGCCGTCGATGAAGCGCCGCGCGGAAGCGCGATCGAGCGCGCCCATCTCCTTGATGTCGGCGCCGGCGACGAAGGCCTTGTCGCTGGTGCCACGCAAGACCACCACACGGACGGACTCGTCGGCAGCGAGGGACTCGAAGGCCTGGCGAAGGTCATCGATCACTGGCGTGCCGAGAATATTCAGCGAGCCGGCGTTCCTGATGGTGAGTGTGGCCACGCCGTGTGCGTCGAGTTCGACACGGGCGTGCGGCAGATCGAGTTTCATGATTCAGTCCTGAAGGCCGGAGGCGGCATGTTCGACATGGGAGTCACCGGCGAAGCCGGCAGCGGCAACGATGGCGGTGCGCCGACCGCGCCGAGTTCGGCCACGCAATTCCAGAGCATCGGATTGCGCACGGTTCGCAAAGCGCCGAACTCGGGATGGTCCAGCGTTTGCACGATGCGGCGATGCTGCACCTGGGCGTCGGCAAACACCTCTTCCATGGTGTTGATGGGGCCCCAGGGCACGCCGGCCGCATCGAAAGCCGTGGACCAACTCGAACGGCTGCGTTTCGGAAACAGTTCCGTGAGCAGGACGCGCAAGGCCGGCAGATTCTCGATCCGCGCCGAGTTCGTCACGAAGCGTGCGTCGTCGGCGAGCGCCGGTTGCTCCGCCACTTCGCAAAATCGGCGGAACTGCGAGTCGTTTCCGATGGCCAGGATCAGGTGGCCATCCGCGCACGCAAACACCTCGTACGGCGCGCAGTTGGGATGGGCGTTGCCGCTGCGTTGAGGGTTGCGGCCCGACGCCAGGTAGTTGGCGGCCTGGTTGGCATTGAGGGCCACGGCCACGTCGAGCAGCGCGATGTCGATGTACTGGCCTTGTCCCGTGCGTTCGCGCTGGAACAGCGCCGCGAGGACGGCCGAGGTCGCATACATCCCGGTGCTGAGGTCGACCACGGCGACGCCGGTGCGCAGTGGCCCTGCGCCTGGCATCCCGTCAGGCTGACCTGTGTAGCTCATCAGGCCGCCCATGCCCTGGAACACATAGTCGTAGCCGGGCTTGGAAGCCATCGGGCCGCTTTGTCCGAAGCCGGTGATCGACACATAGACCAGGCGCGGGTTCAGCTCCCGCAGGCTGGCGTAGTCCAGGCCTTGCCGCGCCAGCGATCCGGCCTTGTAGTTCTCCACCAGCACGTCGGCGTCGCGGATCATGGTCTTGAGGGCCTCGCGGCCTTCGGGCTGTGCGAAATCGATCGCGACCGAGGCCTTTCCCCGGTTGCAGCAGATGAAGTAGGCCGACAGCCGCTCGCCGTCGGCGGACTCCACATAGGGCGGTCCCCATCCGCGGGTGTCGTCGCCGCCGCGTGGATGCTCGATCTTGGTGACCTCGGCGCCGAGGTCGGCGAGGTTCTGCGTGCACCACGGGCCGGCGAGGATTCTCGACAGGTCGAGCACCTTGATGCCCTGCAGCGACTGGTTCAGCATTCGGACTCTCCTTTTCGGGCCTGAGGCCGCTCGGGCAGGACCGCGAAAATGCCGCGGGCCTTGAAGATGACACGCTCTGCCACATGGCCGCTGCATTCCGCGAACACCATGCGGCGGCCGATCTTGTCGATGCGGGTGACGACTTCCACCCACTCGCCCACGCTCGCACGAGCAAGGTAGTCGACTGACAGATTGGCCGTGGCCACGCGCTTTCCCAAGCGCCGTGCCACATTGACTCCCAATGCGTTGTCCGAGAGCGTGGCCACGAAGCCACCGTGCGCGGCCTCCTGGTGGTTCATGTGGGCGGGCAGCAAATGAAGGCCGAGCCTCAGCTGGCCGCCCTCTTCTTCTCTAGCGTGCATCGGGCCCAGCAGCGCCATGAAGGCACTCACCGGCGGGTAAGGCCCGAAACCTGTTGGCACCTGCGGGTCGACGGAAGCGCCGGTCATCGCTGGACTCGCGCGTCGAAGCGCTGGAGGCCTCGTTCCACGCGCTCGACAAGGCCGGGCGCCGGTGTCCAGTGCGCCCCGTGCGTGGCTTGCAATGCCCGGATGCGTTCGAGTGTCTGCGCGAGGCCGAGGGTTTCGGCCCAGAACATCGGGCCGCCGCGCGACGCCGGAAACCCGTAGCCGTGCACGTAGACCACGTCGATGTCGCTGGCGCGTTGCGCCACGCCTTCGTCGAGGATTCGCACACCTTCGTTCACTAGCGCCAGTACGCATCGTTCGACGATGTCTTCGTCTCGCACCGTATGGCGTACGATGCCCGCTTCCGCGGCACAAGACTCGATGATCATGTCGACCAACGGGTCCGAGATCGGTGTGCGGCTGCCGGCCTCGTAGCGGTAGTAACCTGCCGAAGTCTTCTGTCCGTAGCGACCCGCCTCGCAGATGCGGTCGGCCACCTTGGAATAGCGCAGGTGAGCGGGTCGAGTGGGCGCGAGGCGCTTTCGGGTCGCCCAATTGATGTCCATGCCGGCCAGGTCAGCCATCGCGAGCGGGCCCATGGCCATGCCGAAACCCGTCATCGCGCGGTCGACTTGCTGGGGGGATGCACCTTCCTCCAGCAAAAAGCCAGCTTCGCGCCAGTAACCCGTCAGCATCCGGTTGCCGACGAAGCCCTCGCACACCCGAACGAGCACGGGGATCTTGCCGATGTCCTGTGCCATCTTCATGCAGGCCGCAATCACGGCAGGCGACGTGCCTTCGCCTCGCACGACCTCGAGCAGTCGCATGACATTGGCAGGGCTGAAGAAGTGCAGCCCGATCACATCCTGCAGCCGGGAGGTGGACAGCGCGATCTCGTCGATCGAAAGGCGCGAGGTGTTGGAGGCGAGGATCGCGCCGGGCTTGCAGTGCGCATCCAGTTGTGCGAACACCTCCTTCTTCACCGCCATGTCTTCGAAGACGGCCTCGATCACCAGATCGACATCATGAAGAGCGGCGAAATCGAGCGCGGGCTCGATCAGCGCCATGCGGCCCGCCATGGCGGCTTCGCTCAACTTTCCCTTGGCGGCGGTGACGCCGTAGTTGCGGCGCACGAGGTCGAGGCCGCGATCGATAGCTGCCTGCTCGCGTTCGAGCAGCACGACCGGGATGCCCGCATTGGCGAACGCCATCGCGATGCCACCGCCCATGGTGCCGGCGCCAAGCACCGCGACCTTGCGCACGACGCGAAGCTCGGTGGGTGCGAGAGTCTCCGAGAGTTTGGGAGCTTCGCGTTCGGCAAAAAAGAGATGGCGAAGGGCCTTCGATTCAGGCCCGGCGACGAGTTCATCGAACAAGGCGCGCTCGCGCGTGAGGCCGTCTTCGAGAGCAAGCTGCGTCGATGCCTGGACCGCATCGACCGCGGCGCGCTGTGCGGTGGCATTGCGTGCCCGGGCCGGGACCGCACGGCGTCGCTCGGCGAAGTCAACACCCGCAGGCTCCAGTGCTCGCTGCGCCACGAGTGGCAGTGCGGCGCCCTCGGCGACGACGCGTCGGGCGAACGCCTGGGCGCCAGCCAACAGATCGCCCGCGATCACCGCATTGAGGAGCCCCAGCTCGTGCGCACGCGGCGCCTTGATCGGTGCACCCGAGAGAATGATGTCCAGGGCGGCGTTCACGCCGACCAGGCGCGGTAGGCGCTGCGTTCCGCCGCCCCCTGGAATCAGGCCGAGATTGACTTCAGGCAGCCCAAGCTTGGCATCGGCAGAGGCCACGCGGTAGTGGCAGCCCAGCGCAAGCTCGAGGCCGCCTCCCAGCGCCACGCCGTGAATGGCGGCGATGACCGGTTTCGTGGATCGTGCAATAAGCGTCAGCACGTCGCGCGTCAGCGGCTTCTCTGTGGCCGCTGGCGTGTTGAACTGGCGGATGTCGGCGCCGCCGCAGAACTGCCGTCCCGCGCCGATGAGCAGCACGGCGTCGATGTCGGTATCGGCCATGGCACGCTCGATACCCGCGTAAAGGCCCTGGCGAACAGTGTTGCCGATGCCGTTGACCGGCGGGTTGTCGAGGGTCAGCACGGCAACGCGTCGCTGCTCGGTGTAGTGAACGGTGGAAGAGGACATGGGTGATCGATCGTTATGAGTCAGGCCACGGCTGCAAGCGGCAATGATTGCGAGCCAGGCGCCGGTGCAGTCGTGGTCGGGACGGCGCGCATGAGGTCGACGAGGCGCCCGAGATGGTGGCGCGGATCGCCCCAGCTGTGGGCGATCGCCAGCAGTCGCTTGACGCATCGGCCGACGGGCAGTTCGTCGGTCATCCCCATGCCGCCGTGCAGGTGGATGCTCTGCAGGCCGATGAAGCGGCCGCTTTCGGCACATCGGACTTTGGCTGCGGCGACCGAGCGGGTCCGGGTCGTTGCGTCGTCGTCCAGGCTGCGGGCTGCCAGCCAGGACAGGGACTTTGACTGCTCCACCGCCACGAGCATTTCGGCCAGCCGATGCTGGATGGCCTGGAGGCTACCCAGGGCCACGCCGAACTGGCGCCGTGTCTTGACATAGTCCAGGGTCATGTCGAACAGGGTCGACTGCAGACCCGCGGATTCGGCGCACAGTCCTGCGGTCGCCGCGTCGGTCGCCGCGGCGATGGCCGTCGTCACGTTCATGCCAGTCGAGCCGATCCACGCGGCCGCCGGCAGTCGAAGTTCATCGAACCACAGATCGGCGCCGGTGCTCCCATCGATGCAGGGATAGCGCTCGACGCGAAGGCCGGTGGCGGCGGCGTCCACCCAGAAGAGTGCCGTCTCGTTCGATCCCACGCGTGCCGAAACCAGCCAAGCGGTCGATTCGCCGCCATGCAGCACCACGGTCTTGCGGCCGCTCAGTATCCAGTCGTCGCCCTCGCAACGCGCGTGCGTCGACAGATGTCGAGGCAGGTGCTCGCCCTGCGGCTCCCCGTGGGCGAATGCCAATACGTGTTCTCCGGATGAGAGCGCTGGCAGCCAACGGGCTTGTTGTCCCTCATCTGCGAGCTCGAGCAGCAGCCGGGTGCAAAGGACCGCCGACACGACGAAGGGCGTGGTGAGGCGGTTGCGTCCCAGGCTCTCCATGACCGCGTGCATGCTGCCGCCGTCGAGCCCGAGGCCGCCGAGCGCCTCGGGAACGAGCAGGCCGGGAAGGCCCATGGCGACCAGTTCCGGCCAGGGATCCGTGGCGGCATGGTCGCGCCGCTGGGCAAAGCTGGTGATCGCCTCGGCCAGGCTGCGTTGGTCTTCGTCGTGTTCCGTTTGTTGGGGATTCATGTGTTCGTTCCTGTGCCAAGTTCAGCACCCATGTCTCGATTCAGAGGATGGCCTCGATCAGGGTCGGGCCGGAGGTCGCGTAGGAGCGTGCCAGCGCGCCGTGCAAGGCCTCGGCATCACCGACGCGGATCGCAGCCACGCCCATGCCCTTGGCGAGACAGGACCAGTCGAGGTCCGGCCGGTCCAGCGACAGCATGTCGGTCGCCCGGACACCGGGCGCGCCCGCGCCCACCGCCGCGAGTTCGCGCCGGAGGATGCTGTAGGCGCGGTTCACGAAGATCAGCACGGTGACGTCGAGGTTCTCCCGCGCCATGGTCCAGAGCGCCTGCAGCGAGTACATGCCGCTTCCGTCGCCTTCCAGGGCCAGGACGCGTCGTCCGGGTGCTGCGATCGCGGCGCCCACGGCCGTGGGCAGGGCAAAGCCGATGGATCCACCGCAACCGGTCAGCCAGTCATGCGGGGCGGCGGTAGCGGTGAGCCCATCGAAGCCCCAACCGGTGGTGACGGCTTCGTCGACGACGATCGCGTTCTCCGGCAGCGTCGCGGCGATCGTCCGGCCGATGGTCTCGGAGGTCAGCGCGCCGCTGACCGGCGCATGCGCCTCGGCCCGGGCAATTCCCGCCGGTGCGGCGGCGGTCGCCCCCAGCGCTTCGCAGAGCGCCGAGAGCGCCAGACGCGGATCGTCCTCGACGGTGGACAGCGTGAGGAACTCGCACCCCGGCGCCGTCAGCCGCCCGGGCTTGTCCGGATAGGCGAAGAACGCGACCGGCGCCTTCGCGTTGACGAGCACGATGCGCTTGAAGCGCTGGAGCAGTGCCATCGCGGGATCGATCGCGTACGGGATGCGCGGGATGACGAGGCGACCGGCACCGCGCTCCAGGCGCGCGAAGTAGAACTCGGCGCGGACTTCGGCCCCCGTCGCGGCGGCGATCCGCCCGGCCAACTCGGTCGAGGTGGCCCGCAGCGCCCGGTCGCCGAGCAGCAGCAGCGTCGGCTGAGGGTCGTCGCGCATCGCCTTCACGATGCGGTCGAAATCATGCTGCGCATGGCCGGAGGAAGCCGTGGGCAACTGCTTGCCCGAACCCCTCCCCTCAGGGACTGCGGTCCATGCGACGTTGGCGGGCAGCACGAGCGTGGAAATTCGGCCGGGGCGCGCATTCGCCTGCCTGATCGCTTCCTTGCCATCGGCCGCGACCTCCCCGACGCTGGGCGTGCTGCGCACCCAATGAGACATCGATCCTGCGATGGCGTCGATGTCCGAAGTCAGCGGCGCATCGAGCTTCAGGTGTTCTACCGCGTGATCCCCGACGATGTTGACGATGCCGGAGCGGGCCTTGCGCGCGTTGTGCAGATTCGCCAGACCGTTGGCGAGGCCCGGTCCCAGGTGGAGCAGCGTGGCGGCCGGCTTGTCGGCGATACGGTAGTAGCCATCGGCCGCACCGGTGACGACGGTCTCGTGCAGGCCCAGCACGCAGCGCATGCCCTCGATGCGATCGAGGGCCGCCACGAAATGCATCTCCGAGGTGCCTGGGTTGGTGAAGCACACATCGACATTGCCGTCGATGAGCGTATGGACGAGCGTCTCGGCACCGTTCATTGGAAGTCTCCCTGTCGATGAGAATTTTGGATGAGTGGTGGCGCGACTAGAGGCCCAGCGCGACCTTCGCGATGATGTTCTTCTGAACCTCGTCGGTGCCGCCGTAGATGGAGATCTTGCGCAGGTTCAGGTGGAAGCCCGCCACCGGAGCGGCCCAGTCGTCGTGGGCCAGGACGTCGTCGGTTCGCAGCGCGTCATAGCTGCCGTCCCGGCACGGCAACGCGAGCACGCCGGCGCATTCGACCGTCTTTTCGACGATCGCCTGCGCCACGGTCGTGCCCATCAGCTTGAGTACCGAGGCCTCCGCACCGTGGCCCTCACCCGCCGCCATTCGAGCCAGCAGGCGCAGATTGGTCTGCTCGAGGGCCAGCAGGTCGACATCGAGCCTTGCGATGTCCGCCGCCACCGAGGCGTCGTCGATGAGGCGCAGACCATCCACCCTCCGTTGCGCCGCGATGTCCTTGAGGAAAGCCATCTCCCGCTTGGCCCGACCGACCCGTGCGGCGCCGGTGCGCTCATGCGAAAGAAGGTACTTGGCGCAGGTCCAACCTTCATTCAGGACGCCCACGAGGTTCTCGCGTGGCACCTTGACGTTGTCGAGGAAGACCTCATTGATTTCGCAGTCGCCGTCGAGCGTGCGGATCGGCCTCACGGTGACGCCCGGGGAGCGCATGTCGATGAGCAGGAAGGAGATTCCCTTTTGCGCCTTGGCGGCAGGATCGGTCCTGACCAGGCAGAACATCATGTCTGCGTACTGCGCGTAGGTGGTCCAGGTCTTCTGTCCGTTGACGATGAAACCATCGTCCACGATCTGCGCCTTAGTCTTGAGCGAGGCCAGGTCGGAGCCCGACCCCGGCTCCGAGTAACCCTGGCACCACCAGTCCTCACCCTGCAAGATGCGCGGCAGGTACCGGGCGCATTGTTCCGGAGTGCCATAGCGAATGAGTACCGGGCCGATCATCCGGACGCCGAAGGGCGGCACCTCGGGTGCTCCGGCAATGGCGCATTCTTCCTCGAAGACGTGGCGCTCGAGCACGTTCCAGCCCGGGCCGCCATGCTCCTTCGGCCAGGTCGGCGCCACCTTGCCGGCGGTGGCCAGGATCCGGTGCCAGCGCAGGTAGTCGTCCTTGCCGAGGCGGCGGTGCTGAAGAATCGATTGCCGAAGATCCTCCGGCAGGGACTGGCGCAGAAATTCGCGCGTCTGCGCACGGAAAGTTTCGATGTCGATGCTCATGTCCGAAGCCTTCTTCACAGGAAGCGCAGCGGCGCATCGGTCGCCGCTTGCAATTGGGTCGCCGTCAGGCCTGGGACCATGTCGCGAACGATGAAAGCGCCGTCTGCGACGTCCAGCGTCGCCAGGTCGGTGTAGACGCGCTTGACGCATCCCAGCCCCGTCAGAGGCAGCGTGCACGAGCGCAGCAGCCGCGATTGCCCTTCGCGCGTCTGGTGCTCCATCAGCACATACACCTGCTTCGCGCCGACGGCCAGGTCCATGGCACCGCCGACGGCTGCCGCCACGCCCGGCTGGCCCAGCGACCAGTTGGCCAGGTCACCGCTCGCGGACACCTGGTAGCCGCCGAGCACGCAATAGTCGAGGTGGCCGCCGCGCATCATCGCGAAGGAGTCGGCGTGGTGAAAGTAGGCTCCGCCCGATTCGATGGCGACCGGCTGCTTGGCCGCATTCACGACGTCGGGATCGGCGGCTTCGCCGTCCGCGAGCGCGCGCATGCCCAGGATGCCGTTCTCGCTGTGCACGATGATTTCCTGCTCGGCATTCCAGTAGGGCAGCACCAGCACCGGCATGCCGATTCCGAGATTGACGGTCGAGCCATCGGGGATGTCGCGTGCCACGCACTGGGCCATTTGTTCGCGTGTTCGGCGAGTCGTCATGCGGCCTTCCTTTCGGTGATGGAGGCACTGTTCAGCACGACCACGCGCTGTACGAAGATCGAGGGAGTCACGATGTGCTCCGGGTCCAATCCGCCCAGCGGTACCGCGTGAGCAACCTGGACGATGGCCGTGCGCGCCGCCGTGCACATGGGCGGCCCGAAGTTGCGACCTGCCTTGCGGTACACCAGGTTGCCCCAGCGGTCTGCGGCTTGCGCTTTCACGAGGGCGAAATCTCCGTGCAACGGCGCCTCGAACACATAGCCGCGCCCATCGATGACCCGGGTTTCCTTGCCTTCGGCCAGTGCCGTGCCATAGCCGGTCGGCGTGAAGAAGCCGCCCAGCCCTGCGCCGGCCGCATGCAGGCGCTCGGCAAGAGTGCCCTGGGGCACGCATTCGTACTCCAGTGCATTGCGTGCGTAGGCTTCCTCGAAGGCCATGGCCTCGGCGCCGCGCGGAAACGAGGCGATCAGACGGCGCACTCGGCCGAGGCGGATGAGTCGCGCCAGCCCTTCGTCGCCGCTGCCGCTGTTGTTGCAGACCACGGTCAGGTCGCGTGCACTCTGGGCGGCGAGCGCATCCAGTAGTTCGATGGGCTGGCCAGCGAGGCCGAAGCCGCTCACCAGCACCGTGGCGCCGTCGAAGATGTCAGCCACTGCCTCTTCAGCGGTGGCCACGAATTTGTCGGTCATAAGAGTTGTCAGTCGTCGTGCGTCAAAGGGCGTTCGCGAGAATGGCGGTGGCTTGGCTGGACAGGACGCCGCCGTTGCCGTGCACCATGGCCACCTCGGCATCAATCACCTGGCGATCGCCAGCTTCGCGACGCAGTTGAGCCACGGCCTCGATAACGAGGAAGATGCTGTACATGCCCGGGTGCGTGCAGGACAGGCCGCCGCCGTTCGTATTCATGGGGAAGCTGCCGCCTGGCGCGACGCGTCCACCTTCGACGAAGGCGCCGCCTTCGCCCTTCTTGCAGAAGCCCAGGTCCTCGAGAAAGAGGATCGGGTTGATGGTGAAGGCGTCGTAGCACTCGAGCACGTCGATGTCCTTGGGCGACAGCCCTGCCTGCGCATAGGCCAAGCGGCCCGATTCGAGCGCTGGCGTCACGGTCAGGTCTTCCATGCACGAGATCTGACGATGCCAGTGCGCATGGCCGCAACCCAGCACGTAGATCGGGTTGGCGTGCAGCGACTTGGCGCGCTCGGATGAACTGACGACGAAGGCGCCGGCGCCATCGGTCACCAGGCAGCAGTCGCGCACCGTGAGCGGATCCGAGATCATCTTGGCGCCCAGTACGTCGTCGATGCTCAACGGACCGCGCGCGAATGCATCGGGATTGCGCTGAGCCCACTGCCGTGCCGCCACGGCCACTTCGGCAAGCTGGCGCCGCGTGGTGCCGAATTCGTGCATGTGCCGCGCCGCGGCCAGCGCGTAGCTGGACACCGGATTGAACGGCTTGTACGGATGCTCGTAAGGCTGGGGGTCGAGCGCCGCGCGCATCTGGTTTTGCTGCGAGCTGCTGGGAATGCTGCGCGGCGTACTGCCGTAGCAAACGAGGACGTTCTCGCATTCGCCTGCCTCGATGGCCATCGCCGCGATCCGCAGATCGGCGATGAAGGACGATCCGCCGAACATGGTGCTGTCCGAGAAGCGCGGCCGGATGCCCAGGTACTCGGCCATCCGCATCACCCACCAGGGCGAAGTCAGGCTCGAGGTGACGATCCCGTCGATGTCCGACATGCGCAGCTGGCTGCCGGCGACCGCCTGGCTGGCCGCTTGCGCAATGATTTCCTGCTCGGTGCGTCCACCAGCATGGCCGAGACCCGCCAGACCGGTGCCGAGGATGGCGATGTCGCCGCGTTTCATGCCAGATCCTCCAGCGGTTTGAAGACCAGCAGTGGCCCGGCTTCCAGCATGTCGATGCGCGCCTGGACGGCCATGCCGATATGAACCGCGTCGGGTGCGATCTCGACGACGCGACTCATCAGGCGCGGACCTTCGGCGAGATCGATGAGGCAGACGGTGTAGTCGCCCTCGGGGCGCCGCACCACCGTGGTCGAGTACACGGTGCCGCGGCCGCTCGGGACCGTCCAGTTGAGGACTTCCGAGCCGCAATGCGGGCAGAGCACCCGCGGGAAGAAGTGGTGACGTCCGCAGGTGTCGCACTGTGGAATCTCGAAGCGGTTCTCGGCGAGCGCGGCGAAGTAGCGGGCATCGGCGCCAAGCGCCTGTGTCTGCTTCGCGTTTGCGCCGGGTTCGGTTGCGCTGCCAGCCATGGGATCAGTCCTCGACCTTGACACCCGTCGTGCGAACCAGGTCACGCCATTTCGTGAGCTCGCCCTCGACGAACTTGCGTGTCTGCCCAAGATCCCTCGGCGCCATCGGCTCGCTGGATTGCTTCTTCAGACTCTCGATCATCTCCGGCGATTGCATGATCTTCGTCGTTGCGGCATTGATCTTTTGCAGGACCTCAGATGGCGTGCCGGCCGGCGCAAACAGCCCGAGCCAGGTGTAGACGTCGAAGTCTGCAAAGCCGGATTCCTTCAGCGTCGGCACGTTCGGGAACAGCGGACTGCGCTGCGCGCTCGTGACCGCGATGGGCTTGAGCTTTCCCGCATTGAGGAACGTGGCGATCGTGACGGAATCCTGCACGGCCACCTGGACCTGGCCGCTGACGGTATCTGCCACGGCGGGTGCGGCACCGCGATAGGGCACGTGGGTGAACGGCGCGCCGCTGACCTTGCGCAGCAGTTCGCCCGCCAAGTGGGTGGAGCCGCCGGCGCCCGAAGTGGCATAGGGCACGCTGGGCTCCTTGCGGGCCCAGGCGAGGAATTCCGGGACGGTGTTGGCCTTGACCGAGGGGTTGACCACGATCATGTTGGGCGTCTGGACCAGCGCGGCGAGCGGAATCAGATCCTTCAGTGGGTCGTAGTTGACCTTCGGGCGGGTGAACGGGGCGATCACATAGCCGGTGGCAGTCACCAGCAGCGTGTAGCCGTCGGCTGGGCGATGGGCGACGTATTCGGTGCCCACCTGGCCAGCGGCGCCGGCCTTGTTGTCGATGATGAAGGGCTGGTTGAACGTCGCCGTCAGCTCCTTGGCGAGCAGCCGAGTGACGATGTCCGTCATGCCGCCGGGCGGATAGGCCACCACGATGGTCACGGGCTTCGTCGGCCAGGCAGGAGACTGTGCGAACGCAGCGCCCGCAATCAGAAGGGAGGGCAAGAGGCACAGCGCGGCACAGGCGCGACGCTGCGACGAGAAATTGAACATTCTGTCTCCTTCGGCCTCTGGCAAGAGGCGATTGATGAGACGGTCGGCAGCAAGGCTTCCCGTCCTCCGCCGGTGATCAGCAAGAGTGGGAGAAGTCTAGGGACGGGGATGTTTCGAGGCCATCCGAATGATTCGAACGACGGATTCGCCGAATCTCAGCACCTGGCTCGGGTTTTCCCTATTGCCGTTAGATTTCGTCGCGGGTCGACGCGGCCAGGGGATCGTCGAGCAGAAACTGTATGAATGCCTGCGTGAACCCTGGCAACCTCGCATCCTCTCGAACAACCAGCTTGAGTTCTCTCAGGCTCCAGTCCTCGGCCAATGGCACCATCGACAAGCCCTTCGATAGCCCGGTCGCCAGGACCACGCTGCGCGGAACCAGCGCGATCCCGACGCCCAACTCCACCAGGGCCAGCACCGCATCGAAACTGTGGGCATGAAGTCGCGCGCGCAGCGGCCGTCCCAGCTTCTGCGCCATGTCGCGCAAGAACAGAAAGTTGCTGCTGGAGCGACTCATGCAGACGAAATCGAAGTCCAGCGCATGTCCCAGCTTGGTCTCAGGCAACGTCGCGATGGAATGGTCAGGCGCCGCCACGATCACCAAGCGGTCCAGTGCATAGCGATGCACGAGCAGGCCTTCCGCCGAGGTCGCACCGGCGAAGATGCCGATGTCTGCCTCCCGCGCCAACACGGCGGCGGGGATGGTTTCACTCTGGCGTTCCTCGACCTCGGCATCGACGTCGGGGTTGAGCACCAGGAAGCGGCCCAGGCTCTGCGTGACGAATCCGTTGAGAGCGCTGCTGTTGGCCGCCAGCCTCACGTGCCCCTTGAGTCCGGCGGTGTAACGGCCGACGTCGCCGTGCATGCGCTCGACGCCCTCGAACAGCTCCCGCACGTGCCGAAGGGCGGCTTCGCCTGCCAAGGTCAATTCCATGCCGCGGGCCGTCCGGGTGAACATTGGCGTGCCCATGGCGTGCTCGAAGTTCTTGAGCCGGTAGCTGGCGGAGGACGCGGTGATGTGGACCTGGGCTGCGCCCATCGACAGGTTTCCCGCCTGCGCGATCGCCATGAAGAGGCGCAGATCCGTCAGTTCGTATCGCATGGCGCATGGTAGTTCTTTCGGAATGGACTCCTGCTGACGAGGGGCGCCTTGCAGTTGGGGGCGCCCGCTGAAGGACAGGGAATCGAATGAACTCCTGCCGGGGCGTGATCGCCAAAGCCTCCAGGATCGCGCATCCGCCGCCACGACCTAATGCGAGCTATCGCGCTGCTCTACAGCAGGAGGACAGTGGCCTTGGGAGTCGATAGGACCTGCTAACAGAAAGTGGGCTTTGCAAACAGAAAGTTGGCTTTGAAGCACTTGCGATTTTCCCCCTCTAACAGAAAGTTGGCGCCCGGCATCGCCTCAACTGCACCACGCCCACGGCTTCGGCCAGTCCGCCATCGCCCCACCGTAGTCTTACGACACTCGATGAATGCATGCGTCCGGTCAACTCACATTAAAGTTCAGTAGTCGACCATGGGTGCTTATGTCCACGGACTTTTGCACGGAAACATGGATACTTCAGGAACGAGAGTGGCGGTTGAGACGCCGCCCAGGCAAGGCTGGCGGCGGCATCTTGACGAATGCGGGTCATCGAGTGGGCACGCCAGCCGAATGCGTCGGCGGCCGGAGTGGCACTGGCCAGTGGACTGAATGCGAACATGCTGCGCCGCTGGGTTCAGGTGGCGCGCATGGCGGGAGCTGCCTCGTCCTTGCCACGTCTTCTGAAACTTGTTCTTCGTGCGACTAAAGTCGGCCATCTTTAGCGCTCTCATCGCAGCGGCGAGACTTCAGCGCGGCTGCATCCGCAGCGCCCCATCCAGCCTGAGCGTCACACCGTTTAGCATAACGCTGCGCACCATGTTGAGTGCTTGCTCGGCATACTCTTCGGAACGTCCGAGCCGCTGAGGAAACGGGGTGACTGACGCCAGATTCTTGCGCACCGATTCAGGCATCCCGGCCATCATCGGCGTCTCGAACAGGCCTGGTGCGATGGTACAGACGCGGATGCCCGCTGATGCAAATTCGCGCGCCGCCTGGAGCGTGAGCGAGACGACGCCGCCCTTCGAAGCCGCATACGCCGATTGCCCGACCTGTCCTTCGAAAGCCGCGACCGACGCTGTGTTCACGATCACGCCCCGCTCGCCATCTTCCATCGGCTCGAGCGCCATCATCTGCGCGGCGGCAAGCCGGATCATGTTGAAGGTGCCGACGAGATTGATGTCCACCGCCAGCTTGAACTCCTCCAGCGCCATCGGGCCGTTGCGCCCGACGATCTTCACGCCCGGCGCAATGCCGGCACAGTTCACGAGGATGCGAGCAGGACCGTGCGCGGCCGCAGCGGCCGCAATGGCACGCTCCGCGGAAGGTCCATCCGACACGTCACATTCGACGGCAATGCCGTCGATCTCCATCGCAAGCTGCGAAGCCCGCTCCTTGCTCAAGTCGAGCAAGGCCACTCTTGCGCCCGCCTTGGCGAGCGCCTTCGCTGTGGCTGCACCCAGCCCCGATGCCGCGCCCGTCACCAGCGCGCTATGGCCTTCAATTCGCATTCTGGTCTCCTATTGATTTGATATGTTCATGGGCGCACCGACTCGAACGGTGCCCCGTGCAGCCACGCACTCTTCACCCACCTCGTCACGCATCGATCCCCGAAGCGTCACCCGCTGTGAACCGCGATCGCCGTGCGTGACCGCAATGACTTCCCATTCCATCCAGACCGTCGCATCGGCGCAGACCGGCCGGTGCAGATCGACGGAAAACGAGATGCCCACGACCGAATGCATCTGGGAAAAATGCGAAGCCGTCAGCCCCAACAACAGCGCCGTTGTGTGCGTTCCGCTGGCGATCAATCGGCCGTATCGGGAGACCTCGGCAAATGCGATATCGTGATGCAATGGATTGGTGTCGCCCGCCGCACTCGCGAACGTGCGAACCTGGGCCTCATCGAAGGTATGGACGCCGGTGAACCGGTGACCCACTTCGACTCGGTCGAATTTCTCGCTCATCCACGCACGGAGAAATCGGCAAGGCGAGTGATGGCGGACTGGCTGCCGGCCAACTCGCGAAGCCTGAACTTCTGGATCTTCCCGGTCGCCGTCTTTGGCAACGCGGTGAACACCACCTTGCGTGGGCACTTGAAATGCGCCAGCCGTTCACGGCAGAAGGCGATAACCTCGGATTCCTGAAGACTCAGAGACTCCGGCTTGAGCTCGATGAAAGCGCATGGCACCTCCCCCCACTTCTCGTCGGGCTGCGCCACAACGGCCGCGTAGAGGATCGAAGGATGCCGGTGCAGAACGTCCTCGACTTCGACGGACGAGATGTTCTCACCGCCGGAGATGATCACGTCCTTCGATCGGTCGGTGATCTGCACGTAGCCATCGGCATGAACCACCGCGATGTCGCCGGTGCGGAACCAGCCGCCTTCGAAGGCTTTCTGCGTCGAAGCCGTGTTCTTCAGATAGCCCTTCATGACGGTGTTCCCGCGGATCACCAGTTCTCCTGCAGTGGTTCCGTCGAATGGCACCGGGCGCATCGTCTCGGGGTCGACGACCTGCAAACCCTCCAGCGCCGCGGCACGAACGCCCTGGCGGGCCTGGAGCCGCCCCCGTTCGGCCGCGCTCAGCCCATCCCATGCCGGTTGCCACGCACAACTGACTGGCGTTCCGCTCACCTCGGTGATGCCGTAGACATGATCGACGTCGAAGCCCATCACCGCTGCCGCTTCCAGCACAGCGGCGGGCGGAGGCGACCCGGCGGTGAGAACACGCACGCGGCCGGGGAGAGGCCGACGTTCTTCATCGCGCGCATTCACCAGCAGGCCCATGACGGTGGGCGCCGCGCAGAAGTGATCCGCCTTGTGGTCGGCGAGCGCCTTGTAAATGCCGGCCGCCGTGACCTTGCGCATGCACACGTGCGTACCTGCGGCGGCGGTGATGGCCCATGTGAAGCACCAGCCGTTTGCATGAAACATCGGCAGTGTCCACAGGTAGACGGGCGCTTTGGGAACGGCCCAGTCGGTCAGCTGCAACAGGCTCATGAGGTAGGTACCGCGATGACTCGGCACCACGCCTTTCGGGTCGCCCGTGGTGCCCGATGTGTAGTTCAACGCGATGGGTTCGCACTCGTCGGTAGGCCACACGCCATCGAAGTCGGGGTCTCCTTCGGACAGGAGCGTCTCGTAGTCCAAATCACCCACGGCCTCGCCGTCCGGAGCTTCATGGTCATTGATGTCTACGAGGAATGGCGGGTAGTCCAGAAGCGCAACTGCATGCTTCGCCAATGCACCGAACTCCCTGTCCACCAGCAGCAGCCTGGACTCGCTGTGCCGCAAGATGAACGCGAGTCCCTCCACGTCCAACCTCGAGTTGATCGCATTCAGCACCGCACCGGAGAGTGGAACGCCGAAATGGGCCTCCAGCATGGCCGGCGTATTCGGCGCCATGATGGAAACGGTGTCTGCGCGGCGGATGCCGCGCTTGCTCAAGGCAGATGCCAAGCGATAGCAACGCTCGCGGGTCTGCGCCCATGACCGGCGAAGCTCGCCATGAACAATTGCTGTGCGATCCGGGTAGACATCGGCAGCCCGATCGAGAAAGCGCAGCGGGCTGAGCGGAACGAAATTGGCCGCGGTGCGGTCCAGGCCTTTGTCATAGATGCTGGTGCTCATGAGCGGACCTCCTTGCGCGTATCGTCGTGAAAGGTAGTGAAGCGTTCCACCGGCTCGCGCTCCGTCACCAAGGTGTTCTCGACACGAGACATGTCTGCGTGGCCGAGGCTCATGCCGCACACCAGCATCTGGCTGTTCGGTATGCCGAGTTCGGCGGCAATCACGCGATGGAACTTCGTGAAAGCGACCTGCGGACAGGTGTCCAGCCCGCGCGCCCGCGCACTGACCATGACGCTTTGCAGGAACATGCCGTAGTCGATGAGGCTTCCTTGCTCCATCACCCGGTCCACGGTGAAGAAGAGGCCCACCGGCGCATCGAAGAACCTGTAGTTCCGCCCGTGCTGGGCGTGCATGCGCGCCTTGTCGCCCTTCTCGATCTCCAGCAGGCCATACAGGTCCCACCCCACCTTGCGGCGCCGGTCGACGAACGGCGATGTCCACGTCACCGGGTAGTACTCGTAGGGCTCCTTCAGCGCGAGGCTTCTGTCCGGATCATTGTCGATCTCTGCAATGGCCGCGCTGATCCGGTCCTTGACCGCGCCGCGCACCACATGTACATGCCAGGGCTGCGTGTTCATTCCGGAAGCGGCATGGCGTGCCACGTCCAGGATGTCGGCGACCTGCTCGTTCGATACGTCGCGAGGCAGAAAAGCGCGCACGCTGCGGCGCGACACGATCGCCCAGTCGACGGCAAGCCGCAGATCCTGGCCKTCGAGCGAGGGCGGATGGGATAGTCGATGCATTTGTCTCCTTGCACTTGTTCGGGAACTGCAGGAGATCCTAGGTTTGGCTGCTGTCCGTGAATGTCTTGCACAAGACATACAGGACAGCTTCCGACCCTGAAATTCGGGGGCACCGCACCTCTGCATGGGTAGGGTTGGTCTTGTTGCGATCCCCATCGCAGCGACAGAAAATAAAAGCAATACCGCTATATCTGTCGCAACCCATGTCCGGCACGAGTCGATTGCAGGAGTTTCTTTCGTCCTCCACCTGGAGCACCGGACTGACTGACGAGCAGTTGGCCCGCGTCAGCCGAGACGCGTTCGCACGCGAGTACCAGGCCGGCGCCACGATATGCGCTCTCGGCCAGCCCGCCGTGCACTGGATGGGCGTTGTCGAGGGCATGCTGAAGGTGGACAAGGTCGCCGAGGACGGCCGAAGCACCACGTTTTCGGGAGTTCCGTCCGGCTCATGGTTCGGTGAAGGCGCTGTCATCAAGGGCGAACCCAGGCCCTATGCGGTGGTTGCCATCCGCGACAGCTGCGTTGCATTCCTGCCGCGCGCCACGTTCCAGTGGCTCATCGACGACAGCTCGTTCTTCAGCCGCTGGGTCATCGATCAACTCAATGCACGCCTCGCGTATTACGTCTCCCTGGTCGAGACCTTCAGGTTTCAGGAGGCCACGGCGCGCGTGGCTTTCTGTGTGTCGGAGCTGTTCAATCCACAGCTCTTCCCCTCCACAAACAAGCAGCTCGCGATCTCTCAGGAAGAGATCGCGCGCCTCAGTGGTCTTGCGCGGCAGAACACCAACAAGGCCCTTCACGAACTGGAGGAGGCCGGGCTGCTGCGCGCCCGCTACGGGACCATCGAGATCCTTGACCTGCCCGGCCTGCAGCACTTCGCCCGCACGAGCTGATCGCTTTCAAAGCGCTACAGCCCGGCCCTCCCCCGGGCGGGCAGGAAACGCTAGGTTGACGCGCACACAAAGCTGGCGGCCGCATCGGGGTCGCCGCCAATGTACTTCGGATACTGGGGATACCTGCACAGAGGCCGGCTTTTGGACGTGGTCCCCGGAAGCACGAACAGCGTCGATGCGGTGATCGGCGCACTCGATGGCGCGACGCCGTGTTCGAGCCACTCGAACATGGGACCGGCCAGGTCCACCTTGTCGGCTCCATTTCCAAGTGCACAGTGACCTACCCCGGGCGCGGTGTAGTACTCGACGAACTCGTCGGCAGCAGCCTGCCCTCCGCTCCTCTGCACGACGCTTTGATAGTAGGCCGTGGCATTGTTCGCGGTGATGAGCCAGTCCGACAGGCCTGTCCACAGAATCAACTTGCCACCGCGCGCCTTGAATCTGCTGAGGTCAGGGTCGGTCGCATCCATCATCGAGACAAGCTCGTCGATCCGCGCGGTGTACTGCGCAGGGTCGAGCTGAAGAGGGTCAATGGTGCCATCCCGGGCAACCATGTACTTGATGTAGCCCTCCATCAAGCCCTTCGATGTCGCGCCGCCCCACTCCGACCCCGTGAATGAAGATCCCTCTTCGCCGCCTGGCGGAAAGGCCGGCCAGACATAGCGGCCATTGGCCACGTTGGTCGACGAGTAGATGGTTTGCGCCGACTCGACCTGTGCCGGCGTGAGGCAGGAGTCAGTCTCTGCGCCCGTGCAAGCAAGCTCGACAGGATCGAAGCTGCACGCATCGGGTCGACCGATGATTCTGTCGTTCAAACCATCGAGGCCATCGCATTTCGCGTACACGGCATTGGCGATGGCATTGATCTTGGGCGCAGTCAGCGCGGCACCCGGCTTCGCGAGTTGCTTGAAGACCTTTTGATAGGAAAGGAACTGCGGGTTGAAGGCATTGGCAGGAGCCCGTGCAATGATCCCGTCGAACAACTCGGGATTGCGCTGGGCCTGCAACAACGCCTGCCGTCCTCCGCCAGAGCAGCCTTCGAACACGATCTTGGTGTTCTGAGTGGCATTGCCATAGCGAGCCTTCAGAATCGCCTTCGCCGGCGCGAGCACTCTTGGAACCGACTGATTCGCATAGTCGCTGAACATCTGGTCGTCGAGTGCCCACGAGGCATCCATTCCGTTGGTGCTGTTGTGACCGTGGTTGGTCGCAATCGTCGCGTAGCGGCGAACGGCCAGATCAGGGCTCACCGAGGGATAGACGGCGGGCGACGCAATGACGCCGTCGAAGCCCCCCCCGCCCATGAACACCGTGCGATGGTTCCAATCGGTGGGCATGCGCACCTCGAAGTCCAGGTCTTTCGCCATCTCACCAAGCACTACGCAATACTCGGGCACATTGCCGGTCGTCGGCACGAAGGTGGCTTTCGTCACAGTCGCATCCCCGAAGGTTTGGCCGACGAACGCGTGGCACTGACTCTCGGCACTGACTTGCGGAGTCTCCGGCACCACTGGCCCGGCCGGCGGTGCGGGCGATACGGGTGCCGGAGGGGTCGTTGGTAGCGTCAGTGCAGGACTGCCGCCGCCACCGCCCCCACATCCGGACGCTGCCGTCAACAAGACAAGCGTCGACATGGCGGCGCGTACGCGCCAGGTCGATCGCCCTGCAAGCGAATGCGTGAGCGGGCCACGCGCCATGACCATTGGGGCCGTGAGTAACGGGTTCTTCATGAAGTTGTCTCCTACTGGTTTGTGCGGCTGAATGTCAGTGCGCATAGAGACAGTAGGACGCTGGAAAAGCCTGAAATGTCTGCTGTTGGACATTTCAGGGTTTGTCCGCATCGTCGCCATCGAGACCGCTCATTGCTCTCGCAGATCATCGATCACCTTGCCGTCGTTCGGCAGGCTGTTCGACACGACGATCTCGACCTCGCAGCGCAGCTTGGTCACCTCCCGCATGCTGGCCACCAGCGACTCGTGCAGGCCGGGCGCAGCGTTAACCACTTCCACCTTCAGCGTCATGGCATCGGGCTCCCAGGCGCTTGCGCTGCTTCCGCCAATCACGAGACGGGTGCGTCTAACCTCAGGATGCCGGCGAGCAACTTCTGCCACCTGTTGAGGGCTGACGAACATGCCACGCACCTTTGCCGTCTGATTGGCCCGCCCCAGCCAGCCCCGGATGCGTACGTTGGTCCGACCCGAGGGACAGGGCCCCGGCAACACCGCCGACAGGTCACCGGTGCCGAATCGGATCAACGGGCAGTCCGGGTTGAGCGATGTCACCACCACCTCGCCAATCTCTCCCTCCGCAACCGGATCCCCGGTTCCGGGTCGCACGATCTCCACGATCACCCCTTCGTCAAGGACCATGCCCTCACGCGGTGCCGTCTCGTAGGCAATCAGGCCTAGCTCGGCCGTCACGTAGCACTGGTAGGCATCGATGCCGCGCTCCTGGAGCCAGCTTCGGGCAACCGACGGAAAGGCCTCGCCCGAAACCAACGCCTTGGTGAAAGACAGGCGCGCGATGCCTTGAGCCGCTGCGCGCTCCAGCAGCACCTTCAGGAAGCTGGGCGTTCCCACATAGCAGGTCGGCCGCAGATCCACGATGGCCCGAAGCTGAAGATCCGTATTGCCGGTTCCGCCAGGAAAGACCGCGCAACCCAGGGCCAGCGCACCCGCCTCCATCATGGCGCCGGCAGGGGTCAGGTGATAGCTGAAGCTGTTGTGCACGAGCTCGCCGGGCTTGAAGCCTGCCGCGAACATCGCTCGCGCTGTGCGCTCGAAATCACCGCCGTGGCCTTCGGGCTCATACAAGGGCCCGGGTGACTGAAAGACCCGACGCACGCTGGATGGTCCGTGCACGCCGCTCCATCCAACCGCCGAGAACCCCGCAAAGGGATCGTGCGCAGTTCTCGCCGCCTGGCGTTCCATGAAGTCTTCGTGCTTTCGTACGACTGGAAGCGTGGCAAGCACTGAACGGCTCGTCACGCAAGACGCGTTCACGTCGCGAAGAATGTGCCCCAACGCGGGAGCCGTCGTCATCGCATGAGCGATCTGCCGGGGAAGGGCCGCCATGAGCGCACGCTCGCGCTCCGAGACAGCCCGCACGTCGAGCGCGTCGAAGTACAGGCCACTGGCCCGCTTGGCCCTCGAGCCCTTTGCCACGGCCACCGGGGCCAACTTTGCTTCAGTCACGACAACCATCTCTTTCTCCGCTTGTAGCTCTTCACATCCCGGAAGCTCTTGCGATCCCCCCCACCGACGCCGAGGTAAAACTCCTTGACGTCCTCGTTCTCCCGAAGGCTGGCGGCAGGGCCGTCCATCACGATCCGGCCACTCTCGAGGATGTAGCCATAGTCTGCGTATTGCAGCGCCATGTTCGTGTTCTGCTCAGCGAGCAGGAAGGTCACATGCTCCTTGTCGTTGAGGTCTTTCACGATGGCGAAGACCTCCTCGACGATCTGCGGCGCGAGCCCCATCGATGGCTCGTCGAGCAGCACCATTTTCGGGTCGGCCATCAGCGCGCGTCCGATGGCGCACATCTGCTGCTCGCCGCCGGAGGTGTAGGCGGCCTGGCTGGTCCGCCGCGTCTTGAGCCGCGGAAAGTAGGCGTAGACCTTCTCCAGGGTCTGCAGCACCGCGGCTTTGCCATCGGTGCGCGTATAGGCGCCGGTCATCAGGTTCTCTTCGATGCTCAGGTGCGCAAAGCAGTGCCGGCCTTCCATCACCTGCACCAGTCCGCGACGAACCAGATCGGCGGGCGTGAGCGCCTCGATGCGCTCGTTGCGAAGCGTGATGCTGCCCTTCGTCACAGCACCTCTCTCGCCGGCAAGCAGGTTCGAGACCGCGCGCAGCGTGGTGGTCTTGCCGGCACCGTTGCCTCCGAGCAGCGCCACGATGCCGCCTTGCGGAACGGTCAGCGACACCCCCTTGAGCACGAGGATCACATGGTTGTAGATCACCTCGATCCCATTGACGACCAGCAGCGGCTCGGCTTGCGAGCCGGCCACGGCATTTCTTTCCTTGAAAGCCACGACGCTCATTGCTGTCCTCTTCAGCTCTGGCAGTCTTCGGGCGCACGACGCGCGATCTTCTTCTCGGCGGCGTACTTGTCGGCAGCAGTCTTGATCATGGGCTTGAGGATCGTCATGTCCGCCTCGATCGGGTCGGTCACGAACTGCCACTTGGCGCCGTCCCACGTCTGGACACGCGCCGTCGCCATGCCCATGTGGTCGCTGCAGGAGGTGCTGATCGGGTTCTTCAGCTTGCCGAAGCCCAGCGCATCCAGTCGCTTCTGATCCAGGTTCAGGTTCTCCAGCCCCCAGCGGACCTGCTCGCCGGTCATGGATTTGCCCTTGCCGAACCGCTCCTGTGCGCGACGAACGGCTTCGACGGTGATCATCGAAATGATCATGCCGTTGTTGTAGAGGATGGAGCCGACCTCCTCCTTCGGCCCGGTACCCTGGCCCTTGCCATGCACGTGCTTGAGGATCTCCTCGGTGGCCTTGGTACCCCCCAGAAGGTTCTGCATGTTGATCGCGCTGTAGCCCTTGGCGCCGGCGCCCACGTCCTTGACGTCGGGCTCCGTGCCGGACCAGTACACGCCGATCATCTTTTCACGCGGATAACCCGTCGCTTGTGCCTCCTTGAGGGCCGTGGAGTTCATCACCCCCCAGCCCCAGAGAACGACGTAGTCCGGCCGCGCCTGGCGGATCTGCAGCCATGTCGCTTTCTGCTCCACGCCCGGCGCGGTCACCGGGAGCAATTGCAGATCGAAGCCATGCATGCGCGCGCGCTCCTGCAGAACGGGGATCGGCTCTTTGCCGTAGGGCGAGTCGTGGTACGCGAAGGTCACCTTCTTGCCCTTCAGCTTGTCGAGCCCGCCTGCCTTGCGGCCGAGGGACTGAATCAGGATGTCGGCCGCCGTCCAGTACGAACCAGCGATCGGAAAGCTCCACTTCAGGACACCGCCATCGGCCGCTTCGGAGCGACCGTATCCCGGCGTGATGAGCGGGACCTTGTCCAGCGGTGCCTTGTCGGTCAACGCAAAGGTGATGCCCGTCGCCTGGGGATCGAATGCGGTCGCGCCCGTGGGGCCCTTGCCCTTGAGGCGCTCGTAGCACTCCACCCCGCGGTCGGTTGCGTACCCGGTTTCGCATTCCTCATAGGTGAACTTGACACCATTCACGCCGCCGTCGCGCTCGTTGACGAGCTTCAGGTAGTCCTGCTTGCCGTTGGCCCACGGCGTGCCGCTCGGTGCATACGGACCCGTCCGATACACGAGCAACGGAACGAACTGCTCCTTGACCAGCGCCGACGACGGCGCCGTCTGTGCAAGGCTGCCCTGAGCGAAGACCAGGCTCGCCGAAACGGCGATCGAAAGAGAGATGAATTGTTTCGTGAACATGGCTGTTGACTGTCTCTTGGTTTGTGTTGGAAGGAGCGGGCTCAATGCGGAAAGGGCCAGAGCCGCAATTTCTCTTTGGCGGTGCCCCACATGCGGGCGAGGCCGTGCGGTTCGACGATCAGGAAGAAGACGATCAGCGCGCCGAAAATCATCGCCTCAAGGTGCGATGCGAGCGTGGTCGAGATCGGCACACCCAGCAGGGCCGGCATCTGGTTGAGCAGAAGCGGGAGCAGCACGATGAATGCCGCGCCGAAGAAGCTGCCCACGATGGAACCGAGGCCGCCGATGATCACCATGAACAGCAGTTGGAACGAACGCTCGATGCTGAACGCACTGGGTTCCCAACTGCCCAGATGGACAAAGCCCCAGAGCGCACCGGCGACACCCACGATGAAGCTGCTCACCGCAAAGGCGGTCAGCTTTGCGTACACGGGCCGGATGCCGATGACGGCAGCTGCGACGTCCATGTCCCGCATCGCCATCCACTCCCGGCCGATGGCGCCGCGCACCAGGTTCTTGGCCATCAATGCGAACAGCGCCAGGGCACTCAGGCACAGGATGTACTTCTGTGCCGGCGTGCTGATGGGCATGCCGAAGATCTGGAGGTTCGACACGCTGACAGAGCCTGATGCCGAGTGGTTGGTGAACCATTGAACCCGCAGGAAGGACCAGTCGACGAAGAACTGCGCGGCGAGCGTTGCCACCGCCAGGTACAGCCCCTTGATCCGCAGGCTTGGAATGCCGAACAACACGCCGACCGCGGTCGAACACAGACCGCCCACCAGCAGCGAGAGAATCAGGGGCATTCCCTCCACCCGCGCCTGCATGTTGTAGGCCGCGTAGGCGCCCACCGCCATAAACGCGCCGGTCCCGAGCGAGATCTGGCCGCAGTACCCCACGAGGATGTTCAGCCCCAGCGCAGCAAGGGACAGGATGAGGAACGGAATGAGAATGGCGCGAAGCCAGTACTCGGAGGCCAGCCAGGGAATGGCCAGGAACGCGACGGCCAGAACACATGCGATGAACACGCGATCCTGGGAGATCGGCAGGATCTGCTGGTCCGCCCGGTACGTCGATTTGAATTGACCGTTTTCGTTGTAGATCATGGGGTGTGCCTCAGACGCGATCGATGATTTTTTCGCCGAACAATCCCTGCGGACGAAGCAGCAGGAATGCAAGCGCGAGCACATACGCAAACCAGATCTCGATGCCGCCACCCAGCAGAGGGCCGAGGTATATCTCGGACACCTTTTCTCCCACACCGATCAGCAGACCGCCCACGATGGCGCCGGGAATGGACGTCAGCCCGCCCAGGATCACCACCGGCAGCGCCTTGAGTGCCACGAGCGACAGCGAGAACTGCACGCCCAGCTTCGATCCCCAGATGATTCCCGCGACCAGCGCGGCGAACCCCGCAACGGACCACACGATCACCCAGATGCGGTTCAACGGAATGCCGATCGACTGCGCCGCCTGGTGATCGTCCGCCACCGCGCGCAAGGCCCGCCCGGTGGCCGTCTTCTGGAAGAAGACCGCGAGCAGGATGACCAACAAAGTGGAAATGGCAGCAGCCACTAGGTCTTCCTGGCTCAGGAGCAACCCGCCTTGAAAGGTGCTCTCAAGAACCATCAGCGGCTCCTTCGGCATGCCTACATCGATCTTGTAGATGTCGTTGCCGAACAGCGTCTGCCCGAGACCGTCAAGAAAGTAGGCAACGCCCAACGTGGCCATAAGCAAGGTGACGCCATCCTGGTTCACTAGGTGCCGCAGGGCCAGCCGCTCGATCGCCCAGGCGACCGCCACCATCACTGCCATCGCTGCCAGGAAGGCCAGCAGGTTCGCGAGGAGCTGGCTCTCGAAGCCAAGCCACTGTGGAATCCAGGTTGAGAAGCGTGCCATCGCCAGCGCCGCAAAAAGCACCATCGCTCCCTGGGCGAAGTTGAAGACGCCTGAGGCCTTGTAGATCAGCACGAAGCCGATGGCGATCAATGAATACAGCATGCCTGCCATCAAGCCGCCGAAAACCGTTTCGAGAAAGAATCCCATCTCTGTGCCTGCTCAGTGTTGTGCGCCAAGGTAGGCACGGATGACTTCTTCGTTGGCCATCACCTCGCGCGGTGTGCCGTCGCCGATCTTTTTTCCGTAGTCCAGCACCACGACCCGATCGCTGATGTCCATCACGACGCTCATGTCGTGCTCGATGAGCACCACGGTCACGCCGAGCTCCTGGTTCACCTCGAGGATGAAGCGGCACATGTCCTGCTTTTCCTCGACGTTCATGCCGGCCATGGGCTCGTCGAGTAGCAGCACCTCCGGCTCCATCGCAAGGGCTCGCCCGAGATCGACGCGCTTTTGCAGGCCATAGGGCAGCTTGCCGACGGGCGTCTTTCTGAAGGGCTGGATCTCCAGGAAGTCGATGATTTCCTCGACGCGCTCCCGGTGCGCCAGCTCTTCCCTTTCCGCAGGGCCCCAGCGCAGCGCCTGCAGAAGCGGATTGACCTTCATCTTGAGATTCCGCCCCGTCATCAGGTTGTCGAGCACGCTCATGCCCTTGAACAATGCGAGGTTCTGGAAGGTTCGCGCGATGCCCATCTCCGCGACCTGGCGCGAGTTCATGTGCCTGAAGGTCTTGCCCTGGAAGGTGATCGATCCCTCCTGCGGCTGGTAGACGCCGTTGATGCAGTTGAGCATCGAGCTCTTGCCGGCACCGTTGGGCCCGATGATCGATCTCACCTCGTGCGCGCGAACATCGAAGCTGATGTCGGTGAGCGCCTTGACGCCACCGAATCGCAACGTGATGTTGCGGACATCCAGGATTGCGCCCTTCGACTGAGCGCCCTTGACGTCGATTGGCGCGAGCTGCGGCGCTCGTGGCACCGCCTCATCATTTCTCGAATCGTGCGAACGTCGGCTGGCAGTGGCCACCGACGCGCGCTGTACAGCTGTCAGCACGCGGTCTCCTTGTTTGTTCTGGTGGGGTTCGCGATGCGGGCTCAAGCGGCACGCTGGAGGATCGCGAAAGTCTTGGCATCGTGGATGGGCAGCGTCGCCCCGGCGAATCCCTTGCGCCCGTCCTCGAAGCTGATTTCGGTCTCGACGTATTGCGCCGAGGCGCCGCTGAAGAGGGCTTCGACCAGGACCCGATACCGGTCGGCGATGAAACCCCGCCGCACCTTGCGCGTGCGCGTCAGCTCGCCATCGTCCGGGTCCAGCTCCTTGTGAAGAATGAGAAAGCGGCTGATCTGGTTTCCAGCCACGAGGTGGTCCACCGAGAGTTCGGCGTTCGCGGCCTCGACGCAGCCCTGGATGAGTTCGGCCACTTCCGGCTTCTGGGCCAGGTCGGTGTAGCCGGAGTAGGAAAGGCTTCGCCGCTCGGCCCAGTTGCCGACGGACTCGAAGTCGATGTTGATGAAGGCGCACACCCGGTCCCTGGCGTGGCCGAAGGCCACCACCTCCTTGATGTAAGTCGAGAACTTCAGCTTGTTCTCGACGTACTTGGGTGCGAAGGTCGCGCCGTCGTGGCTGCCGCCCGCCAGGCGGCCGACGTCCTTGAGACGATCCACGATGCGCACATGCCCGTCGTCGTCGATCAGGGCCGCATCGCCGGTGTGGTACCAACCGTCGGCGTCCAGGACCTCTGCGGTCGCTTGCGAGTTCTGGTGGTACTCCTTGAGCGTGCCGGGCGATTTCACGAGTAACTCCCCACTCGCGGCAACCTTGACCTCGACGCCGGGCGCCGGAATGCCGACGGTGTCGGGCTTGACCTTGCCATCGGGCTGCAAGCAGACGAAGACGGCCGTCTCCGTCGTGCCGTACAACTGCTTGAGATTGATGCCGATAGAGCGAAAGAAGGCAAACAGGTCAGGACCGATGGCCTCGCCGGCCGTGTACGCAACGCGTATCCGGCTCATGCCCAACTGAGCGCACAAGGGGCGATAGAAAAGCACATTGCCTACCGCGTACTGCAGGCGCTCGACCAGCGTCACCGGCTCGCCCGCCATGACGTTCTGGCCGACCCTGCGCGCCACGGCCATGAAATAGTCGTACGCCTTTCGCTTCAGAAGGCTTGCATCGTTCATCCTGACCGTGACGGCCGTGAGCATCTCTTCGAACACCCGCGGAGGTGCGAAGTAGTAGGTCGGACCGATCTCCTTGAGATCGATGCCCACGGTTTCCGGCGACTCCGGAAAGTTCACCGTGTAGCCGCTCGCCAGCCACATGGCGTACGAGAAGATGTTCTGGCCGAGCCACGCGGGCGGCAGAAAGGCCAGCACCTCTTCGCGTTCGGAGATCCGATCGAAGGCCTTGCCCGATTGCGCGCTGAGGATCAGTGACTGGTGCGTGTGCACGACGCCCTTGGGCAGGCTGGTCGTGCCGGATGTGAAGAACATCGCAGCGACATCGTCGGGTCGAACCTGTGCAGCCTGCTCGTCGTAGAAGGCCGGGTTCTTCACACCGAACTGCCGCCCCGCTTCGATCAATGCATCGAGAGAATCTAGCCACGGCTGCGCGTACTTGCGCAGGCCGCGCCCGTCGTCGAACCACACGCGGCTCAGATCCGGGCACCCCTCTTTCACCTCGAGCAGCTTGTCGACCTGCTCCTGCTCTCCCACGATCGCGAAGGCGACTTTGGCGCTCGCAAGCGGGTATGTGTACTCGGTTGCCGGCGCATCTTGATAGAGCGGCACGGGGATGGCCCCCAACGCCTGCAGCGCGGCCAGCGAGGCCTGGAGCCGGGGGCGATTGCCGCCGATCAGCGCCACGTGATCACCGCGGCGCACGCCGGCCGCGGCAAACCCGCAGGCCAGGTCATGGACCAGCCGCGAGACGTCCAGCCAGGTGTGGGCCTGCCAGATTCCGAACTTCTTCTCTCGCATCGCAACACGCGCACCGCTCGCTCGCACTTGCGAAGCAAGCAGGGCCGGAAATGTTGTCTCGGGTTTCACGCACCAGTCTCCAGATGTCGGGGCAAGGCCCGGAATGTTCTGCACGAGGCAGCAAGGTTCGGAGTGTTCATTCCCCGCAAGCGACGCAATGTCTTGGCAATGACAATCAAGGGTTATCCCCTGACGGCGGGTTCGATCAGGCGCCGGATTCGCGCGTGCATCTGCGACCGCTTCAATTCGTCCGCGCATCCACGCGCCTGCTACGGATAAACCCCGAAATGTCTGGCACCAGACATTTGCCACCTGCGGCCCTGCCTACCGTGCGGCTGCGACCTTGAGGTCGCCTCACATTCAACGCAGGAGACAACCCCATGAAATCTTCCTTCTCGGCCCTGAGCGCCATCCGAAGCCGCGAGCCTTCGCTGCGGCTCCGTCCGCTTGCCCTGGCGACCGGCATGCTGGTCGGATTGGCTGCGGTGCTGTCGGGCTGCGGCGGCGGAAGCGGTGGCGGCAGCAACGGCTTCCTGGGCGGCATCGGCGCCCTCGGCACGGTCGGCGGCAACGGCGCAGGGGACAACGGCAGCGGCGATCCTTCACCGCCCGAACCCGACACCCCTCAAGTCAGCGCCGAGACCCGATGCAAGGCGTTTCTCGGCCGCACCTTCGACGGCGCGACGATCACAAAGGCGACCTTCGTTCTGGCCAAAGACGACGTGCCCGAGCACTGCATCGTGCGCGGCGAAATGCCCAAGGACCTGGACTTCGACATACGCATGCCCACCGAATGGAATCACCGCACGGTCTTCAGGGGCGGCGGCGGCTTCGATGGCTACCTGGACGTCGGCTACATCAGCGATCCGGCGGTCAGCCCAGTTGGGAGTCCGGACCTGCCCAAGCGGGGCTACGCGACCATCGCCACCAACCATGGGCACGACATGATCAAGAACCCGGGCGGATCCTTCGCGCTCGACGAGGACATGCTCACCGACTATGCGTATGCTTCCGTTCCGCGAGTTCTCGTGCCGGCAAAGTCGATCCTTCGCGCGCAATACGGCGACGCGTTCGCCAGCACCAAGATGGTTTACGAGGGCTGCTCCGGCGGCGGTCGCCAAGCGCTGATGCAGGCACAACGCCATCCGGACCTCTTTGACGGCATCATCGCCCGCGCACCGGCCAACGCCTTCACATCGCAGTTTCTCTGGTACCAGAAGATCGGCAAGCAACTGGCGAAACCAGGCGCGGCCCTGAGCCCCGCCAAGATCAAGGCGATCGGCGATGCCGTGTATGCAAAGTGCGATGGCCTCGACGGACTGAATGACAGGGTCATCGGAAAGCCCGAAGCCTGTCACTTCGATCCCGTGGAACTTGCCTGCACCGGCGCAGAGACCGATGCCTGCCTGACGCCTGCACAAGTCGAGTCGGCGCAGGCGTTCTATGCCCCGACCAACATCGCCAATGGCCGCTACGTCTGGCCCGGCTTCCTGCCTGGCGGCGAGACCGCGGCCACGTGGGGCGCGTCGAGTTCCAACCTGGGGGGCGACTTTATCAAGTACATGGTCGCTCAGGATGCTTCGGTGGACCCGCTCCTGCTGGATCCCGCGCAATACACGGCGCGCATCGATCAGCTCAGCTCGATGCTCGATGCCGGCGATCCAGACCTGAGCCGGTTCAAGGCGAAAGGCGGGAAGCTGCTGCTGTGGACAGGCCAGACCGACTGGCTCATCACCGCCAACAACGCCACGCAGTATTACCAGAGCGTCGTCCAGAAGAACGGCGGCCAGTCCGCGGCGGACGAATTCGTCGAGTACTACACCGCCCCTGGCGTTGAGCACTGCAACGGAGGCAACGGCGCGGACAAGGTGGACCTGGCGGGGCCGATGTTCGAGTGGCTCGAGAAAGGAACCAAGCCCTCGTCTTCGACGATCATCGCAACGCAGCGCACCGTTGCAGCAGGCGCGACGCCGGCCAGCCGGCCACTTTGCAGATATCCGCAGTACCCCCAGTACATGAGTGGTGATCCGAACGCCGCGACGAGTTTTGTCTGCACGTCGCCGTAACGCTGGCGCGTTGCATGCGCATCGACCCTGCCCGTTCAGGGCGAGGGCCGAAACCCGGAAAGGGCAGACATCCTTGCCTTGAGGGCCTCGATGAATGCGGTCACGCGCGCGGGCCTGTAGATGCCCGGAGGCAGCGCGACGTGAATGGCGATCGGTTCGAGCCACCAATTCGCCAGCACCCGCTGCACCCGGCCGGTCTTGAGGTCTTCCTGGCACATCCAGGGGGCCGCCGCGCCGATGCCGGCTCCGTTGAGGATCGCGCGGTAGCTCGACAACAGGCTGTCGGTCTGGATCGGCGTGTCGAGCATCACCATGCGGGAGCGGCCCGATCGATCCAGCATGCGCACGTTGCCGGTCACATAGGGCACGAGCCCGACGCAGGGCAACTGCGGAAGACGCGCGATGCTGACGGGCCCCAGCTTCCTGAGCAATTCGGGCGTGGCGATCAGCACGCGTTCCATCGTGCCGAGCTTGCGGCTCACCAAGCCAGGATCGCGCACCTCGCCCACGCAGACCCAGCATTCCGCGCCCCATGCGGTCAGGTCGAGCACCCGATCGGTCAGCGTGAGCTCGACGCGCAGCGCCGGATGCGCCGCGCGCAGGTCGGTCACGGCATCGGTCAGGAAGCCCGTTCCGTACCCCGAAGGCCCGATCACGCGCAGGGTGCCTTCAGGCCGGCTCTGCCCGCCTTTCAGGCGTTGCGACAGGCCCGACCAACGGTCGCCGAGGTCGCGGGCCTCGACGAGCAGCGAGCGCCCTTCGTCGGTGAGCGAAAAGCTCGCGGTCGTGCGCAGCGCCAGCTTGCAGCCGAGCAGCCGCTCCAGTTCGAGCAGTCGCCGGCTGACCGTGGGCTGCGTCGTGCCCAGCAGCCTCGCCGCCTTGCTGAGCGATCCGCTCTCGCCGATCTTCTGGAAAGTGTCGAGCAGGCCGAGTCGGTCATGTACGTGCTTCATGCGGCGAACGTATAACACTTCATCACTCCATGCGTCTACCGCAAAGTGACCGCGATTCGTATCGTCGGGTCATGAACACCTCGAACTCCCCCGCGACTGGCATCGCCCGGATCGGCGACGCGCCGAAGGGCGGCTCCGTCCTCGGCTTCTACGCACCCAAGGGGTCGGCCCGTCCGCCGCGCGTCGCCCGCGGCGAAGGCAGCTTCCTGTGGGATGCGAACGGCAAGCGCTATCTCGACGCAACCGCCGGCGCCGTCGTCGCGAACATAGGCCACGGCAATCCGCGCGTGCTGGCCGCGATGACCGAACAGGCATCGAAGGTGACCTTCGCGTACCCGCGTTTCTTCGAGAGCGAGCACAACATCGCGCTGGCCGACCGCGTCTGCGAACTCGCGGGCGAGGGCTTCGACCGCGCATTCTTCGTGTCGGGCGGGTCGGAGGCCAACGAGGCCGCGATCAAGCTGGCGCGCCAGTACGCGGTCGTGACCGGCCAGGGCGGCCGCTCGAAGGTGATCTCGCGCGATCCGAGCTACCACGGCTCGACGCTCGGCGCGCTGGCGGTCACCGGCGATGCCAACACGCTCGACCTGTACGGTCCGATGGTGCGCCCGATGCCCAAGGTGCCGGCCCCCTTGTCATACCGCGTGCCCGATGGCCACACGGTCGAGTCGCACGAGAAGGCGTGCGCCGACGCGCTCGAGCAAACCATCCTGCGCGAAGGCCCAGAGACAGTGCTGGCCTTCATCCTCGAACCCATCGGCGGCCTCTCGACCGGCGCGGTGGTTTCCTCGGCCGCCTACTTCCGACGCGTGCGCGAGATCTGCGACCGCCACGGCGTGCTGGTGATCTTCGACGAGATCATGAGCGGTGCCGGCCGCACCGGCGCCTTCCTCGCCGCGCACCACTGGGAAGGCGCGCGCCCCGACCTCGTCACGCTCGCCAAGGGCCTGGCCGCCGGCTACACGCCGCTCGGTTGCCTGCTCGCACCGAACAGGATGGTCGATGCGATCGCGGGTGCCGGCGGCTTCGTGCACGGCCACACCTACTTCACGAATCCGCTGTCGTGCGCGGTCGCGCGTGCGGTGGTCGACGAGGTCGTGCGGCAAGACCTCATGGTCCGCGCACGCGACATGGGCGAACTGCTGATGGCACGCCTGCGCGACATCGCGTCGCGCTCGCCGATCGTCGGCGACGTGCGCGGCAAGGGTCTGCTTACCGCCATCGAGATCGTCTCGGACAAGGCGAAACGCAGCCAACTGCCGGTCGCTTTCAACGCACCCGCGCGGCTTACCGAGCACGGCTTGAAGCATGGCATCGCGCTCTACAACCGCCGGGCCAACCTCGGTGCCTTCGGCGATTTCCAGATGATCACGCCGCCGCTCACGATCACCGAAGCGGAGATCGACGAGTTGGCCGACCTGCTCGAAAAGTCGCTGGCCGATCTCGCCGACGAGATCGCGCGCAAGGGCCTCGCGCACTGAGTCCGGCGACCGCACCGATTTCGCAACCCACCCAGGAAAGCCTCCGATGAAGCTCCCGTTCACTCTCGAGGTCACGCTCGCTTGCACTGCGCTGGCCTTCGCGGCCATGGCCACGGCACAGATCAACACCGCGCACGGCCCGCTGAAGCTCATCGTCGGCTACCCGGCCGGCGGCTCGGCCGACGTGCAGGCGCGCACGCTTGCCGACAAGCTGGCCGCCGAACTCGGCACGGTCGTCGTCGTCGACAACCGCACCGGTGCAGGCGGCGCGATCGCGGCCGACTACGTTCGCACCGCGCCGGCGGACGGCCTCACCGTGCTGCTCGCCAACATGCACATGATGGTCATGCTGCCGCTCACCACGAAGTCGGTGCGCTACGACGCCATCAAGGACTTCAAGCCCGTCGGGCGCATCGCGAGCTTCTACGAAGGCATCGCGGTGCCCGCGGAGCTGCAGGCCAAGGATGTGAAGCAGTGGCTCGACATCGCCACCAAGGACCCGAAGAAGGCGAACTACGGCGTGCCCGCACCGGGCAGCGTCTCGCAGTTCATGGGCTATCGCCTCGGCAGCGACGCCAAGGCCGGCCTCGTGGCCGCGCCCTACCGAGGTGCCGCGCCGTTGGTGCAGGACCTGCTCGGCAACCAGATCTCGGCCGGCATCATGCCCATTGCCGACCTCGTCGCTCACCAGCAGTCGGGCAAGCTCAAGGTGCTGGCGGTCAACGGCACCCGGCGTGCCGCATTGCTGCCCGACGTGCCGACGCTCAAGGAACTCGGCCAGCCGCACTTCGACAACCTGGAATGGACCGGCCTCTTCGTGCCGGCGGGCACGCCGCGGCCCATCGTCGACCAACTGAATACGGCACTCGGCAAGGCGTTGGCCAACAAGGACGTGCAGGAACGGCTACTCAAGCTCAGCAGCGACCCGAATCCGAGCACGCCGGAAGAACTCTCAGCCCTCATCTCCGACGACATCAAGCGCTGGGGACCGGTGGTGAAGGCCTCGGGATTCACGTCGGAATGACAGTAAACGCCTCGCACCCGATCCCACCGCACAAACGGCTGCAACTGCCCGGCCTCCATGGCTACGCCGATGCCAAGACCGTGGCAGCGGGTGATCTCGTCCGCTTCCACGTCAGCAGCGACGTGCCCTACGAATTCGCGGTCTGCCGGCTGGGCAGCGACGTCGAAGGACGCAGCGACGACGTGGCGCTCGAAGCGTTCACGCCGCATCAGGCGCGCGTGCAGCCGATCCACCCCGGCTCCTACGTGCATATCGAACGTGGCTTGCCTGCCGGCCTTCCGCTGCGCGGATTGAGCTTCGAATGCTGGATCAAGCCCTGGACGGTCGATGTCAGGCAGGCCATCGTCAGCCAGCACGACGACCCCGCGCAGCGCGGCTTTGCGTTCTTCATCGAACCGGGCGGCGCACTGTCGTTCCACCTAGGAGACAACGCCGCACCATCGCACGGCCAGCTCGCTGCCCGCCGTTGGCAGCACATTGCCGCCACGTGGAACGGCAAGCTCGCCACACTCTGCATCGATGGGGTGTGCGTGGCACAGTGGACCGCGCTGCAGGCCGTCGAGCCCGCAGCCGCTCCGCTGCGACTCGGCGCAAGTGCCATCGGCGGCTTGGCCGACCTGTTCCTCGAAGCCGACCTTGTCATGCCTGCGTTGTACGACCGGGCGCTGTCGGGCAGCGAGATCGTCGCCCGCCACGAACAACGCGGATTGCAGATCGCGACGGGCCGTTCGGTGCTCGCCTGCTGGCCCCTTCGGGAAGAACGCGGCGCGCAAGTGGCCGACGCCAGCGGGCATCAACGCACCGGCCGCATCGTCAATCACGCGACCTGGATGATCGTCGGCCCGGCCTTCGAACCCGGCAAGGTCGGCCACTTTGAAGAAGACGAGTCGCCTTACGACCCGCTGCACGATCCGACGCGCGGACACGGCCTGCGTTTCGCCGGCGATGACCTCTACGACTGCCGCTGGGACGCGGTGCACGAATTCCGCGTTCCCGACGACGCCAAGTCCGGTGTCTACGTCGGCCGCGCGCGCTTCGATATCGAGGGCCGCAAGGCGGACTACGACATCACCTTCATCGTGCGCAAGCCCGCGCACGTGGCGCCCGCTCCTGTCCTCGTGCTGTGCGCCGTCAACAGCTGGCTCGCCTACGCCACCACGCCCTTCGCGAAGAACGTGGTCGACGATCCGGTGTGGCCGCGCCGTTCGGAGGGCCTCGAGAACAGCCATCCCGAAGCGCCGGCCTTCAGCAGCTACGTCTACCACCGCCACGGCCAGCCCTGCTACCAGGTCGGCCTGCGCATGCCCTGGCCCAATGCCAGCCCCAATGCGCTCTACGACCCGGCCGCGAGCGGCTTCAGCCAGTGGACGCGGCTCGAGCGCCACCTGCACGTATGGCTCGAGAAGCAGGGCTACGACTACGACGTGGTTGGCGACATCGACCTGCACCGCGACCCGTCGCTGCTCGCGCGCTACAAGACCGTCTTCATCAACGGCCACAGCGAATACTGGTCGCTGCCGGGCGTGGAGGGGCTCGACGATTTCCTGAAGCGCGGCGGCAGCGCGGTCGTGCTGTCGGGCAACACCATGTACCTGCGCGTGAGCTACGACGAGGACTTCACCGTCATGGAGCAGCGGAAGGTCAACGGACCCGATCACGACGAGGCCAGACCGCCCGTCGGCCCGCCGGCGGGCGCATTCGGCGAGCAGTACCACAGCCAGGACTGGGCGCGCGGCGGACGGCTCAAGGCATCGGGCCGGCCGGCCGCCGACATCATCGGCCTCGAAACCGCGGGCTGGGCCTTCGCCGATGGCGACGACTTCGGCGTCTACCACGTCGAGCTGCCGGCGCATGCGCTCTTCAATGAGCCGCGGCCGCTGGGCCTCGGCAAGGGCGAAACCTTCGGCCATGCGCCCGGCGGCGGGCTGCCGCGCGCCATCGGACACGAGTGGGACCTGACCCTCTCGACCCTCGCGAAGATGACGAAGCGCCGCCCTCCGGGTGCTTCCCTGCCCGTCGCGCAAGAGGGCATCGAGGTCATCGCCAAGGGCATCCGGCGCGTCCCGGGGAAGATGGACGCCTACCTCGACCACTACTCGAGACTCACCGAATCGCTCGACGGACTGTCGGCCGAGATGATCTATTGGGAGCGGCCGCAAGGCGGGCGCGTGTTTCATGCAGGCGCAGTCGGGGCGGCCTGGGTGGTTGGCAGCGACCCGCTCTTCGGAAAGTTGCTCGGCAATGTGCTGCATCGTTTCGGTGTGACACCCAGGAACCCCTCGCGAGTTCACTCCAGCAAGACTGCGCCATGACCACGCATCCAGAAATCGCCCCTCACGCCGTGTCCGCACCGTCCGATGCACCCTTGTGGACACCCACGCCGGCCCGCAAGGAGCGGGCCCTGATCACCCACTTCGAGGCCTGGCTGGATCGCGAACGCGGCCTTCGCTTCGAGAACTACGAGGCTTTGTGGCAATGGTCGGTGACCGACCTGGAGGGCTTCTGGAGCGCCATCCTGGCCTTCTTCGAGCTTCCGTTGCGAGCACCGTACGAGAGTGTCCTGTCCGGCGAAGACATGCCGGGCGCCCGCTGGTTCGAAGGCGCCCGGCTCAACCTGGTCGACCAGGTGTTCCGCCACGCGCGCCTTGCCTCACCCGCGATCGTTTTCGAAAGCGAGGCCTCGGGCACCGGCGCCATGAGCTGGGTCGAGCTCCAGCGGCAGGTGGCATCTGTGGCCCAGGCCTTGCGCGACCTGGGTGTGCAACAGGGCGACCGGGTGGCCGGCTACCTTCCCAACATCCCCCAGGCGGTCGTTGCGTTCCTGGCCGCCGCCAGCCTGGGTGCGGTGTGGTCCCAGTGCGCGCCGGACATGGGGCCGGTGAGCGTGGGCGACCGATTCCGGCAGATCGAGCCCAAGGTGCTGATCGCGGTGGATGGCTATCGCTTCGGCGGCAAGCCGTTCGACCGCCGCGGGGCGCTGGACGAGATCCTGCGCAAGCTACCGACAGTCACCGGCATCCTCTGGATTCCGCACCTTGACGCGGTTGCGCATCCGCCCGGGCAAGCCGCGGGCCGCACGACGGTGCGCTGGCAGGAGGCCATCGCGCGCGAGGCGGCCTGGCAACCGGCGGCCCTGCCGGCGGACCACCCCCTGTGGATCCTCTACTCGTCGGGAACGACGGGGCTGCCCAAGGCGATCGTCCACGGCCACGGCGGGGTGCTCGCGAACGGCATGGTGAACATGGTCCTGCACGGCGACCTGCACCCGGGCGAGCGCGTCTTCTGGGCGGCCAACACGTCGTGGATGGTCTGGAACGCGCATGTCCTGGGGCTGCTGGGGGGCGCCACCCTCGTGCTGTACGACGGCGCCGTGACCGGCGCCGGTGCCGAGCCGGACTGGGGTCATCTGTGGAAACTGGCGGGGCGGCTGGGCGTTCACGTATTCGGCGCCGGCGCCGCGATCCACCACGCGTGCCTGAAGGCCGGCATCGTGCCGCTCGAGATCGCGGACCTGGGGCAGTTGCACACGGTATCGTCCACCGGTTCTCCCCTGTCACCCGAGGCTTGCGAATGGCTGTACGGCGCCGTCAAGCGCGACCTCTGGCTCAACATCGTTTCCGGTGGAACGGACATTGCCGGCGGCTTCCTGGTGGGGCTTCCCACCCTGCCGGTGCGCACGGGCGAGATGCAATGCCGCACCTTGGGCGCCTGCGTGCAGGCGTGGAACGATGCCGGCCAACCCGTGCTGGACGAGGTGGGGGAACTGGTCTGCACCCGGCCCCTGCCTTCGATGCCGCTGTACTTCTGGGGAGATGCGGGCCATCGGCGGTACCTGGAGAGCTACTTCGAGAGCTTCAAGGACAGCCAGGGCCGCAACGTCTGGCGGCATGGCGACTGGGTGCGCCTGGTGCCGCGGCCAGACGCCACAGCGGGCGTGATCTACGGCCGTTCGGACGCCACCATCAACCGCCAGGGCGTGCGCATGGGAACGTCCGAGCTGTACCGCGTGGTCCAGGGCATGGCCGAAGTGCTGGACAGCCTGGTCGTGGACCTGGAGTACCTCGGGCGCGATTCGTACATGGCGTTGTTCGTCCAGCTGCAGACCGGCATCCAGCTGGACGAGCCGCTGGAGCAGCGCATCCGGCAGGCCTTGCGCACGGGCCTGTCGGCACGCCACGTACCCAACGAAATCATCCAGGTGGGCACGATCCCGAAAACCATCACCGGCAAGAAGCTGGAGCTGCCCGTCAAGAAGCTCCTGCTGGGCCACGCGCTCGAGAAGGTCGTGAGCCGCGATGCGCTGGCCGAGCCTGGGAGCATCGACTGGTACGTGGATTTCGCCGAAAGGTACCGGCGTCGCGTGGGCTGATGCGATCACCCAGTTGGCACATGCGGACGATGGCATGCTCCATAAGGAAATCGCGAAGCAGGCTGCGCGGCCATCGAACGCGGCGAGACGCGCTACACGCCCGTCGCCGGCACGCTGGCCCTGCGCGAAGCCATCGCGGCCAAGCTCCAGCGCGAGAATGGCTTGAGCTACAGCCCGCGCGACATCATCGTCACGATCGGCGCCAAGCACGCGTTGTTCAACGCGCTGTCGGTAACGGTCGAAGAAGGGCACGAAGTGATCGTGCCGGCGCCGTACTGGGTGTCGTACCCCGATATGGTGCTGGCCTGCGACGGCACGCCGGTCACCGTGGCCTGCAAGGAAGAAGACGACTTCCGGCTGACGCCCGAGGCGCTCGAGGCGGCCATCACACCGGCCACGCGCTGGCTGGTCTTCAACTCGCCGACCAATCCCACGGGCACGACCTACACCGCCGGACAGCTGCGCTCGCTCGCCGACGTGCTGATGCGCCACCCCCAGGTCATGGTGCTGACCGACGACATCTACGAGCACATCCGCTTCACCGAAGCCGCGGCGCCGCATCTGCTGGCCATCGAGCCGGGCCTGCGCGACCGCACGCTGGTGGTGAACGGCGTGTCGAA